>JAGRKA010000006.1 GCA_020442475.1 Alphaproteobacteria bacterium | reverse complement strand
AGTCCGTAAGCCCCCTCACCCTAACCCTCTCCCCGTGGGGGAGAGGGAGTTTGATACCTCGCCCCTTGGGGCGGGGTCGTTCATTTCCCGAAAACATCCTTCAGGATATCCAGCACGACGCCTGTGGCTTCTTCGATCAGCAGGACATCGTCATCAATGATCACGCGTTTCGTGCCCCTGCGGCTTTTGGGGAGGCGTCTTTCCAGATCGTCCGGCAGGGCGCGGCCTTGAAGACCCGGCGGGAGCGTGCCGTATTTTTCAATATGGCGCTCCAGACCGGGCGGGAGATCGCCGCCGCGTTTGGCCAGACCATGAGGCAGAGATTTACCGTCATCCCACGCGCCGCCATGTTTGCGGTTGTGTTTTTTATCGTGTCGGCGGTCTCTATCACCGTCCCGGTCATAATCCCGGACACGCTTGACCGTGCCGAGCACCTCGCGGATGATCCGGCGCTCTTCGGCTGAGAAGCCAAGCACGCCTTCCCTGTCCGATATAGACCGTACATGCACGGGTTTATGGGCATGCTGATGCGTATATGTTGTAAAACCCTGCGCTGAAGATACAGGTATTCCCACAAGAGAGGCCCCTAAAATAGCGGCTGTCAGTGCAAGAGTCTTCATGCGTATTCTCCTTTACCCTTGATGGTTTACAACACCTAATACGCCGCAGGATTTTATGCTGCTGCTTGCGCCTTCTTTGTCGCGTCCACGATCTTCCGGGCCGCATCGCCCAGATCGTTGGCGGCGATAATCGGCAGACCGGAATTGGCTAGAATTTCCTTACCCTGCTCGACATTCGTACCCTCAAGGCGAACCACAAGCGGAACGCTCAAGGACACTTCCTTCGCAGCCGCGACGATCCCGTCCGCAATCACGTTGCAGCGCATGATTCCGCCAAAAATATTGACCAGAATGCCTTTTACGTTCGGATCGGAGAGAATGATCTTGAAGGCTGCCGTAACGCGCTCAGTTGTGGCACCACCCCCGACATCCAGAAAGTTCGCAGGCTGTCCGCCTTCGAGCTTGATAATGTCCATCGTGGCCATCGCCAGCCCGGCGCCGTTCACCATACAGCCGATATTGCCTTCCAGCGCGACGTAAGATAGCTCGTGCTCATGGGCCTCGCGTTCTTTTTCGTCTTCTTCCGTTTCGTCGCGCATACCCGCGACGTCTTTCTGACGGAACAGCGCGTTATCGTCGAAATTCATCTTGGCATCCAGTGCCATAATTTCGTCTCCGACGAGGATCATCGGGTTGATTTCGACGATTGAGGCGTCCAGCTCAACGGTGGCTTTATAAAGCGCCCCGAAAAATTTTTGCGCCGATTTCAAAGCTGCGCCCTCAAGGCCTAGCCCAAAAGCAAGTTTGCGCGCATGGAAGCCTGAAATCCCGGAGGCCGGATCGATCGAAGCCTTGATGATTTTTTCGGGGCTTTTCTCGGCAACCTCTTCAATATCCATCCCGCCTTCGGTGGAAACCATGAAGGTTACGCGGCTTGTGGCCCGGTCCAGCAGGACGGAGCAATAATATTCCTTCTCGATGTCCACGCCGTCCGTGACGTAAAGGCGCTGAACCTCTTTACCTTCCGGGCCGGTCTGTTTGGTGACCAGCACCTTGCCGAGCATCGCTTCGGCAGCGGCGCGAACTTCGTCTGCGCTCTTGCACAGGCGCACGCCGCCCTTGCCTTCCGGATTATCCGTGAAATGACCGGCGCCGCGCCCACCCGCATGAATCTGGGCTTTGACGACATAAAGCGGCCCGGGCAGGCTTTCCGCAGCCTTTACAGCCTCTTCAACGCTCATGGCGGGAATGCCTTTCGGGACGGCTACGCCGTATTTCGCCAGCAATTCCTTGGCCTGATATTCATGGATATTCATCACATATTCTCCGGTTTGGGGTCTTTTAAAGTAAAATCCTTCCTCGTGTTTAGCACTCCCGGCATTTTTTGCAACCGGTAATACATGCAGGAATATACGTCTTCGCATTCTTAAACCCTCCGAAATTAATATCCCGTTAAGATTTCGTAAACCTTTCCATATTAGAATGGGGGCGATAACCTAAGGAGAAAGCGTATTTCATGGCGATCGATCCGGATGCAGGATTAAACAGCGTACGAAATTCAATGCTCGAATTCCAGACTCTCCAACATGTTGCCGAGAATGTAGGGCAAATTGAGTTGGATCAGGAGGATTCGCTCCATATGGGATTCCTGACCTTCGTTCAGGGGTTATACAAGCAGGTAGATAAGAACGATCCTGACGGTGCGGAGGCTTATATCCGTAATTCCATCAAAAACGGACATTTGACCGAGGATATGCTTTTTAGCGTTGTTGGAGCTGTGCCTCCCGCGCTTTTAAATATTTTGGCTAACAAGATACTGTCTGAAGGCGTGGTTGCATCCATAACGTCTGACGCAGCGGCGGAAGCGGAAAGAGACGCTCACAAAAAAAGTGAATTGGAAAAGGCGCTGCTTCATGCGGAGCTGGTTCACGACCTTCTCGAAGAATTGGACGATTTTTTTAATAATTATGCAGAAGAGATCGCAGACCGTGTCGGCGCGATGTTGGCTGCCGAAACGCTGGAAGAGCGTGCGCAGGAATATAGCGCGCTCCATATGGAATTTTATGAGCGGATCAGAAACGAGCCGCGCTTTAAAGATTTATCGGACGAGGACATCCATAAAGCGATTGATCGTGAGATTCTGGAATATGCGGAAAAAGCACTGGCGCAAAAATATCCGGACATGGGGCCGGAAGCGCTACGAGCCAAGGCATTGCAAGAGATTGAAAAGGTCCAGACCTATATTAAAAATCACCCGGAAGCGTTTGACAGTGTGACAGCCCGGCATTTCATGGACTATATCGCGGGACAGGTCAGCGAAGACGCTAATCTGGCATCACCACCGGGGCGGTTTCAGGAGATTGCGGACGCCGTTAAAGGAATTCAGGCGGAGATAGAGAGCGTTTATGACGAGGCAAAAGATGTTATCGCACTGTTGCCGAATGAAAGCCTTCAAAAATCCGCGCTGGGGGCGCTGGAAAGTGGAAATACGGCGGCTTTGCACGACCATATCCATATGGCGCTTGAGTTTCTAAAGGCGGAATCCGACGAGACAGCCTTGATTGAACGGCTGGAAGAAGCGGAAATTTCACTGGCGCGGCTCAGTGCGGCTGAAGCCGGGTATGATATCGTCGCAGAGCATCTGGAAAAAGAGCTGGCGGGGCTTCGTGAAGAGGCTCAGGCGTTGAACGAACATTGCGCGCCGGACCTGATCGTTTCTTATAATTGTGGTGAAATTGCTTATGTAGAGGGTTTATTGACAGATTTGAGGGCGGCAATGGGCGGCGCAGGGCCGCTACCGGAAAGTGAGCCTGTCGCTGATTCCAGCCTTGCCGCAGGCTTTCAAAAAGCTGCAAGTGGTGAGAACATAGTTTCAGAACCGGATACAGAGGTTGATATGACCGCTGAGCATCTCTCTCGTCGCCAAGTCTTCGGTGCGTTACCGGCGACATCCGGCGCAGGCAAGATGTAACTTAGCCATTTTAAAATGATTTTGTTTTCCCCTGCGAAGGCGGGGGATCGTATAGCCATTCCAGTTAAAAATTGGACATATCTCTCAAACGTCATCCCGTTGGCGCTTTCGCGAAGGCGAAAGCTTGCACGAACGGGATCCACATAAGGTCAGCCGCTTTGCGGCCGGCGTTCCCGGCTCCCCGCTGTTTTAGGTTCGCTGCGCTCACCCGCGGGGACGACAATAGGAGGATATATGATTTCAAATACTAAACTGATTATTGCGCGCTGGCGACGATCGTGCTGCTCTCCGGTGCGCTGTGCAGCCACCAGGCGGTGCGGTTGATCGAAAAGATCGGGCGGTAGCGCCCGGGTGTATTTGCGCTGACAATCCTTTCAGTCTGATTGTCGAGATAATAAGCGCCCTGATCCGTGTAGACGATCAACAGAGCATGCGGGATATTTTTCTGCGTATCGTGAACAATAGCAATGCGCAGGCGTTCTTCCGGGACGCCCAAGACACGCAGGGCCGCGTATTTCGCGATAGCGAAGTCTTCGCAGTCGCCGCCGCGCCGCATAAACTCTATCGGCGTCGCCCAATAATCGCTTTTGCCCCAGTTCTTGCTGTCTACGATATAGCGTTTCGCATTCATGACATCGTTGACGCGGGAAGCCATGTCTCTCAGAGGCAGCGTTTTGAAATCTTCTATATTTTCCTGAAATTCCCGGACGATGCGGGCTGAGCTTTTCGCGTTCAACTCTTGATCGAAGCGTTCGAACATACTGCTCCACTTTGTGAAAGCCGCAAGATTGCGCGAGCGTTTTTCCTGTGAACCGAACAAAGCCGGATAAGACGCAACGTCCGTGTAAGCTTGTGCGGAAATATTGAAAGCGATCCGGGCGGGAATGTCATCAATCCCACCTGCGCGGGCTTTCTTGATCCCGATGCCGGTCAGTGAAAACAGACAGAGTGATGCGGCGGTAATAGCGCGTAACGTGAATTGACGGGCCAGAACCGAAAAAAGCTGGCGGTGAGAGATGACGGCCTCTTCAAGCAAGACCTGTCCAAGAGGTTGTCTGGTTTTCTTCTGAAGGTCCAGCGCCCTGCGCAGGTCGGTTTCAGAAAGCATATCTTTCATGACCAGAAGCTCGCCTAAACGGTTGCGGTCCAGTCCTGCTCTGATCAGCTGTAAAACGCCCTTATTCTCTGTGCTGTGCCCCACTTTTTCATCCCTTTATTGTTGTTTTTATTTGCTTTTTGCGTGTTTACCCCTCTATGATCCGCACGCTTGTCCTTTTACACCGTCCCTTCTATTAAACCCTACAAAGATTGACGAAATCCTAACAAACGGGCATAAAGGCCAAAATTCCGGGGTATTTTGTCATTTTTTTAGATTTAGGCCTTGGAAGTACACCCGAAAGGACAGACCTATGAGCCAAAGCCTTGCCCATCATGTCGAAGCTATGAAACAGGCTTCTGTTCTGGTGATCGGTGACATCATGCTGGACCGTTTCGTTTACGGCTCTGTGGATCGGATTTCACCCGAAAGCCCGGTGCCGGTTCTGGCTGTAGCCCGTGAAAATTTTATGCTGGGCGGGGCGGGAAACACGCTGGCCAATATTGTCGGGTTAGGCGCTAAAGGCCTCATTATTTCGGTAACCGGTGAGGATGAAGATGGCCGTGTTATCCGCGAGCGGGCTGAGGCGCTGGGCATTGACACGAGTGGCTTGTTGTATGATAAGGCGCGCCCGACAACCGTTAAAACCCGTTATCTGGCCGGGCATCAGCAGGTCTTGCGGACGGATTTTGAAGATAAGACACCTGTTACTGATGCTTTGGCCGCACAGCTCATTGAAAAAGCGGAGCAACTGATTGCGCAGGTTCAGGCCGTCATTATATCGGATTACGGCAAGGGTGTTTTGCGCCGGGATGTCATTGCCGCCGTGATTGCCGCGGCAAATAAACGGGGCGTACCGGTTGTCGTCGATCCGAAAGGCCGTGATTTCAGTATTTATAAAGGGGCGAGCGCGGTTACGCCGAACAGAAAAGAGCTGTCGGAAGCTGCGCACGGCCTGCCCGTCAAAACAGACACAGAGGTCATGGAGGCCGCGCAGGATATTATCAAAAGATGCGGTATTGAGACGGTGATCGCGACACGCTCTGCCGACGGGATGAGCATTATCAGCGGAGAAGCCCCGCCGGTTCATTTGCGAACCCGCAATATCGAAGTTTTCGATGTTTCAGGTGCCGGAGATACCGTGATTGCAACAATTGCAACGGCTTTGGCTGCTGGGGCCAGTATGCCGGAGGCCGGCGCTCTGGCTAATCTGGCAGGGAGCCTTGTCGTCGCAAAAGTCGGGACAGCCTCTATTCGGGCGAATGAATTGCTGGACGCCGTCAATAGCGATCATGGGGATGCTTTGGCCGGGCACCTCTCCCTCGGCGGTAGCTCCTCTGGCGGTGGTGCCCATATGGCGCGCCTTTTGGAGTCTGAGGAAGCTGCGGAGCAGGTCAGACGCTGGAAAGCCAGAGGGTTAAAAGTCGGATTCACAAATGGCTGTTTTGACATCCTCCATTACGGCCATGTTTCTTATCTGAATAATACTCGCAATCATTGTGATCGCCTGATCGTCGCGTTGAATAAAGACAGCTCTGTCAAAATCCTAAAAGGTGAGACGCGGCCCGTTCATGACGAAGCCTCCCGCGCCGCTGTTCTGGGGGCTTTGGGTTGTGTGGATATGGTTGTTTTATTTGGTGCGCACACGGTCGGAGAAGATAATACGGCGACAGCGCTTTTAAAGCATTTGCAGCCTGATATTTATTTCAAAGGCGGGGACTACACAGAAGATCAGATACCCGAAGCACCCACCGTCCGGGCTTATGGCGGTGAGGTTTGCGTGATGCCAGTCTATGAAGGGCACAGCACAACCGGCTCCATCAAAAAAATGACAGAGGATAAAGCGGCGTAAATTATTGCTTTATCCATTCATACGCTCATATCATCGAAAACGATTTTGTACGTATTGCGCTCCCTGTCATTGTCCGCGTATGTAGATTTTTGAAAAATTCTATGCTCTGCTTTCACGTTGTTCAAAGCTCTCAACGTTCTAAACCCGTTATTAACGATTGCTGAAGTAGAATGGGGGGCAAGGAAGGGATAAAAACCGGTTTTTCTGCGACTAACCGTGTACAGAGTCGCAATTATAGTGGATAATGGACGCTGAATGCCTGCGCTAACAAACGTGATATCCATAAAAATACGAGACGCTGTGACGGAGCATCGGGAAGAAGCCGGAAAGAAAGCGGACAAACATGCTTTCAGCAGTATGTTTGCCTCGTCTCCTGCCAAAATCTGGAAAAGCCGGATCAGTTGGCGCATTGCGCTTGCCGTGTTTATGACCATCCTTCTGGTACAGACCTGTATCCTGAATTTCGGGGCCATGAAGCAGTTCGAACAGGGTCGGCTTGACCAGCTTCGTGAATCGAGCCGCGCCGCGCTTGCCGCGACGATCAGTACGGATAGTGATCTCAGGCGTTCTCCTTTTACGCCTGCGCAGGCGCAACGTATCCTGGATACGACTGATATTGTCGGGATGGCTGTTTATTCGTATGAAGCGGATTTTATACAGGCGTATGGCATGCCTTTGACCATGACGGGCATTGATTTTCAAAATCTGTCAAAAACATATCTAAGCCGTGACAAAGGGTCGTATGAGGTCGTTCTGAGAACCAGTGATTTGAAGCGTGCCTATTTCATTATCGCAAAAATAGACTCTGCCCGTATCCAGAGGGAGTTAGAAGATTACGTAAAAGATACAATCATCATTATGCTGTTTATGTCCCTGTTCGTAACGGTCGTCTTGATGATTGCGCTGGGGCATTGGCTGCTGGAGCCGATTCTTTTCATGCGGGCCAATTTGATGGCTGCCTATAAAAATCCGGAAAATCCGGATATCGCACCCTCGCCCTTTGATGAAGACGACGAAATTGGAGGGGCGATTGAGATTGCTCAGAATCTGATCCACCAGAATGCCGAAAACCTGAAACGGGTCAAGAGCGCGGCGGAAGACAAAATCCATAAGCTGGCTTATTATGACAGTTTGACCGGCCTGCCCAACCGTATCTTCTTTGTCCAGACGCTGACTGAGAATTCACGCCAAAATGGCGCTGATGGTACGGCAAACCGCTTTGCGATCGTAACGATCGACCTGGATCATTTTAAAGATATTAACGATTCGATGGGGCACAATATTGGCGATGCTATCCTGCGCAGTGTCGGGAAACGGCATCGCTCTTCGTTGCCGGCTTCGGCCACCGTTTCGCGGACCGGTGAGGATGAGTTTGCCATTCTGATGCCGTTATCGACGGACGTGAACTCTGCCCGCGATGTGGGTGAGCGCCTTCTGCATATGATTCGCGGAGAGCCGTTTAAGGTCTTTAATGAGACATTTCAGGTTCGTGCGTCCGTTGGGGTTGCGACCTTCCCGGATGATGGCGTTGATCCGGATCAGGTTCTTAAAAACGCCGATATTGCGCTCAACCGTGCGAAGGAAGAAGGGCGCGATACGATCAAGGAATATTCCGAGGATTTCGATCTTCTGGTTCAGCAGCGTTTTCAGATCTTGCGCGACTTGCGTGATGCGCTCGAACATAACCAGCTTTCTTTGCATTATCAGCCGCAACTTGACCTTAAGACAGGGAAGGTTATCGGTGCGGAGGCACTCCTGCGTTGGTGGAAGCCGGATAATTCAAAAGAGGGAGGAAGTTTTATCTCTCCAGCTGATTTTATCCCCGTCGCCGAGCAATCCGGTCTGATCGTGCCAATCGGTGAATGGGTTATGGAGACGGCCTGTAAGGAGGCTGCCCGCTGGAAGGCTCAGCATGATATCGATCTACGGATCGCTGTGAACGTTTCTGCCGCTCAGTTCTCTCAAAGCGATATTTGCGGTTTTACGCAGAAAGTCATTGATGAGACCGGCCTGGAGCCGCACAGGCTGGAGCTTGAGGTTACCGAGAGCGTCTTTATGGACGATATCCATCACACGATCCAGACCTTGCAGAATTTGCATGCGATCGGTGTTGAGCTGGCCATTGATGATTTTGGGACCGGCTATTCGTCCCTGTCTTACTTGCGGCAATTCCCGATTGATCGTCTTAAAATCGACCAGTCCTTTATCCGCAACGCTTTGAATGATGCTGACGATGCCGCGATTGCCCGTACGATCGTTCGGCTTGGCCACTCTCTGAACCTGAAAGTGATCGCTGAAGGGGTTGAGACAAGTGATCATGAAGCCTTCCTTGTAGCACAGGGCTGTGACGAGGTGCAGGGTTTCCGTTATTCAAGGCCTGTGCCTGCGCAGGATTTCGTGAAATTTGTTCAAAATTATGATGGCAAGCTGACCAGCTTTAATACGCGGAAAAATAAGATTTGATCTTACAGGTCTGATCTGTATTTATAGCGCCCATGGCAATTCTTTCTTCCGAAAAATCAGAGCCTTTGACCGGTACGGTGCGCGTACCGGGCGATAAATCCATCTCTCACCGTGCGCTTATGTTTGGGGCTGTAACGGTTGGAGAGACGATCATCAGTGGCTTGCTGGAGGGCGAAGACGTTTTGCACACGGCTGCCGCTATGAGGGCGATGGGGGCGGATATCGAACGCGGCGGGGACGGCCTTTGGCGCGTCTTTGGAACCGGGATCGGTGGATTGCAGCAGCCCGCTGGGCCTTTGGAAATGGGTAATAGCGGGACTTCGACCCGTTTATTGATAGGGTTGATCGGAGCGCATGCGATTACAGCAACCTTTACGGGGGATGCCTCCTTGAGCCGCCGTCCGATGCGCCGGGTGATGACGCCGTTGGAGATGATGGGTGCGCAATTCGAAACGGCGGAGGGCGGACGTTTACCCCTCACCGTAACGGGCCCGGAAGACGCCCTGAGCATCGAATACCGTCTGCCCGTAGCTTCTGCGCAGGTGAAATCTGCCGTCTTGCTTGCGGGGCTGAACGCGCGGGGAACCACGAGCGTGATCGAATCCGTGCCAACGCGCGATCATACGGAGAATATGTTGCGGCATTTCGGTGTCGAGGTGCAGGTGGAAACGCTGGAGGACGGTGCACAGGCCATCAGCGTGACCGGCCATCAGCCTTTGCAGCCTTGCGCTGTAGACGTGCCGGGCGACCCGTCGTCCGCCGCTTTCCCGGCTGTAGCGGCCGTTTTAAGAGAAGGGTCCGCAATTCGCCTCTCCCGCGTGGGGATTAATGAAAGGCGGGTTGGGCTTTATCTAACCTTGCAGGAGATGGGCGCAGACGTGACATTCGAGCACGAGCGAATCGAAGCCGGGGAGAAAGTCGCCGATATTCTGGTGCGCGGCAGTGGCCCGCTCAAGGGCATAGAGGTTGATCCGTCCCGCGTGCCCTCCATGATCGATGAGTTTCCTGTGTTGGCGATGGCAGCGGCCTGCGCGCAGGGTACCACTATTATGACGGGGCTGGCCGAACTGCGCGTGAAGGAAAGCGACAGGCTTTTGATGGTTGCGGAAGGGCTGAAGGCTTGCGGGGTTTCTCTGGAAATGGGTGAAGATAGTCTGACGATACACGGTACAGGCAAACCGCCCGCAGGCGGGGCCTTGATCGAAACGGCGCTGGATCACCGGATCGCGATGGCTTTTCTTGTGCTTGGCGGCGTTACGGATGCGCCGATACGGGTTGACGACGATGCACCGATCGCGACAAGCTTCCCGAATTTCACGGCACTGATGAATGATCTGGGCATGAAAATTTCGGCTGTATCCCAAGACAGTTGATTTCCACAAAAAACCCGCATTTTGGGGCTTTTCTCGTTTTTAAACTCTTGCTATGCTCGGCATTCCTAGGAACACATTGTAACGAAAGTACCGCCCATGAAACTGAGCATCGAACGCGCAGCCCTTTTACGGTCTCTTAACCATGTCCAGAGCGTTGTTGAGCGCCGTAACACCATTCCGATTCTGGCGAACGTGCTGATCAAGGCCGAAAACGGCGCTTTGTCTATGGCTACGACGGATATGGATCTAGAGATTAACGAATCGGTCGCAGCGAATGTTCAGGAACCGGGTGCAACGACGGCGCCGGCCCATACGCTGCATGATATCGTCCGCAAATTACCCGACGGTCAGGATGTTGAGATTGCGCTTAATCCGGAAGGCACGCAGATGACGGTCAAGGCCGGGCGTTCCCAGTTCAAGCTGAGCTGCCTGCCGGTGGCTGACTTCCCGGAAATCGGGGCGGGGAACCTGCCTGCCGGTTTCGCGGTTCCAGCTGCGGATTTACGCGCGTTGATCGACCGGACGAAATTTGCGATGAGCACGGAAGAGACGCGTTATTACCTGAACGGTATTTACGTCCATGAAACGGAGCATGACGGTGTTAAAGTTCTGCGCGCGGTTGCAACCGATGGTCACCGTCTGGCGCGTTTTGAGATGCCTCTGCCGGAAGGGGCGACCGGGATGCCGGGCGTGATTATTCCACGTAAGGCAATCGGTGAGGTCCGTAAGCTGATTGACGAGGCAGGCGATTCTATCCAGATTAGCCTTTCGGAAAGCAAAATCCGTTTCGCGTTTGATCATATCGTGTTGACTTCAAAGCTGATCGACGGGACGTTCCCGGACTATCAGCGCGTTATCCCTGAAGGCAACGACAAAATCGTCGAGATCGACGCCAAAACCCTGACCAGCGCCGTAGACCGGGTTTCCACGATTTCCGACGGTAAATCCCGCGCGGTCAAGATTTCCCTGCATGGCAAGCACATGACGATTTCCGCCAGCTCCGCCGAATCCGGCAGCGCCACGGAAGAGGTCGAGGTCAACGGCGAAACCGATATCGAGATCGGCTTCAACGCGAAATATCTGCTGGACATTACCTCCCAGATCGAAGGAGAAGGCTGCCGTCTGACCCTTGCGGATGCGGCCTCCCCGACGATCATACAGGATAATTCGGACCCGTCCGCCCTGTATGTGCTGATGCCGCTCCGGGTGTAAAAGCGGAGGTATTTAACGTCATCCCGTTGGCACGCCCGTAAGGGCGTTCGCACGAACGGGATCCATATGTGATATGTGAGCGACGGAGCCGCCCCCCTTTACAGATTATTATATTTTACATAATTAAAAGTAAGGTGGCTAAAAATGGCTCGACTTAAATTATGCGGTGAAGATTCAAAGAATCAGGATGTCCTTGAAATATTTGATGAAATCAGAGAAAGAGCGGGCCGGGTTCCCGCAGCTTACAGGGCCTTTGCGTTGCACCCGCATATTCTGCAAGCCAACTGGAACAGAACAAAAAATATACTGGGGCAAGGCAATCTTCCGATAGAAATTAAGGAAGCCATAGCCACGCGCGTTTCTAAAGTGAACGGATGCCATTTCTGTCTGAAAATTCATAAAGACAATCTTGAAGCTTTAGGCCTTGATTCTGCTTCTGTAGAATCCATAGAAAACGGATGCCCCGATGACGAGAAACTGCACTTTATACTTGCATTTGTCGCTACGGCAACCAAAGAACCGGACAAGCTTACAAATGCGGACTTCGAACAATTGAAGGCTTTCGGTTACAGCGAGAAAGATATTCTGGAAATATTGACGACGATGGAGATGTACACCGGATACAACAAGATCATCGTTGCTCTCGGTTTACAAGACGATGACTAAGCCCAGTATGCTTTGCTCCGAAAATAATCCGGCGGAAGAGCCTTTGCCGACAACGCCGGCGCAGCTTTTTGCGCTTTTGGAGATGCTTGGCATTGAATATAGCCTGCATCATCACGAGCCTGTCTTTACAGTTGAGGAAAGCAGCGCGCTGGATATCGAGATTCCCGGCGTGCATTGCCGGAATCTTTTCCTGCGCGATAAGAAAAAAGCCATGTTTCTGGTCGTTGCGGCCAACGAAACCGCAATCGACCTTAAAAAATTGCAGCCTCTTTTGAATTGTGGGCGGCTGTCTTTCAGCTCGGCAGAGCGGCTCTGGACGCATCTGGGAATTCGGCCCGGTTCCGTATGTCCCTTTACCGCTTTGAACGATCCTGACCATCAGGTGCAGATCATTCTGGATGCCCATATGATGGCCGCACCGCTTGTGAATTATCATCCGCTGGATAATGCCATGACGATTGGTCTTGCACCTGCGGATTTGATAAGGTTTTTTGCGCATACAGGCCATGAGCCGCTTACGCTGGATTTGACACAGGCCGCGCCGGAGCCTACATAGGTGGAAAGCGCTTAACGACCATAACGGGGATAGGATAAATCATGCTTTTTGGCGACCGGCAACAACCTGCAAATGCGGATCAGGCAACAGGGCGGGATATCACGACGGAAGATTTCGAAGCCCGCGTTTTGCAGGCGTCTTTGGGCAAGCCCGTTATCGTTCAGTTTTGGGCACCGGGCTGCGGCCCCTGCGCCCAGCTTGCGCCTGTACTTGAATCCGTAGTCGCTGCAACGGGCAAAGAGATCGAGTTGCTCAAACTCAATGTTCAGGACAATCCGGAGATTGCTGCGGCGCTGCGCATACAATCAGTTCCAACAGTTTATGCCTTTTTGGGTGGGCGACCGGTAGACGGGTTTCAGGGCGCGTTGCCGGAAAGTCAGGTGAAAGCCTTTGTCGAGAGAATTGCCGCATCCGCCGGGCAGACGCGGGAGGGTATGCTGGATATCCCCGAAGCGCTCAAGGCAGCCGCTGAAGCGCTCGCAGAAGCGGATGTGCAGGCTGCATATGCGCTTTATACGCAAATTCTTGCGCAGGACGAGAAGAATGCGGACGGTTATGCGGGGCTGATCCGGACGCTGATTGCTGCGGGACAAATAGACGATGCTGCACATCTGGTTGAAAGCGTGCCGGAGGATATTGCAAAAAGCGGCGCCTTTGCCGCAGCAAAAACGGCGCTTGAGTTAGCGCAGGCCGGGCCGTCCGGACCGGTTGACGAACTGGCTGAAAAAGTACGGCAAAATCCCGGTGATCAGCAGGCGCGGCTCGATCTTGCACAGGCTCAATTTTCAGCGGGTGATAAGGAGGGCGCGATCGAAACGCTGCTGGAGGCAATCGCAATAGATCGTGAATGGAACGAGCAGGCGGCCCGGCTTCAGCTCCTCAAGTTTTTCGAAGCGTTGGGGTATAGCGATCCGTTGACGGTTCAGGGGCGAAAGAAACTCTCGTCCCTCCTGTTCTCGTAACCTGTACCGCACTATATTTCTACATATGATGCGCAGCGCCTTTAAACCATGTTTTTCAACGCTTCCCGGCACCTTGCCGGTTTTCCCGCTTGAGGGGGTTTTGCTGTTGCCCACTGGGCGGTTGCCGCTCAATATCTTTGAGCCGCGTTACCTGCGTATGATTGATGAGGCGTTGGCCGGGGATCGGATGATCGGCATGATCCAGCCGCGTGAACCGCAAGATCATCCTGTGCCGCCGGGTACACCTGTTTTTGAAACGGGCTGCGCCGGTCGTATCACCGAATTCACCGAAACGCCGGACGGGCGATATTTGATCGTACTCACGGGTATTTGCCGTTTTCGTATTCGCACCGAATTACAGACGGACAACCCCTATCGTAGCGTCGAAGCGGAATGGACACCCTTTGCGAAAGATATGGATGCGGCGAATTGCCTTGATTTGGATCGAGAAAAGCTGACCCGGATGCTCAAAGCCTATTTCCATGCGCAGGATATAAGCTGTGATTGGGATATGGTGGAAGATGCCTCCGATAACAGCCTGATTACCTGTTTATCGATGATCTGCCCTTTTAAGGCTGAAGAGAAGCAGGCTTTGTTAGAAGCGCCCTGTTGCCATAGCCGGGCGGATCTTTTTATGACGATGCTCGAAATGGCTTTATGCGAGCAAAGAGGCTGTGAAAACCGGCATTAACACCCCCATTGATTCAAGGCGTAAAAGACCCTACAAAGACATTATGAGCACTGATATTGATCCGAAATTGCTGGAAATCCTTGTCTGCCCGCTGACAAAGGCGCCGCTGCGTTATGACCGGGAGGCGCAGGAACTGATTTCCGATCAGGCAAAACTCGCCTATCCGATCCGCGACGGCATCCCGATTATGTTGCCCGATGAGGCACGGCCTCTCGACAAAGCATAAAAAACTTGCCTTTTTCCGAAGCTTTATGATTTTATAGCCTCCATGAGATCAAGCAGCGCACACGTCCTGTCCCTACTGCTCCTCCTTATACGCCCCTGAGCGGTTATGAGGCGGCTTGGCCCGCCTGCGCTTCAGGGGACTTCACAACATCCGGAAAATTGATTAAACATCGTTCAGGCCGCTCCGGCGGGGACGATCTGAAAGAGCAGAGCAGATTTATGAGCAGACATAACGATAACCGCATTATTATTTTCGATACGACCTTACGCGACGGCGAGCAGTCTCCGGGTTGTTCTATGAATCTGGAAGAGAAGCTGCGCATGGCCTATGTGCTGGACCAGATGGGGGTGGATGTGATCGAGGCCGGCTTCCCGGTCGCCTCTCCCGGTGACTTCGAGGCTGTAACCGAGATTGCCAAGACGGTGAAAAATGCGACCGTATGCGGCCTGTCACGGGCTAAAAAGGCCGATATCGAGGCCTCTGCCGATGCGATTAAACCGGCCTTGAAAGGCTCAACAGGTGGCGGGCGGATTCACACCTTTATCTCAACCTCTCCGCTCCATATGAAGTACAAGCTGCAAATGCCGCCCGAAGATGTTCTGGAGGCCGTGCGTGAAAGCGTAACTTTCGCTCGTAAATTCACCGGCGATGTGGAGTGGAGCGCCGAAGACGGCTCACGTACGGAGGATGATTTCCTGTGCCGCTGTGTCGAGGCCGCAATTGAGGCTGGAGCAACCACGATCAATATCCCCGATACGGTCGGTTATGCTGTGCCGGAGGAATTCGGTGCAAAAATTGCCATGTTGTTCGAACGGGTGCCCAATATCGATAAAGCGATCATCTCGACGCACTGCCATAATGATCTGGGGCTGGCCGTGGCGAACTCGCTGGCGGGCGTACAGGCTGGGGCGCGGCAGGTTGAATGCACGATCAACGGGATCGGGGAGCGGGCCGGGAACGCAGCGCTGGAAGAGATCGTCATGGCGATGCGTACGCGGCCTGATCTGATGCCTTACGAGAATAATATCAATACGACGATGATCACGAAGGCCTCGCGGACGCTGTCCACCATTACCGGCTTTGCGGTTCAGCCCAACAAGGCCATTGTCGGGGCCAACGCTTTTGCGCATGAGAGCGGGATTCATCAGGACGGAATGCTTAAGCATAAGCAGACTTATGAGATTATGACCCCGGAATCGGTGGGGCTGAATGAGTCCAGTCTTGTTCTGGGCAAGCATTCGGGGCGCCATGCCTTCCGTAAAAAGCTGGAAGAGCTGGGTTTTGAACTGGGTGACAATGCTTTGCAGGAGGCTTTCGCGCGCTTCAAAAGATTGGCTGATAGCAAGAAAGAGATTTTTGAAGATGATCTGATCGCTCTTGTCGAGGATGAGGTTGCGCATGGTAATGAGGCGATCCAGTTCGTCTCCCTGCATATTGTTGCAGGCTCCGAAGGGCCGCAGACGGCGGAGTTGACCCTACGGGTTAACGGCGAGAAAGAGACCGCCAAGGTCGAGGGTAACGGGCCTGTGGACGCAATTTTCAAGGCGGTTCGCGCGATCGTACCGCATCCGGACGCCCGTCTTCAGCTTTATCAGGTCCATGCGGTTACAGGCGGGACGGACGCGCAGGCCGAAGTCACGGTCCGGCTGGAGGAAAACGGCAAAACCGTCAACGGGCAAGGGGCGGATGCTGATACGCTTGTGGCTTCTGCGCGGGCCTATCTTCATGCGCTGAACAAGCTGCTTAGAAAACGGGAGGGTTTTAACCCGCAGACGGCCTCGGAAGCGGTAGCACCGTAAGAGGTCCAGCTCTGTGCGGGGTTCGGTATTCAGATATGTCGAAAACTGTTCACATTATCGCAGGACCGACCGCGAGCGGGAAATCTGCGCGTTCTATGGCGCTTGCGCGGGAGCGGGACGGGGTGATTATCAACTGCGATTCTATCCAGATTTATGCTGCTCTGCCTATTCTCAGTGCTCAACCGTCGGCGGCGGATAAAGAGGAGATTCTGCACTGTCTCTACGGTACGCTGTCCCCTGATGAACCCTGCTCGGCAGGTAATTGGCGCGAGATGGCTGTTCCTGTTATAGAATCCGTACTCAAAGAGGGGCGTACGCCGATTATATGCGGCGGAACAGGCCTGTATATCAAGACCTTGATGGAAGGGTTGTCTCCTATTCCTGATATTCCTCAAGAAGTCCGCGAGCGGGCAGCAAGCAGACAGAAAGAGCTTGGAAATCCGGCTTTTCACGAAGCGCTGTCTGCCCGTGATCCTGTTATGGGTGAGCGGCTTCATCCATACAATACCGCCCGGTTGGTTCGGGCGTGGGAGGTTCTGGAGGCGACAGGAAAATCTTTGTCGGAGTGGCAGGCCTTGCCGCTGGAAGGCCCCCCTACGGATTGGCGTTTTGAGATGGAGGTGATCTTGCCTGAACGGGATGTCCTTTATGAGCGCTGTAACACGCGCTTTTTGCAGATGCTCGGAGGTGGCGCACTGGAAGAGGTTGAAGCCTTTGGGCAGGCGCTCGAAGAAGGCACGTACAGGGCAGGTACACCGGTGACAAAAACCCTGGGTTTTACGCATCTATATGACTATCTACAGGGTCGGAAAAGCAAGGAAGAGGCGATTACGCTGTCCCAAGGGGAAACCCGCCGCTATGCCAAACGCCAAGTCACCTGGTTCCGGAACCAGATATAGCCTGTTTCTATGTTCAGATTTCTAAGCCGTTTCCTAAAGCAGACTACCTTTCATTCTAACCCATAGCAATCCGTTACAAAAATGATAGGCACTGTTGAAAAAATCGACTTCTCCTTTTTTCGTGCAGCCGCTTAAGGTTACAGTGCCCGCGACCGGGATCCAAAAAGCGCCGTTACAGTATTTATATGTTGAAAGCAGTGTATCAAATTCTATTTCGGCTTCTTTTGTGCATACCCCCAGCGGAATACCGAGGTCAAAGCCGTACCAGTTTGACCCGTCAAAAAATTCATAGCGGGTATCAGGCGTGCTATAGTGCATTTCCCCTGTATTTTGTGCCAGAGCGGGATATGGGAGTATGATCGTCAAGAGCAGGGGCAGGGCTTTGAGTGCGTTAGGCATCTTCTGTTCAAAAACGTTCATGCTCAAGGGCTTCTATTCGCTTTAGCAATTGTGCATTTTCGTCTTTTAGCTCTACGATTAACGCGTTCTGTTCCTTGATGGCCTCCACCATCGGGGCAAAAAGTCCCATATAATTCATACTTAGCATTCCTTCAGGGTTTTCATGGATCAGGGATGGGAGTACGGGCCTGACATCCTGCGCAATAAAGCCGCTTTCCTCTGGCCCGGTTGGATTATCTTTCATTTTAAAAGAGACCCCCTCAAGCGTAAGAATTTTATCGAGCTGTCCATTCGGCAAATGTTGAATATCCGTTTTCATACGTCTGTCTGAAATATCCGTAATGGTGCCTGAATATTCGATGCTGCCTGCGATATCGAGTGCAAGTCCTGTATCAGGAGCCTTCCCTATGCCTAAATCACCATCAATGCGGACAAAATCATTGACCCTGTCAAAAGTTACCAGAGTGCTGACAAAGGCGTTTTCATAGCGGTCGATCCGCATCTGGTCGCCGGGGCCATCGAGTTTGAGTTCAAAACCTTTATTGCCTGCTCCGCCCAGACTCATGCCCTCAAGCAGCCGTATAGATGGGGTGCCGTTATCACTGGTGGAGCCAATGGTGACGATCGGGTTTGTCGTATGTTCAACAGTCAGGAGCGTGACAGGCGTACTCGTGCCGATACCCTTGGCAACGGGATTTCCTTTAGCGCTTTCTAAAATCTGTAAAGTGGTACCGTTACAGATGAGGGAGGGGCCGGAAGGGGATTCTAAAGCATAAACCTTATCTGTGACCGTACACGGATCGCCGGCTCCGGCGAAAGCTGCAGGGGTATTGATAAGACACAGAAAAGTAAAAATACGCAGGCCATGCATAAAGTGCTCTTTGAACATGGACAAGCCCTATATTTAAGAAAAGTGAAAGGCCGTAGACAGATTTCTACCAATATAGGACAAAGGGAAGCACTCTGAATAGACTGCATACTATCGTATAGAACATCCGCCGGAGGAGGCCGGGAAAGGATAGATATTCCCGGCTAACCTCCGACCTGAACCTGTTTATCCTTTGATATGCAGGTTGCTGAGTTCACGGCTGATCGTTTCGAAGACATTGATCAGATCGGCCTGACTGGGTGCATCATAATATTGGTCTTCGGAAGAAGCACATTGTCTGTAATAATCTTTTGTACTTTCATTCACCCCGCCTGCAAAGGTTACCGTGTAGATTGTCACATCATGCGCTTTCAGGTTTTCGCAGACTTCGGCAAAGCGCTCATTGAGGTCTGAGGGGTCAATATTATGATCACGGGTCGGGCCGTAAGCGCTGTAATAATTATGCATTGTATTCACACCGTCCGTCATCATAACGATGGCTTTACGCCATTCCTGATTTGTCCAGGCCGAGGCCTCTTCGAACGGATATTCCGGAGACAGAACCCTGTAGCCCCAGACCATACCGAAATTTCCAAGTGTATAGCCATCGGCCTGCATGGTTGAAATGGAGCTCAGCAGGAACTCTCTGTCATTCGTCAGCGGAACAAGGGCTGTACGCGGGCAGATATAGTTTGGAGAGCGCCGGGCGTTGTTGTAGCGATCCAGATCGCAGTACGGGTTATCCTGATCATCGCGGCAGTAGCGGTACATGTCCCACGGCCCCTCATGATCGAGCGTGTCGTTCGGGTAATCCTGCGCCAGAACGCAGCCCATCCAGTCCTGATCGTATTTCGAGCTGTTATAAACCGGATCATAAGTCCGGTTATGCGGATTGTTTACAAAGGGGGCACCGTAATAGCCGCCTTCCGTATCCAGGCCCAGCCCGTAAGGGCCGACATTGACCGATGTGCTGTAAGGCACGAGGCCGACCCGGATATAGTTGGGGTTTGAAGTACGGTCGAACAGGATATTGACAAAATTTGTCGCAGCGGTTCGGAGCGTGGAAATATTGTTGTTCGTCGCCATAGAGCCTGTGTTGTCCATGACCAGAACAACTTCAATCCCTTGCACTTCACGTTGCACAATTGTTTTGGCGTCAACATCAATATCGTTAATGCCGATAACACGCAGGAACATCGTCTCATATTGTGCTGTCCCTGTGACGCGAACCTCGTTTCCAAGGACTTCTACATGAGGCTCAAATGTCAGGCCGAGTTTCTCCGGCGGATAGTTGACTTCGAAGAACTCCTTGATTTTGCGTTCGATTTCAGCTGCATCGGTGGAGGAGGCGGCACCTGCGAGCGCTGAGGCATCTATAGCTTGAGCAAGTCGTTGCTGCACAAGGTAGGCCCGTGAAAAATCGAGGGCCATACCTGCCGCCCCCACCATAACCGGCGCCATAATCGCAAAAATGATGGCGATCGCACCTGCGGTCTGTATCCGGTAACGTCTCCAGAGTCCTGAGAGGTTCAGCATTTTCATTGGTCCCACTCCCTATTCATTTTGGTTTTTTAGCCGCCTTTTCTTATTGTTCTAAAAGGCGCTTTACGGTTTTCAAGCCGAATTAGTTTCTATTAACTACGGCGCTTTTTCGGCCACGCGCAAAAGCGATTTCCTGCATGTGCATCCTGTCGGATAAGACGCTGACAAAGACCGGGGTGAACTGATATTCAACCGCGACCATCACCACGCCGCCACCCGGCTCAGCCAGACTATCTACATGAGCTTGCGGATTTGCGACCGGGATCATCCCCTGTGTTTCACGCCAGACAATCTGCGGCGTTGCAGAGGCATCAAAGCGCATACTGATAATATCAACACCGTAGGTGCTTGAATTCAGCGGTTCGAAAGCAAGTCTTCCAGCCTCTACCGCTTCGTTTATGTCCGTGCTGTCGACGGCGCGCGCACGGGTTATGAGATCCGCAACGACCTGTGAAGAGCGGATGGCTTTCTGGTTTGCGAGAATTGCGTTGCCCATATCGAAGACACCCAGCAGCATCATGAGCAAAATCGGGAAGATCATGGCGGCTTCCACCGCAGCAACGCCATCTTCGGACCCGGCCCAGCGGCGAAGCAGCTTCCGGCAAGCGGTATGAAGAGGATACTTAAACATTTCCTGAAAACTCATAAGGTTCTGTTTGTAAAACGATTGTGGACATGAAAAGCCTTGAATTATCCGGTCCTGCGAGCAAGTGCCCGATAAAGGGGGTCATCATCGTATATCTGTAGGCTACGCGGACCAGAATACGGTCATTGGAACCGCCGGCGTCAAAGCCTTGGGGAACCATATTACCGTCCTGATCAAATACGGGCGGTGCAGCTGCATAATCGTTAAAGCTGTTCAAGGGGACGACCTCGACGACGATATCTCCGCATGAAATCAGGGCGGTCGTGTAATCGCACAGCGCATTACGAAACATATCTTCGGGCGCGATCGTGGTTTCTTGCTGGATTTGTCCCGTTCTGATCAGGCGGGCGGCGCTGCCGGTCGCGCCCTCAAGAAGGCTTGCGGAGGCATACATGATAGAAAGCTCTATAATGCCCAGTGAAAGCATAAGATAAGGGATAAAGAGCATGCTGAATTCAATGCTTGTCGTCCCGTCTTCCTTTCCCAACCATTTTTTTATAAATTTACCCGGCATTTTCTTAAAATACTTTCCTGTTTTCAGGCATAAAAAAAGCGGTCCGGCCGCTTTGTCTGATTTTCATACGCGATATGCGTAGAAATCCCCATATAACCCCATCATGGCACGGAAATTATAAAAAAATGATTAATATGAGCGCGTTTATTCAGTTTTAAGCGCTGATCAGGCGAACGGCCTCTTTGGGATAGTTTTGCTGGAAATCATCGTCCAGATCACCCGGATGGGCCATCAGGCGGAAAAAGATAGGGCCGCAAAGTATATCAACCGCCATTTTCGTGTCCAAAGAAGAGCGAAATTCGCGGTCTTCCTTCCCTTGCTCGATGCTGTATTCAATCGCGTCGATCAGGGGGGTCAGGAAAGTGTTTTCAAAGATTTTCTGGGATTCTTGGCTGGCCTGCGCTTCGCTGAAAAGCTGGGCGATCGTCTCGCCGTTTTTGCTGTCCAGCAGCCGGATCAGTTTTTCAAGCTGCATAGATACTGCTTCGGCGTTGTTCTTTGGTGTTGGCAGAGGTGTTTGCATGCCCGGCTGGCTGATCAGGGCGTCCATGACGACTGCCGTTTTATTTGGCCACCAGCGGTAAATTGTCGTTTTGCCGACTTTAGCTTTTTTTGCAATTGCTTCGATCGAAAGCTCCTGAACCGAAGAATGCAAAAGCAGCTTGTTTGTCGCGTTTAAGATCGCGTTTCTGGATTTTTCACTGCGCGGGCGTCCTTTTCTGGCAGCGGAATTTTGGTCTAAAGCAGCCTCACTCATGGCTTATGTCTCTCCGTCAGTCTTGTCCTTGAACAAGGCGGAACGGCGATACAGGCCGTATCGTTAAATCCGCCTATGCGGCAGGCATGATGCGCCCGTTTTGTATAAAAGGCAAGCGCAAAGAGGCGGATTCGCGCGCTTTTCTTTTACAAGGCACCCAGCATTTCGGCAACGAGGGGATGCCGGACGATATCAGTTTGTGACAGGCGGCAGACTGCAATATTTTCAATCACCTCCAACCGTCTTGCAATTTCCGACAGGCCCGATATGCCTTCCAGAAGGTCCGACTGGTCGGGATCACCTGTGATGACCATCGTGGAATGCCAGCCCAGCCGTGATAGGATCATTTTAAGCTGCTGATATGTGCAGTTTTGGGCCTCATCAATGACGACAAAGGCGTTGTTCAGGGTACGCCCCCGCATAAATCCGATGGGTGCGATCTCAATCGTGCCGTCTTCGATAAACTGCCGGACCCGTTTTCCACCAAGCCGGTCGCCGAGCGCGTCGTAGAGCGGGCGTAAATAGGGCGCCATTTTCTCATGCATATCGCCGGGTAGATAACCCAGATTTTCTCCGGCTTCCATAGCCGGGCGCGAGAGAATAATCCGCTCGATTTTACCTTTTTCAAGGGCTTCGACAGCGCTGGCAATTGCCAGATAGGTTTTACCGGTTCCGGCTGGGCCGATCGCAAGCGTCAGGCTGTACGCCGCGATAGCCTGCATCAGCTCGGCTTGCCCTTCGGAGCGGGGCTTGATGTTTTTGACGTATTTTGTATCGCGCCGCCCGTCAATTTCAGCATCCAGAGGGTGCCAGCCATCCTTACGCGTTGTATTATCAAAATATGGATTGTTGTGGACCTGGAAATGTGCGTCCTGCTTTGATTTTTTAGTTTTTCTGGACATGGGAGGCTCCTTTCATGAGGGGTGGAGAAACAAAAACGCCGCAAACGGATGTTGCGGCGGGCGGGTTGGAAAAATGAAAAAATACGGAAGGTACGAGGCGGTTTAAAGGGGAGAGCCGTCGGGCAAAACCTCTTGCGGCGTGTAGGCCGGGCGGGCTGTCATATCGCGTTGTTCTTCGGTCTGATCTCAAGGAGAATCCTTGCTCTGGCGTGTCTACGTCCTAATCGTAACACAGATTCGCGGCGTTTAATATCTAAGAATTTTTTACTCCGATTGCTTTTGCAGAACAAAGAGCCTATGGTGTCGGGCTTGCTGGCCTGAAAGAGAGCTTAAAAATGTCCGTAAGTTTTGAAGACGTACAAAAGGCGCATGAAGCCATTAAAGAGTCCATTATCCGTACGCCGACCGTCAAGGCGGCACGCCTGTCCGTGCATTTGGGGATCGACCTGTATTTCAAGCTGGAAAATTTGCAGCACACAAATGCTTTCAAGGCACGCGGCGCACTGAACAAGCTTTTGACGCTGAATGAAGAGCAGCGTAAACGGGGTGTAATAGCCTGCAGCGCTGGGAACCATGCGCAAGGGGTCGCTTTTCATGCGCAGCGTCTAGGCATTCCCGCAACGATCGTGATGCCTAATGGCACACCCTTTAACAAAATCCAGAAAACGGAAGATTTTGGCGCGAAAGTCGTGTTGCACGGAAAGCAATTCGATGAATCCGTGGGGGAAACGTTGCGGCTGGCCAAGGAAAAGGGGCTAACCTTTATCCATCCCTTTGACGATGAGGCAGTCATCGCCGGGCAGGGTACGCTGGGGTTGGAGATGCTGGAGCAGCAGCCGGGTCTGGACGTTATCGTCGTACCGATCGGCGGCGGCGGGCTGATCGCAGGTGTAGCCACGGCCGTTAAGGGCGTGAAGCCTGAGATTGAGGTCATCGGGGCCCAGGCTGCGCTTTATGATGCTGTAAGTGCTCGCAATGAAGGTCGGGATTGTCCGGAAGGGGGTGCAACGCTCGCGGAAGGGATTGCCGTCAAGGCGCCTGCACCCCGTAATCTGGAGGTTATTGACCGTCTGGTGGATCATATATACACCGCCGATGAATCCGAGATTGAAAGCGCAATTTTCGATCTGCTCAGCGATGAAAAACTTGTGGCCGAAGGGGCTGCCGGGGCCGGGCTAGCGGTGATCAAAAAGAATTTGAAGCGCTTTAAGGGTAAGAAAGTCGGGTTGGTCGTATGCGGCGGGAATATCGATTCGCGTCTGCTCTCTACCTTGATCCTGCGCGGTCTTGTCCGGGACGGGCGGATTACGCGCCTGCGCTTTGAGATCGACGATACGCCGGGCCAGCTTTCCGATATTTCGCGGATTATCGGGGAAGCAGGCGCAAACGTGATCGAGGTCATCCATCAGCGTATGATGCAAAGCGTATCTCTCAAACGTGCTGAGCTGGATGTTGTTATCGAGGCCCGCGATAAAAACCATGTCAGTGAAATCGTTAAAACCCTCCGGGAATCAGGCTTCAAGGTCACAGCAACGGCTAAGGTTTAGGTTATATTCTATAGCCTGCCTAAAATAAATTGATTCAAAATTTACAATTTTTTGCTTTCCCCGCGTAAGCGGGGATCTTTTGAAATCACATACTTAAGGCCCCCGCTTTCGCGGGGGAGGCACAATCATTGTTTACAAAAAATCGTCATCGCGAGCGACCAGCGGGAGCGTGGCGATCCAGCTATAGGACTTTACGATTTAAAGATGGATTGCCGCGTCGGTGCTAACGCGCCTCCTCGCAATGACGAGGGAATCCATGATTGCCAGAGATCAAAGAACTGTAAATCAACGCGATCGAAAATCACAGGTTAGGCTATAATTTCCCAGTTGGTTGCTTGTCTCACTTTCAAAAGAAAACCGGCCGGTCAGTCCTTTATAAAAGGAGTGCGCTCGGCCGGCTTAAAAACGCCTGAATTTCTAAGGCAGGAAATAGATCAGGCTGCTGCGCTTTCTGTTTCCTTCACACCATCATCTTGTGTGCCGCCGATTTTCTTGCCGTATTCCCCGGCGAAGATATCGCTTTCGAACACGTCTTCCCATGACCCTTGCGTTGAGGCTCTGGAGTATTCGGTCGCGCGGTTTTCAAAGAAGTTCGTGTGCTCCGCACCGTTCAGCATCTCATCCATCCATGGCAGCGGGTTCTTCTCAATCCCGAAGATCGGCTCAAGTGTAAGCTGTTGCAGGCGGCGGTCACCAATATAGCGGATGTAGTCCTTTACTTCTTTTGCTGTCAGTCCTTCAACGCCGCCCATTTCAAAGGCCAGATCAATGAAGGCGTCTTCGTAGCTGACGATCTGGCGGCAGCTATCTGTGATTTCCTGCTTGATTTCATCATCCCAGATATCGGGGTTTTCAGCGATAAAGGCGTTGAAAAGCTTGATCATGGACAGGCAGTGCAGCGTTTCGTCACGTACGGACCATGAAATGATCTGCCCCATCCCCTTCATTTTATTGAAGCGTGGGAAGTTCATCAGGATTGCGAAGGAGGCGAAGAGTTGCAAGCCTTCGGTGAAGCCTGAGAAGAGCGCGATCGTTTTCGCGATATCCTTGCGTGAGGACATGTTCGCCGTTTGCATGTAGTCGTATTTGTCCTTCATTTCCTTGTATTTCATGAAGGCCTGATATTCGACTTCCGGAATGCCGAGCGTATCCAAAAGGTGCGAATAGGCGGCGACATGGACCGTTTCGATGTTGGAGAAGGCTGCCAGCATCATCTGGACCTCGACAGGGCCAAATACGCGGGAGTAATGGCGCATATAGCAGTTATTCACCTCTACGTCGGCTTGCGTGAAAAAGCGGAAAATCTGCATCAGAAGGTTCCGTTCCGCCGGGGTCAGCGTCTTTTTCCAGTCGCGGACATCCTCGGCCATCGGAACCTCTTCCGGCAGCCAGTGCAGACGCTGCTGCGTCAGCCATGCCTCATAACACCATGGATACAGGAACGGCTTATAGACATGGCGCTCCTGCAAAAGCGGTGAGTTCGAATTGGTGACATCGTCCAGAACTTCATATTGAGACATAGCGTTTTACTCCTTTTCCGATTCGTATGACGTTCAGTGTAGTGCGTGAGACACAAAATCCGAGTCTTTTTTGGATATAGGGCTCACGAGGATATGGCAACCTGAGAAAACAGGAGGGAGAGCATATATTGCGCTCTTGATGGTTAAATTACACTATATATTGTGTTTTTCAAGGGAGTTTATTCAAAAAGTGCGAGATATTCACCATAGCCTTCTTTTTCCAGATCATCTTTATGGATGAAGCGTAAAGCAGCGGAATTAATGCAGTAACGTTTCCCGCCCTTGTCTTGGGGGCCGTCATCAAAGACATGGCCAAGATGGGAGTCGGCTTTGGATGAGCGAACCTCCGTACGCGGGATCAGCACTTTGTAATCAGCTTTGCTTTGGAGAACATCCTGATCGATCGGTTTCGTGAAGCTGGGCCAGCCTGTCCCCGAATCATATTTATCAATAGAGGAAAAAAGCGGTTCGCCTGAGGCAACATCAACATAGATACCGGGCTCTTTATTATCCCAATATTCATTGTCAAAGGCCGGTTCCGTGCCATCATGCTGCGTGACGTATTCTTGGAGAGTTGTGAGTTGTTTCACAGGTTCTTTCTTCATCGTATCGTCTCCGGCGTTGGAATTGTAAGTAATGCCAAATATTATGCTAAAAACTAAAATAAAAATGATGGCCAGATTTTTCATTACGTAAAGACCTCTCTCCGGGCTTGTTCACATCATGAAAGCATATTCGTATCCGGTCCGGTCGAGGTTACAAATTCTCATTTTTCCTTTATCTTAAAACGCTTACCAAAAGCGTCATCCCGGCTTTCGCTGAGATGACGTTTGAGGAAAGGCGGCAGAAAAGGAAAATACAGGGCTTTTAAGAGAGGGTTAGCCGCCAAGAAAATTCTATTGGCAGGCCAGACATTCCTCATATTGGCCGGTTTCACTCAGGCTGCCCTGTTTTTGTGCCTCTTCTTCCTTTTTACGGGTGTCATCGGCCTGTGTCCGTTTCCAGGAGGCATGGCTTTCCGCCCGCTGAATGGATTTGGAGCGGCAGTAATACAGGCTCTTAACGCCCTTCTTCCAGGCTTCCCAGTGAATGCGGTGCAGATCCGCCTTATGGACGTTAGCCGGAAGGAAGACATTGACGCTTTGTGCCTGACAGACGAAAGGCGTGCGGTCTGCGGCATGTTCGACGATCCAGCGTTGGTCGATTTCAAAGGCCGTTTTAAATACGTCTTTTTCCTCGTCTGAAAGCTCATCCAGATGCTGAACAGAGCCTTCATTCGTAAAGATGGACGACCAGGTGTCTTCGTTATTGATACCTTTTTCTTCCAGCAGCGCCTCAAGATATTTGTTGCGGACCGGGAAAGAGCCGGAGAGTGTCTTATGCGTATAGGCGTTTGCAGCCGCGGGTTCTACGCCCGGAGACGCGCCGCCGCAGATGATGGAAATAGAAGCGGTAGGCGCGATGGCCATTTTGTTTGAAAAACGCTCCATGATCCCGTAATCGGCGGCATCCGGGCATGCGCCCCGTTCTTTTGCCAGTTTGAGAGAGGCTTCGTCGGCCTGACGGCGGATATGTTGGAAAATCTTACGATTCCAGACTTTTGCCATCACACCCTCCATCGGGATCATTTTAGACTGGAGGAAGGAATGCCAGCCCATGACGCCCAGACCGACGGAGCGCTCCCGCATCGCCGCATATTTCGCCCGTTTCATCGAATCGGGGGCTTTGGCGATAAAGTCGCTTAGCACGTTGTCGAGGAAGCGCATCACGTCCTCTACGAAGGTCGGATGATCTTTCCATTCGTCGTATTTCTCAAGATTGAGAGAGGATAGGCAGCAAACGGCAGTTCGCTCGTTGCCCAAATGATCCTTACCCGTGGGCAGGGTGATCTCGGAGCACAGATTGGACATCTTAACGTTCAAACCGGCCATTTTGTGGTGATCGGGGATAAGATCGTTCACATGATCAATATAAACAATGTAGGGTTCGCCGGTTTCCACACGCGCGGTCAGCAATCTGATCCATAGATCGCGGGCATTAACCTTATCGACGACAGCCCCGTCTTTTGGCGATTTTAGCGCGAATTCCTCGTTATTTTCGACGGCCATCATGAAGGCGTTATTCACCAGAACGCCGTGATGCAGGTTGAGGGCCTTGCGGTTCGGATCCCCACCCGTAGGCCTGCGAATCTCAATAAATTCTTCGATTTCAGGGTGCCAGATCGGCAGGTAAATTGCAGCGCTTCCCCGGCGCAAAGAGCCTTGGGAGATCGCGAGCGTCAGGGAGTCCATCACGCGGATGAACGGTACGATCCCGGATGTCTTGCCGTTACGACCGACCTTTTCACCGATGGAGCGTACGTTCCCCCAGTACGACCCGATCCCGCCGCCTAGGGAGGCCAGCCAGACATTCTCGTTCCATAAATTGACGATATTTTCGAGGGAATCACCCGTTTCATTCAAAAAGCAGGAAATAGGCAGGCCGCGCGTTGTCCCGCCATTGGAGAGAATCGGTGTAGAAGGCATGAACCACAGATTCGAAATATAATCATAAAGACGCTGTGCATGATCGCTGTCATCAGCAAAATGCATGCTTACGCGGGCAAACAGATCCTGAGGCTCTTCTTCCGGCAATAGATAGCGGTCCGTCAGCGTAGCTTTTCCAAACCGCGTCAGGTTATTATCCCGGGACCTATCGATGCGGACACGATTGCCCTTCTCCATTTGCGCAACGTCAAACATGAGCGTACTCCTTATAAAACCGTAATGTATGTCCGTAACGGACGATGATTTGGTGGAAGCGGACAAGTGCCGAAACACACTATCCTTTGTGCTTGTCGATTTTGAATATACTATATGTCGTGTTTTCTAACAATACGAATATAGTCCTACATATTTCATACACATCATGTTAAGGCCATGTTTCAGCATAAAAAACAGAAAATATCCCGGAGACTATCCCCATAAAAATTAAAATTATATTATAAAATAAGTGCTTTTATTATTATTTTATAACCTATTTTGTAGGGGGAGATCACATATTTTTGTGCTCTTGTTCTCCAGAGCGACTATGCTATGATTCTGCTTGTATGTAACGGATTTCAAAGGAAAAATCGTAATGAGCCCGGTGCGGAAAACAAAAATCGTCGCAACGCTCGGCCCGGCCAGCGGAACGCGTGAGGGAATCGGTGCCCTGATTAAGGCAGGTGCGAACGTATTCCGGCTTAATTTCAGTCACGGGAGCCATGACGATCACAGGGCACTGGTCAAGATCATTCGGGAACTGGAGAAAGAGACAGGCATACTTTTCCCGATCATCGCGGATATGCAAGGCCCGAAGCTGCGAATCGGAGAGTTTGAGGCCGGTTCTATTACGCTGTCCGCCGGGCAAATTTTGCGGTTCGATTCCAATCCTGCGCCGGGGACGGAGTCCCGGATCTGTTTGCCGCATCCTGAAATTCTGACTGTTTTAGAAGAGGGCAGCCTGATCTTTCTTGATGACGGGAAAGTACGGGCCAGAATTATAGGGAAGGGGCATGATGAGGTCGCAGGCGATTATGTTGACGCGGAAATCAAGGCCGGATCGCACCTGTCGAATCGCAAGGGGCTGAACGTTCCCGGTGTCGTGATTCCGATTCCTGCGTTGACGGACAAAGATAAGAGAGATCTTGAAGCTGCGCTCGCTATGGGGGTGGACTGGATTGCGCAGAGCTTTGTCCAAACCCCGGAAGATGTTGAGATGGCACGGAATCTGATCAAGGGGCGCGCAGCTTTGATGGTGAAGCTTGAAAAGCCCTCTGCGCTGGAGCGCATTGATGAGATCATCGCGCTGGCGGATGGGGTGATGCTTGCACGCGGTGATCTCGGCGTCGAGATTCCGCCGGAAAATGTGCCTTCCGTACAAAAGCGCATTGTCAGGGCCGTGCGTGAGGCCGGGAAACCGGTTGTTGTCGCAACACAGATGCTTGAATCAATGATTGAAAATGCCCGCCCAACCCGCGCCGAGGCCTCGGATGTGGCGACAGCCGTTTATGACGGGGCAGACGCCGTGATGTTGTCCGCAGAAACGGCAAGCGGGCGCTACCCGGACAAGGCCGTTGAAATGATGGACAAGATTGCCCGCCGAACGGAAGAGGACGATTCATACATTCAGATTATGGATGCTGCGCGGCCCGATGCGGTGGGGAATATATCCGATGCGATTACCACGGCGGCTTATTATGTGGCTCATGATGTTGAGGCTGTTGCGATCGTGACCTATACAATGTCCGGCTCAACGGCTTTGCGTATTGCCCGCCAGAGGCCGGAGGTTCCGATTCTGTGTCTGACGCCGGATAAGGATGTCGCACGGCGCTTAAATCTGTCCTACGGCGTACGTGCGGTGTACGCGCCCGAAACGACGGAGGATTTCACAGGTCCGGCGCGGCATGCGGGGGATTTCCTCAAGGCGCAGGGGCTTGCGCAAAACGGTGACGTCTTTATCATGACGGCGGGTATGCCTTTTGCGACACCCGGCAGTACGAATATTCTCCGCGTTGCAGAGGTGGAATAACCTATGACGGTAGATCAGCATAAGAGTCCAATTCATGTGATCGTCACAGGCGGAACGATCGATTCTGTCTATAATACGCCGCTCCAAAAGATGCGCCCGGCCAGCGAAACAATTCTGCCTTATTATCTTGAAAACGTGGTCCAGCTTTATCCCGAAGTCAGTTTTGAAACTGTATGCATGATGGATAGCGGGGATATGAGCGATGCAACGCGCCAGAAGATCGCCGAGGCTGTGATGCGTACACATTCGGAGCAGGTTTTGATCTCGCACGGTACGGATACGATGGTTGAAACCGCTCTGTTTTTAGAACGTACGCTTGGGGAGCATTCTAAAAAGACCGTTATTTTAACCGGTGCGATGGTTCCGCTCAAAGAGTTGGTGCTGAGCGATGCCGGGTTTAATCTTGGCTATGCGCTCAGCCAGCTTTCCGCTCTTTCACCCGGTGTTTATATCTGTATGAATGGCCGTACGTTTGAACCCGAAAAAGTCGTTAAGAATACGGCCATTGCCCGGTTTGAAGATAAAGCAGCTTAATATCCCTGTGATACAGTGAAGTGATAGCGCGGCGGGGAGCCTTAAGCTGCTGCGCTTTGCTTTCGGCCTTCGATCAGAGATTTGACGACCGATGGATCGGCCAGTGTTGACGTATCTCCGATCTGGTCTTCCTCTCCGGCGGCAATTTTACGCAAAATTCTACGCATAATCTTCCCGGAGCGGGTTTTGGGCAGGCTCGGCGTAAACTGGATAACATCCGGTGTGGCAATCGGGCCGATAATGTCCCGAACAATACGGATAATCTCTTTACGGACAGCATCACTATCATCGGCGCCGTCTAACAGCGTGACATAGGCGAAGATCCCTTGCCCTTTTATATCATGTGGATAGCCAATTACAGCCGATTCAGAAACGAGTGCATGCTCGTTGATTGCGCTTTCAATTTCAGCGGTACCTAGCCTGTGGCCGGAAACGTTAATTACATCATCGACACGGCCTGTGATTCGGTAATCGCCATCCGTATCACGCTTTGCACCGTCACCGGTGAAGTACATGCCGGGAAAGGTTGAAAAATAGGTCTGTTTAAAGCGCTCATGGTCGCCATAAATCGTACGCATTTGCCCCGGCCAGCTATCGAGCATGACGAAATTGCCCTCGGCCTCGCCTTCAAGGATATGGCCTTCCCCGTCTACAATCGCAGGGCGTACGCCGAAAAACGGCTTCATAGCAGAGCCGGGCTTCAGCGTATGGCAAGGCAGCGGTGTGATCATATGTCCGCCCGTTTCCGTCTGCCACCACGTATCAATGACCGGGCAGCGCTTTTCACCGACTACGTCGTAATACCATACCCAGGCTTCGTGGTTGATCGGCTCACCAACCGTGCCGAGAATCCGCAAAGAGCTCCGCGACGTCTTTTTCACCGGGGCATCGCCTTCACGCAGGAGCGCCCGGATCGCCGTAGGGGCCGTGTAGAAAATATTGACTTTGTGCTTGTCAACAACCTGCCAAAAACGCGACCAGTCCGGATAGTTCGGGACGCCTTCGAAAACTACTGAAGTCGTACCGTTGGCCAGCGGGCCGTAAACGATATAGCTGTGTCCTGTGACCCAGCCGATATCAGCAGTACACCAGTAAATTTCCCCCGGCTTGTAATCGAAGGCCGCTTCATGCGTCAGGGCCACGTACACCATATAGCCGCCAGTCGTATGGAGTACACCTTTGGGTTTGCCGGTCGAGCCGGATGTGTACAGAATAAAGAGCGGATCTTCAGCGTTCATGATCTCGCACGGGCACTCGCTGTCCTGATCGTCCACAAGCTCATGCCACCAGACATCGCGGTTCTCATCCCATGAGATCTCCCCGTCCATATGCTCCAGCACAAGTACGGTCTGGATGTCTGTACCCTTGACGGCCTCATCCGCATTATCTTTAAGCGGGACCTTTTTTCCGCCGCGTACGCCTTCATCGGCGGTGATCAGAAGCTTTGCGCCGCAATCAACGATCCGGTCGTGAAGGGATTGCGCGGAAAAACCGCCAAAGACAACTGAATGGACAGCCCCAATCCGCGCGCAGGCCAGCATCGCGTACACGGCTTCGGGCACCATCGGCATATAGATAATCACACGGTCGCCTTTTTCAACGCCTTTGGTTTTGAGCGCATTGGCTAGGCGGCAAACCTCGCCTTTAAGCTCACCATACGTGATTTTTTTATCGAGCGCCGGATCATCGCCTTCCCAGATCAGGGCGACATGTTTTTCTTTTTCCGGTAAATGCCGGTCTACGCAGTTGTAACAGGCGTTGAGCAGGCCATCTTCAAACCATTTAATCGAGACATCCCCTTCAAAGGATGTATTTTTGATGATGGAGGGTTTTCTGAACCAGTCGAGGCGTTTGCTTTGCACCGCCCAGAAAATATCGGGTTGCTCAATAGAGCCTTTATACATGGCCTCATACTGATCTTCGGATATGCCCACATGGTCTAGAATGTCACGGGAAGGTTTGTAGATTTCACTCATGGCAAGACTCTCCTTCTTTAATGATCTAGGCACCGCCTATAGCGCAGACGAGGCTCCATTCCTCTTCCGTAACAGGGGAAACGGACAGACGGACCTGCCGGACGACCTTCATATTAGACAGGACAGGGTGCGCTTTAAGGTCGGCCAGAGTTACCGTGTTTTTAAGAGGTTTTAGAGGTTTTACATCGACCGTAACGAATTTTCCGGTTTCATCGTCCGGGTCCGGATAGGCTTCGCTTGTGACCTCTAAAATGCCGACAATCGCTTTGCCTTCGTTCGAATGGTAGAAAAAGCCCTTATCGCCCGGCTTCATTGCCTGAAGGTTATTGCGGGCCTGATAGTTGCGTACGCGCTTTTCCCAGCGCCCTTCGCCTTTTGCGCACTGATCGTCCCATGAAAATTTGTAGGGTTCGGATTTTAAAAGCCAGTAAGCCATGGCCCGCATAATATATGTTTTCAGTGCGCTTGTCCCTGTGTTTTTCACAGCGTATGCGCAAGGGTTAAGCGTACGGGTTCTTACTTTTACGGACCAGCAAGCGTACGGGGATACCGGGGAGGCCGTAATCCCTTCGCAGGCCATTGATGATAAAGCGTTTATAGCCCGCAGGGAGCTTATCCGGCCTTGAAACCCACAGGGCGAATGTTGGCGGACGGGTTTTAATCTGCGTGATATATTTCAGCCGGTTGCGGCGCCCTGAAATCAGGGGTGCCGGGTTACGGCTCTCCATCCCGGCCAGCCAGCGATTGAGCCCGGCCGTTGAAATTCGCTTGTTCCAGAAAACGTACGTTTCCAGTACGCGCTCAAGCAGCTTGTCGATATTTTTGCCGTTGATGGCTGAAATTGTCTGGAACGGAATTTCCTTGATCTGCGCCAGCGAGGTCTCCATTTTATATTTTAAGTCCTCAAGCACTTCATTCCGGTTTTTCAGGCTGTCCCATTTATTGACGGCGATAATCAGCGCGCGGCCTTCCTCGATAATATGTTCTGCGATTTGTAAATCCTGCTTTTCGAGCGGTGCATTCGCGTCAATAACCAGAATAACGATCTGGGCCAGCCTGATCGCGCGTAATGAATCCTCAACCGACATTTTCTCAATGGCGTTTTGGACCTTTGATTTTCGGCGCATCCCGGCCGTATCGACCAGCCTGAAGGGGCGATCCTGATAACGCCAATCTACGCTGATGGCGTCGCGTGTAATGCCCGCTTCGGGGCCGGTCATCACGCGCTCATCTTCAACAATGGCATTAAGCAGGGTGGATTTTCCGACATTGGGGCGCCCAACAATCGCAATTTTTAGGGGTTTTTCAGGATCGTCCTCTTCCTGAGCGAAGATGTAATCCTCAAGCCCCTCAAGATCGTCAAGATCGTCGAAATTTTCGTTCTCTTCACCATCTGCTGTCGCTTCTTCTTCGCTTTCAGCAAAGTACGGATCGAGCAGATGATACAGGTCCTCCATTCCCAGCCCGTGTTCAGCAGAGATTGCGATTGGCTCGCCAAGGCCCAGAGCGTACGCTTCCGCGATGCCGCTTTGTGCTGCGCGCTCGTTTTCGCATTTATTAACGGCGAGGATTACCGGTTTTTTTTGTTTACGCAGCCAGCCCGCAAAATGTGAGTCCAGTGCTGTAAGGCCCGCTCGTCCGTCAATCATGAACAAAACGGCGTCCGATTCGCTCAGGGCCGCTTCAGTCTGGCGGCGCATACGGCCTTCGATGGAATCGTCAAACCGCTCCTCCAGACCTGCCGTATCGATGATCCGAAAAGTTCGGTCGAACAGATGGGCACTCGATTCCCGCCAGTCGCGTGTGACACCGGGCGTATCATCCACAATAGCCAGCTTTTTTCCGGCCAGCTTGTTGAACAGGGTAGATTTGCCGACATTGGGTCGGCCTACGAGTGCGAGCGTGAACATGACCGGGTTTTTTCCGTATCCTGGTTATATTATTTAAAGGCCATCAAGGTGCCGTCTTCGGCCAGCACGTACAGAACACCGGCGGCAATAATCGGGGAAATAGCCACATCCCGGCCGATCGACCATTCTTTCAAAAGAGCGCCATCCTCAGGGTTGATATCAAAAACGCGGCCATCAGTTCCCATGACGATCAGGCGCCCTCCAGCCAGCACGGGGCCTGTCAGGATGACGGGGTCATCGTCATCAAGGCGCGGTAAATCGGTGATCCAGCGGATTGTACCGGTATCGCGCCCCAGAGCGATGAGTTGATTGTCGGAGGAGAGAACGAAAAGGTGGTTTCCAGCCAGCCAAGGTGTTTGAGAGCCGCCAATTTCTCTTTGCCATACGCGCGTACCTGTACGTTTGTCGATGGCCACAAGGCGGCCACTATAGCTGATCGCAAAGATCAGCTCCTTATCCATGACCGGCATAGCGCGAATGTCAGATAGATCGGAAAGACCGCCCAGCCCACGAATACCGGATAAATTGTCGGACCATGCGACGGAGCCGTTTTCAACCCGCAGCGCTGTGATCTCTCCGGAGGAAAAGACGGGGACGACGATATCCCGCCCGGCTGCCGGGCTGGCTGCGCCGATAAGGCCGGCTGTTTCGCTCAGGCCCAGATGCTCCCAGAGGAATGTGCCGTCCAGTGCGCTGAGGGCAATCATTTTATTGTCCAGCGTTGTGACGAAGATACGGTTATCGACGATCGTAGGGGCTGCACGGGCCGGCGCCGAAATGTCTTTCCGCCAGATAATGTCGCCCCGCAGCGGGTTAATGGCGAGGACCTCATCAAATCCGTTTGTGGCATAGAGAATGCCTGCGGAAAAAGCAAGCCCACCGCCGATCACCGGATCGTCTTCGTCCGGGTCGCTGATATTCCCGCTCCATAAATGACGGCCCGTTTCTGTATCGAATGCGGACAGGCGGCCCTGCGAATCGAGCGTAAAAATCGTGCCGTCTACGAGAATCGGCTGTGCCGTGAGCGGCAGCTCTTTTGTCGAACCCTTACCGATACTGGCTTTCCAGACCATTTTGAGGGGTGCGTGCGACAGTTCGAGATTTTGCATGGCATGGTTGGGATAGCCTCCGGCTTGCGGCCAGAATTCGTTGCGCCATTCAGGCGGTGCGACGAGACCCTGTACGTCTAGCGCCATGTTGTCAGGTTCCAGCTCTTTCTGGAGTGCGAGAACGGAGATACGCTCGCCCTCAAGCGGGGGCGGCTCGTCATTGTCGAACCAGCCCGAAACCGAAGAGCAGCCTGTTAAGGCAAAACCGCCCAGACATACGGCAAAGAGCAGAGGGGAGAAACGCTTTCCGGATATCATTGGCTGATCTCCTCTTCTTGAGTGTTGTCGGCTTTACTCTCATCTTTTGTTTCAAGCTCGGCTTTCGTTTCGGCTTGAGCTCTTAGCGCATAAACATGATCTAAAGAGCGCGCCGTACTGAGCAAAGAGGCCGGGAGACCCTCGGCATCTGTAATCGCGGCCAGATGCGTACGGGCGGTTTCGTAATCTCCGCGCTTGTGGGCCAGAATGAGCGCCGTTTCCAGGTGGGCGTGATACTTCCAGGGGCTTTTGGCATTGTTTGTGATTTTACGCAGTTTCTCGATGAGCATGTCAGGATCCGAGTCTTCCTGAGCTGATAGCAAGCGTACGCTCATCAAGGTTGCGATATCACGGAATTCCGGTGCAATTTTTCCGTTTTCCGAGGCGCGGCTGTATGCTGCCAGAGCTTCGTCCGTTTTCCCTTGCTCAACAAGCGTCCCTGCTGCGTTCAAAAGAGCCAGCCCTTCAAGATTCGGGCGTAAATCCAGTGCGCTCTCTTCCAGAGCTTTTTCCGGGAAAGCCGGATCGTCAAGCAAGCCGATCAGCGCATCTGTCTGGGTTGCCCTGACTTTAGCGTCCCATGTGCGGTATCCTGAAAAACCGGCTGTGGCCAGAATGGTCAGGAGGACGAATGTCAGGATCAGGCTTCCGTTTTCTTTCCAGAATTTTTCAACGCGCTCTTGGCGCATCGCCTCATCGACTTCCGCAAAAATATCAGCCATGCCGCTTAAGCTCCTCTAAGATTGCTGAATGCAAGGCCATCATAAAGATATTTAGAAGCGATTCCAGCGCTTTTTATGCCCGCCATTTGATTGAGCAGCCCATCGAAGGTGTTTGCTCTACAGGGCCATCTCCTGTTTTGGCGATCATACGCATAGCATCGAGCAATTCGGGCATGGTATTTCTGTCTGCGCGGTCTTTTCCGGCGCTGTCAAGCCGTCCACGATACTGAAGAGCGCCATCAGTATTGAATCCAAAGAAATCAGGCGTGCACACCGCGCCATAGGCTTTTGCGATTTCTTGCGTTTCGTCGATCAGATAGGGGAAGGTAAACCCGTTTTCCTGCGCGAATATCTCCATATTCTCGAAAGAATCTTCCGGATATTCTTCTGTGTCGTTGGCCATGATTGCGGCGACGCCGACCCCTGAATCCTGCAGTTTTTTACACGTACCGGCCAGACGGTCTGTTATACCCTTCACGTAAGGGCAATGATTGCAGATAAACATGATGAGCGTGCCGTTCTGGCCCTTAATATCGTTCAGAGAATATGTTTTTCCGTCCGTACCTTTCAGGGTGAAATCCGGGGCATAGAATGTGTCGTCTTTTTCCGGGGTGTGCAGCAGAACCATGATGAACCTTCCTCTGTCAGGGTGAAAATGCTATACTTAAATCTATGACACTGCGCGTGATAAACAACCCGAAATTTTTAGCAAAAACAGGATTTACCAAGGGACAGTTCCGAAAGCTGGACGATCTGTATTGCCGTGCAGCCTCCTTGAAAATCTTGAATTACCGTACGGTTGAATGTGATTTCGACGAAGAAGTCGCAAGCTATACCTACCATATCTCCGAGCACAAGCCGCCTATCCTGCAATTCGTCATCCGCAAGGTCGGCCCTCAAACCATGATGTATGAGCTTTACAAGGAAGGAAAAGGCCGGATTGCCAAAAGCGGTGTGTTCGACCGGGCCTTTGAAAAGCTGCAAAGCGAAATCAAAGATTTGTGTTAATACGAAAAAAAAGTTTGAAGGCTGCTTGCGAAGCTTTTATTTTATCCTTCAGACTCTTCTGTGCAGACTCTGTACGCTTCATATTAAATTTTTAAAGGCTTCCCCATGACCAAAATCAAAGTTGAAAATCCAGTCGTTGAAATTGATGGCGATGAAATGACCCGCATTATCTGGGCGTGGATTCGCGAGCGTCTGATTCTGCCTTATCTGGATATCGACCTGAAATATTTCGATCTTTCGATTCAAAGCCGCGACGCTACGGACGACCAGATTACGATTGATGCTGCGCAGGCCATCAAAGAGCATGGGGTGGGCGTCAAATGTGCGACCATCACACCTGATGAGGCGCGAGTCGAAGAGTTCGGCCTCAAGAAAATGTGGCGCTCTCCCAACGGAACGATCCGGAATATCCTGAACGGCACGGTCTTCCGTGAACCCATTGTCACGGCGAATATCCCTAAATACGTACAGGGCTGGCAGCAGCCTATTGTCATTGGCCGTCATGCTTTCGGCGACCAGTACAAGGCAACCGATTTTAAAATTGGAAAACCCGGAAAGCTGGAACTGGTCTTTACGCCTGCGGATGGCGGCGCGCCTGAGCGGCATGAGGTTTTCGATTTCCCTGCATCCGGTGTGGCGATGGGGATGTATAATTTGGATGACTCGATTGAGGGATTCGCGCGGTCCTGCTTTAATTACGCTCTGGCCAAAAATTATCCGCTCTATATGTCCACCAAGAACACGATCCTGAAACAGTATGACGGGCGGTTTATCGAGATATTCCAAAGTGTATTCGACACGGAATTCAAGGCGGAGTTCGACAAGCGCGATTTGTGGTACGAGCATCGGTTGATCGACGATATGGTCGCACAGGCCGTGAAATCCAAGGGCGGTTTTGTGTGGGCCTGCAAAAATTATGATGGAGACGTACAGTCCGATATCGTCGCGCAAGGGTTCGGCTCGCTGGGGCTGATGACTTCTGTGCTGCTGACGCCCGATGGTAAGACTGTGGAGGCTGAGGCCGCGCATGGCACCGTCACACGCCATTACCGCGAACATCAAAAGGGTAACCCGACCTCTACAAATCCAATCGCTTCGATCTTTGCCTGGACGCAAGGGCTAAAATATCGCGGGGAGTTCGACGGTAATGCCGCTCTGGTCAATTTTGCGCAGACGCTGGAGCAAGTTTGCGTCGAAACGGTGGAATCCGGCCATATGACGAAGGACCTCGCGCTTCTTGTCGGTGGCGGTCAGGCTTATCTGACAACAGAAGCCTTCATGGATAAAATCGTCGAGCGGCTGGGAGTTGCGTTAACGGCATAAGAGATATTCGCAAGGCCAAGGGCCGAATTTATACGGGACCGCTGGTATCCGGTCGCCCGATAGGCGCCTGAATAGGCCCGGCATAGAGAGTGCGCTTGTCCGCAGAAAGCCCAAAAGGGTCCGGTAAAATAAGATCCTGCTTAAATTTAAAGGACCCGTCAGGGCTTTTTATAACCTAGCTTAAATGTTCGGGCCAGCCGACTTCACGACAATTTTGAGCAATTGTTGTCATGACATTTTGTAAAGATTCAGGTGTCATCTCTTTAAATTCCATCGACGGATCTTTAAAGCGCAGGCTGTCAGGGTCGCCATAGACCGGCGTACCATCCCATAAAACACACAGGTCTCTGTGCATTTTGACTTCGTAAGGCGTATTTTTCAGGATGTGGTTATTTAGAAACTCTCCGAAACCGGGAGGCGGGTATGGCTCACCCTTATGCCATATGAAGTCAACCATTGAGGGGGCAGGGCCTCGTTCGACAACGAGCTGAGATATTTTGTCTGTTTCCCCGTGTTCCCGGCTGAAAATAGTTCGGGCGTAGGGTTGCTGGTTCAAAGGCATATAGGGTATGGAGAAATGGTGCAAAGAGTCTTGGGCGCCCACACGGATAATGTGCGGTTCAACATCGTCGAAGAATTGGGCGTAGAAAACAGAAGCTTTCCAGCCGTCATATCCTTGCGCGACCAGTGATAGGGCCGAAACGCCGTAATTATCGTCAAAGACTTTAAGGATGTCAGGGATATAGTCCCGGTCACGATCATCCCACTGTGTAAAATCCGTGGGATTGTTTAAGGCATGCCGTAGAACATTCTTAGGGATGCCCCATGTTCTGTTTTGAAAAAACCTGGCGTTGTACATGCCCTTTGAGTCTTGGTCATAGAGCTTGTCGCGGGCTTCCATAAAATAGCGCGCATAAAAATGAGCCTGCTCTTGAGGGCTTTTGGTGTTAACGGGTATATTTGAAACTGCAAAATCCTTGTGGCATCCGGCCATCTACAGGCGCCCTCTTTTCAGTTTTTATGGAATAATAACATATTTTCATATCATTTAAAAATATTCTGTCTATTGCGATTCAAAGGGGTTGCTGCCTAAGGGGGGCCTCTAAATCCAGAAAGGTTATGGAGCTTCTATAGCCTAACCATTTTAAAATGATTGTGCCTCCCCCGCGAAAGCGGGGGCCTTAAGTATATGATTTCAAAAGATCCCCGCTTACGCGGGGAAAGCAAAAAGGTGTAAATTTTGAATCAATCTTCTTCACTCATAGAGCAAAAAACCTTGATTTATAATTATGTATAATATATAGATAGCTCTATAGTGGAGTATATAAAACAATGCCTGTTCTATATATTACGGATGAACGCAATACCGGGCCGGATGCTGTTGCGACCTATGTGGCACTGACGAACTTATTTAACGATCAGGCCGAATCAGCCCAGATTTTATGCGCAGATTTTGAGAATTATTTTGAACATTTCATCAATACCAATGCTCAATCCATACCAAACGTCGTTTACATTGATTGCGCGGAAGCTCATGCCAGCGAAATCGAACGAACGATTAACGAGTTTGCTGAAAAGCTTCGAAATAGAAGTGTAGAGTCTGTTTTTGCCGTCAATTGCCCAACTGATCTAAAAACATATGCTGAAAAACTCGGGATTTTTGTGATACACGGGTCTGAAGAAAAATCTCAGGCGCTCTCGCTCATCGAGACTCTGGCGCGCTAAAGGTGACTAATACAAATCGCCGACCTTGATCAGCGGAACTTTATAGCCGAGAGGCTCTTCATTCTCAAAAAGCGTATAGATGATAACGTTCGGGCTTTTTTCAACCGGGTAGGTCATTGTTTCCGGTACCTCGTAATGCATAAGCTCGCTGTCATTATCAGTGCTGTTATAGACCAGCATAAAGAGCCGCTGCTCTCGGTAATATTCAACGCGCCGCACAATATAAGGTAGAGGACGGTCGCTCACCAGCATCACACCCCCGTCATTCAATATGCCAAGCTCGATATGCATCAACCGGGCCTCCGGTCAGGTGTCAGAGTAAGATCGGTAGTAAGGGTCTGTTGTGGCGTATGCGGGTTTGCAGCCTCCGCAAAAGGTGTTCTGGGATCGCTGATGGGGGACGTTTGGTCAAGGCCATGTTTTGTGAAAGCTGTCATCAGTTCACGATACAGACCACCTTCCGTACCGTTTTCCCGGCATCCGGCGGGGTGCATCCCACAGCAGGTGTCCGGCGGCATACGACCATAAATCCATGCGTTGTTTATAGCATCCGTGCTGCACAACGTCATGGCTGCCAGCATATCCGCCCGTGTCGGCATTGCATCATTTTCTATGTCTGTTTCATCGGGATTCATATCCGAAATCACCCTGCTATTGCTGCGTTTGTCCGCATTCCTTGCCGTTAATAATAGTAAAGAAAGGTTAACAAAGCCTTTATATGGGTAGTGTGCGGGAGCAGACTCTGTGGAAAATTCGATTTACTCCGGGCGGGGCAGGCGTTAAAGCTACGAGGGATGGGTTCATTGTCAAAACAGCAGATTCTTGATTTTATTCGCGATGCCGCCAAACCGGTGACAAAGCGCGAGATTGCCCGCGCTTTTGGGATAAAGGGCGGGGATGGGCGCGTGGCGCTTAAGCAAATTCTTAAACAGATTGAATCTGACGGGCTTGTGGCGAAGCAACCCGGTGGAGCTTATTCCGTGCCGGAAGGCTTACCGGCGGTGGGTGTTTTGCTGATCAGCGATATTGATATTGACGGCGATGTTTTTGCACGCCCGCTGGGTTGGGATGATGCGCTGCAGGGCGAGCCGCCGCGCATCGAAATTATGCCGGGTAAAAAAGGGCACCCCTCTTTCGAGATTGGTGACCGGGTGCTGGCGCGCCTCATGCGAGGAGCGGACGGTACGTACGAAGCCCGTATTATCAAGGTGCTGCCGGTCTCCGGACGTGCGGGCGCCCGCGGGCAGGTTCTGGGACTCGTCCGTGTCGGGGAGCGGGGGATGGTTTTGCATCCTTCCGATAAGAAGGCGAAATATGATTTTGAGATCGCACAGAGTGATTCGCAAGGGGCGAAAGACGGTGATCTGGCGCTGGGTGAGATTCTCGATTCGCGTGGCGTTCGTAATAAAAAGGTACGGATTATTGAGATTCTGGGGCGCCGCGACGATCCCGGTGCGATCAGCCTGATTAGTTTACATGAGGCTGGTTTGCGAAAAGATTTTCCAGACCGGGTGCTTGCTGAAACCAAGGGTTTGAAGGTGCCGCCGCTTGAGAAGCGGGAGGATTTACGAGTTTTCCCTCTTGTCACGATTGATGGGGCCGATGCGCGCGATTTCGACGATGCGGTGTTTGCCGAACGGCTTGAGGATGGCGAGGGTTTCCATCTGATTGTTGCGATTGCCGACGTCGCCTCTTACGTCCGTCCGGGCAGCGCACTGGATAAGGAAGCGCAGCTTCGCGGGAATTCGACCTATTTCCCGGACCGCGTGGTGCCGATGCTCCCGGAGGCTCTGTCTAATGATCTGTGTTCCCTGCGTCCTGACGAAGACCGGGCTTGCCTTGCCGTCCATATGTGGATTGATGCGGAAGGCCATTTGCACCGCTATCAATTCGTGCGGGGCTTGATGCGTTCCCGCGCACGGCTGACTTACGAAGAGGTACAGGGTGTTTTTAATTTGGCTAAAAAAGGCCAATATTATGATATCGTTGAGCCTTTATATGCTGCCTTCAGGATTTTAGAGGCGGCCCGCCAAAAGCGCGGCGCGCTTGATCTTGATTTGCCGGAGCGGCAAATCCTTATTGACGATCAGGGACAGATGAGCGGTGTTAAGCAAAGGGTAAGGCTGGATTCGCATAAGCTGATTGAGGAGTTTATGATTCTCGCCAATGTTGCGGCAGCCAAGGCTCTGGAATCGAAAAAAGATCCGAAACGTTTTCCGTGTGTCTACCGCGTACATGAGCCGCCTTCCGCGGATAAGCTGGATTCCGCCCGTACGTTTCTGGAGAGTTTTTCACTGTCGTTACCCAAAGGGCATACGCTTAAGCCCGCCCAGATTAACGGGCTTTTGCATAAGGCCGCGAAGCTGCCTTTTTCGCATCTGGTCAGCACGGTTATTCTGCGAACCCAGTCGCAGGCGCGCTATAGCCCCAAAAATCAGGGGCATTTTGGGTTGGCGCTCGAAAGCTATGCGCATTTTACCTCTCCGATCCGCCGTTATGCCGATTTACTGGTCCATAGGGCGTTGATCGCCGCGTTCGGCCTTGGGGAGGGCGGGCTGGTGCCTGATGAAATAGCCGCACTGGAAGAAATTTGCGAACGGATTTCCGGATGTGAGCGTACGTCTATGGAGGCTGAACGCAATGCAATTGACCGCTTTACGGCTTCTTTCCTGAGCGAGCGCATCGGAGCCGAGTTTCCTGGCCGGATCAGTGGCGTTACGCGCTTTGGGCTGTTTGTCACGCTTGACGAGAGCGGTGCTGACGGGCTTGTCCCTGTACGCTCCTTGCCACGGGATTTTTATATTCACAACGAGGAAGCGCACGCCTTGGTTGGCCGTTCTTCCGGTCGGGTTTACAGGCTGGGGGCGGATGTAAACGTACGGCTTTTGGAGGCGAACAGGCTAACAGGTTCGACGGTTTTTGAACTGGCCGGCCATGAAGACGGGGCGGATATTCCGGGTATGCCCTTGAAGTCTGGCTTCTCTGGACGGCGTGGGTCTCAGCGTGGGCAGGCATCGGGGCGCAGCGGTAAGGGCGGGAAGAAAACCCGCTATGGAGGAGTTCCGCGCAAGGGAAAGAGAAAACTTTCATAAGCGCTGAGGATTTTATATGATTTGCCCGGTTTCAAAGGGGCAGGGCCAATGGATTCGCAGACATATCTGGGAGAAAAAATTACGGCGGGCGGCAGGCTGGCCGTCCCTTATGCCCTAATGGCTGTTTTATTCGCCCTGAACATCGTTGCTTTGCCCTACCCGATGAGCGGGACGATCAAGGCGCCTTTTATACTCATGACTTTGTATTATTGGTCGATTTACAGACCGTCCCTGTTGCCGCCTGCGCTTGTTTTTCTTGCCGGATTGGCTATGGATTTTTTAAGCGGCCTACCCGTAGGATTGAATGCGGCTTTACTCATAGCGTTACGCTGGTTTGTCTCCGATCAGAGGCGCTTTTTGACAGGACAGCCCTTTATCGTGATCTGGCTTGGTTTTTCCGTTCTTAACCTGCTGGCCGAGATCGTACAGTGGGGTGTATTCGGTTTGACGGCTCTTTCATGGCCGCCTATAGCGGGCTTTCTTCCTTCCGTTTTCCTTGGCTTCGCCCTTTTTCCTGCTGTTTGCATACTCCTGAGTCTGACCCACAAAGCTCTGCCTGCGCAGGACAGGGCTTTCGGCAGGAAGGACTAGCCGATGATTAAATCAACCAGAAAGAGGATGAGAGCGCGTGAAAAGCGGCGGGTAAGGAAAGAGGCGGACAATACAAAGGTTTTTTCGCGCAGAGCTCTTTTTATCGGGGCTTTGCAGATGTCGGCACTGGCAGTTCTGGGCGGGCGGCTGGCCTGGCTTCAGGTTGCACAAGGTCAGCGTTATAAAAGATTGTCGGATAAAAACAGGATCAGTGTCAAAATGCTGGCGCCGGTCCGCGGAGAAATTGTGGACCGTTTCGGTGTACCTTTAGCGGTCAATAATAGAAGTTTCAGGGTTCTCGTCATACCGGAGCAGGCTGGTGATTTACAAATTTCCTTACGGGCTTTGCAAAAGGTTATAGACCTTGATGAGGAACGGATAGAGGATGTTTTGGCCCGTGCCAAAAAGACAGCTAAATTTGCCCCGATAGAGGTGAAGGACGGGCTGACATGGGAAGAGGTCGCACGGATAGAGGTTCGTTTGCCTGATTTACCGGGCCTGTTTACCGATACGGGCCAAATCAGGAGCTATCCGTTCGGGGTGGCAACCGCCCATGTAATCGGTTATGTGGGAGCGGTCAGTAAGGAAGAGCTGGGAGAAGACCCGGTACTGTCATTACCCGGCTTTAAAATTGGTAAGACAGGAATCGAAAAACGGTATGACCGTGAAATGCGCGGTGAGGCCGGAGCGTCCGAGGTTGAGGTGAACGTAGTTGGACGAGAAGTCCGGGAACTGAAGCGTACGGCACCTAAACCCGGGAAGAGAGTTATGTTGACCCTTGACGGGGAGCTGCAGCGCTTTACGCAAGAAAAATTGGCAGAGCGGCGCAGTGCATCGGCGGTTGTTCTGGACGCGCAGACGGGGGCGGTCTACGCGCTAGCCTCCTATCCGGCTTTTGATCCGAATGTTTTTACGCATAATTTGTCCATCCCGATGTGGGAGGAATTGCTGGCCGATCCAGGCCACCCTTTGACAAACAAAGCTTTAGCGGGGCAGTATCCTCCAGCCTCAACATTCAAGATGATTACAGCGCTGGCGGGGCTGAAGGCAGGAAAAATTACCCGGGATCGCCGGGTATATTGTTCGGGGCATTACCAGTATGGTGACGACCGCTTTCATTGCTGGAAAGCTGTAGGCCACGGCTATATGAACGTGATTGAAGCCTTAATGGAATCCTGTGATACGTATTTTTATGAGCTTTCAACGGAGATCGGTATTGAAAATATTGCCGCTATGGCCAGAGAGCTAGGGCTTGGAGAGCGGTTTGGTTTTGAATTGAGTGAAGAGCAACCGGGCCTTGTCCCGGACAAAAACTGGAAAATGGGACATTTGGGAGAGGTCTGGCGGCCCGGTGATACGATTGTTAATAGTATCGGGCAGGGGCAGCTTCTTGCAACACCCCTACAGCTTGCGGTGATGACCGCGCGGATGGTGAACGGGGGATATGCCGTGAAGCCTTGGATCGCGGGTCTGGTTGGTGAGCAGGAAAGAGAGCGTGAAAACTGGCCTAAGATTGAAATGCATAAAGGGCACTTGGCACTGGTCAAAGAGGGTATGGACAGGGTCGTTAACGACAGGAAGGGAACGGCCTATTCTTCTCGGATAGAGGACCCTGCTATGGCGATGGGCGGTAAGACCGGAACCGCGCAGGTACGGAAAATTACGATGGCGCAGCGCATGGCCGGGATCAAAAACGAGGAACTTGTCTGGAAAAGCCGCCATCATGGACTTTTTGTAGGGTATGCTCCTCTAAAAGAGCCTCGTTATGTCACGGCTGTTGTTGTAGAGCATGGCGTCGGCGGATCCATTAGTGCAGCGCCCGTTGCGCATGATTTGTTGTTGGAGACACAAAAGCGAAACCCTGCAGCCAAAATTTTGGCTGCCTCAGCAGCCGAATAACGCGAGAGGATTTGAAGCATGGGAAGTCCGCTGACAATACAGTCCGAACAAAATTTTCTACAAAAGATACAGCAATTGAATTGGGGGCTTGTCTTCCTGATTCTGTGTGTTTCAGCGGTCGGCTTTACCGCACTTTATTCAGCCGCAGGCGGCAGCTTTACACCATGGGCGTCCCGGCAGATGATGCGCTTTGCCGTCGGGCTGGTCGGGATGTTTATACTGGCCTTAATTGATATACGCTGGTGGTACAAGCTCTCTTGGCCAATCTATTTTCTGGGGCTTCTTTTACTCGTTGCCGTCGAGTTTATGGGGCATATCGGGATGGGCGCACAGCGCTGGATCAATCTGGGCTTTATACAGCTCCAGCCTTCGGAGACGATGAAAATAGCCGTTGTTATGGCGCTGGCGCATTACTTCCATACGGCCTCTCTCGAAGATATGAGGCGGCTACGCTTTTTAGTTGTTCCCGCCCTTATTGTATTGGCGCCGGTTGCGTTGGTTCTTTTGCAGCCCGACCTTGGAACATCCCTTATGATTATTATGGCTGGCGCTGCTGTTCTCTTTATGGCTGGCGCACCGCTGTGGATTTTTATCAGTGCGGGAACGCTGGCTGTCTTGTCCGTTCCGGTCGCATGGCATTTTATGCATGACTACCAGAAACAGCGCGTTTTGACGTTTCTCAATCCGGAGTCCGATCCTCTTGGGGCCGGGTATCACATCACGCAGTCCAAGATCGCCTTGGGGTCCGGAGGTATCGAGGGAAAAGGATTTTTGCAAGGAACGCAAAGCCGTCTGAATTTTTTGCCTGAAAAACAGACTGATTTTATTTTTACACTCTGGGCCGAAGAATGGGGTTTGTTCGGAGGGTGCTTTCTGTTGGCTCTGTTTGGCTTGATTTTTCTTTACGGTCTTTCGATTGCTCTGCGGGCAAGGCAGAATTTTTGCCGTTATCTTGCGCTGGGCCTCACTGTTAATTTTTCGCTGTACGTGTTTATCAATATTGCGATGGTCATGGGGTTGATCCCCGTGGTTGGTGCGCCCTTGCCGCTGATTTCCTATGGAGGTACGTCTATGCTGACGGCCTTGATCGGGTTCGGGCTGATCATGTCCTGCCATATATACCGGGATAGCAAGGTCACACGAATTTGAAAATCCTCTCGCCTGCGGGCCATGAAGATCGTACAACTATTATATAGAGATGAAGGTGCCACCTTTCCGTAGGCGCCCATACCCATATAACGGATACTCATGGCACAGGACCAAAATTCGGAACAGACCGGAACAGACAAAAAGACAAAGCTGGATAAGGCTCAAGCGGTTCGGAAATCCAAGCAAAAACCGGCAGTGCCATCTCAACGTCACGGTAAGGTTTTTCTTCGCCGTCTGAGTATCGTTCTATTTGAGCTTCTGGCCGTTTTAATTCTTTTGCTGGCCGGTGGCTCGGGTTTTTTAGTCTGGCGGCTTTCCCGCGGTCCAGTCGATATCGGTTTCGCTGCGGACTACGTACAAGAAGCCTTGCGGGATGAACAGCGCGGCATCTACACGGTCATGGACAGGGCAGTCTTGCACTGGCCGGATATAAGGGGGCCACTCCTTTTACGCCTTTATGGCGGACGGGTCTACAATGCGGACAACGAGTTGATCGTATCCGTTGATGAGGCTGCGTTGGCGCTTTCCAAAACGGGCTTGTTTGCAGGGAGGGTTTTACCTGAGGCCTTGATTATTCGGAAGCCGTCTCTGAAGGTTATTCGCCGCGCAGATAATAGTTTTGATATCGGTCTTGGTTCCGGCGCAGGCGAAGCCTCCGCCGCATTTGCGGGGCAGGAGGCGGACCAGACGGATTTAATCGAACGTGTTTTATCCTATGTCGCCCGTCCTGGCCGGGAGAGTGCGAGTACGTCGCCGCTTGCGGGACTTGAAGCCTTTGAAATTGATGAGGCTAAAGTACTCGTTGAAGATCTGGCGCTTGGCGTATCATGGTCCTTGCCGCGTGCCGATTTCTTGCTTGAGTCTCTCCGGGAAGGATTTTCGGCATCAACCCGTATAGAGCTGCCGCAGGCTGCCGGTAGACCTGAAAACGCTCCAAATCCGGTTTTGGAAAGCCGTATCCTGTTTGATTGGGATACGCATAATGCCGATATACGGGCGAAAATGCACGGATTTGATACACGGCTGCTGGCTGAAAAAATACCTGAACTCAAGATGCTGGGTGTGCACGATCTTATTTTTGATGGGAATATGCAGGTTTCTGTCGGTTCCGATTTGAGCCTCAAAGATGCCGCCTTCGAGCTGAGTTCCGCATCTGGGAGCATAAGTTCTCCGGAGCTGTCTGCTGCATCGGTGCCGTATACGGATTTTCATGCTCGCGCGCTTTATGACGGGTTGGAAAAGCGCCTGCGCGTCGAAGAGGTGCGTGCTACACTTAAAGGCGTACAGATGGAAGCGACGGCAGAGCTTCGTCAGGAAGAGGACACGGAAAAAATTACAGGGCCGGTTCGCATCGAGATACAGGCCATGAAGCAGGCGCAGATTGGACCGCTCTGGCCTGCCGTCCTTGAGGGGGACAATGCGCAGGAATGGATTGTCCACAGGCTGTCTGACGGGGTCTTCCATGATGTGTACGCGCAAGGGGATTTCAGGGCTGAAAAAGACGGGCAGACGGGCGAATGGTCTTTTGACGTTGATAAAGTGCTGGCCGGTTTTTCCTTTGAGGGGATGAATGTGAACTACCGTCCGCCGCTCGCGCCGGTTAAAAATGCTTCCGGGAAAGGTGTGTTTTCTCTGGATGAGGAACAACTCAAGATCAACATTACGGGCGCGGAGCTGAGCGGCTTGAAAGTAACGGGGGCGGATCTTGCCTTTAACAATATTATTGAGGCCGGAGCCGGTGTCGCGGATTTAAAAGTCCAGCTTGAGGGGCCTCTTAAAGCGGCGCTCGACTATATTGCTGCCGAGCCGATCAACGTTCAACCGGATATGGACGTCAAAAAGGTTGAGGGGCGTACGGCTCTGAACGTGAATATCGGCTTTCCGACGGTGAAGGATCTCAAAGTCGAGGATGTTAAGATAGCAATTGATGGAATACTTGAAGATGTACGTTTTCCTGCTGTTGTTCAGACGATGGATGTCACCGGTGGGCCGTTTGCTCTGTCCGTGCAGGGGAATGATTTCACGTTAAAAGGCTCCGGCGCACTTGAGGGGCGGCCTCTTACCCTTGAATATCAGGAGTTTCTGAGTAGTAAGGGGCAGCCTTACACCAGCCGGATCAAGGCTTCTCTGGCGGCAGATGCTGATTTACGGATGAAGCTGGGTATGGATCTGAGCGATTTTCTGGATGGTTCGGCTGGGGTGAGTCTTGTATATACGCAGCTTGGCGCAGGAAAAGCGCAGGCGAATGTCAGCGTTGACCTTACGCCTACGCGCTTATTTATCAAGCCGTTCGACTATGAGAAAAAGCCGGGTTTAAAGGCATCTACAACTTTGACAGCTCATCTGAAAAACGGGATTTTGCAGAAAATCACTGGGCTTCAGGGTAGTGCCCCTGATTTCAAGTTGGAGCCTTCTGTTTTAAGCTTTAGGGAGCAAGGCGAACGGACTGTTTTATCACAGGTTGATGTCAGCCGTTTTGTTCTTGGCGAGACGGTTGCCGGGCTGGATCTGGAGTTTGAAAACTCGGGGCGCGTAAAGGCAGTTCTGGAAGGGCCTTTTCTTGATTTGCGACCTTTCCTCAGCGATGAGGGTGAAGATAAGAGTGAGCCTTATAACGAGCCTCCGCTCCTGCTATCCGTGGCGGTAGACAGGATGCGTACGGATGATGAGGAAAACGTACAGTACGCCAAAATCTATGCTGATATTGACCGGGAAGGGAAATTCAACCAGCTTGAAATGGACGCTATTGCCGGGAAGGGCGATGTTTATCTCCGCTACAAGTCTGACAGTTCAGGTAAGCGAGTCTTCCGGCTGGAGGCCGACGATGCAGGCGCGACGCTCAAGGCGTTTGGTGTGTATGACAATATCATCGGCGGGCGGCTTGTCATTTATGGCGAGCCGATTCGCGGTATTTTCGACCGGAATTTACGCGGCGTTGCTGAAATCCGGGATTTTAAAGTTGTGAAGGCTCCCGGCCTTGCGCGCTTGCTGGGGGCCATGTCCTTGCCCGGTTTGATCGACCTGCTGGGCGATGAGGGGATTACTTTTGCAAAACTGGAAGCACAGTTTGACTGGATGTACCGCAGGCAGGGCAGTCTCCTTGTTCTGAAAGACGGGCGTACGTCCGGTAATGCGCTGGGTTTAACGTTTGACGGGACGTTCGATAACGCCGCCGGGACGCTCAATGTTTCTGGAACGCTGATACCGCTTTCAGGCCTAAACGCAGTGATTGGCTCTATCCCGCTTGTCGGAGAGATACTCACGGGTGGTTCCGGCGGGGTTTTTGCTGCGACTTACAAGGTGAAGGGCGATGCGAAAGATCCGGATATATCTGTGAACCCTTTGGCCGTTCTTGCACCCGGTATTTTGCGCCGGATATTGTTTGAATAAATAAGCTCTAGATGTCGCCCATCGCGCGTTTCATGAAGAAACGTCTCGCAGGTGGAAAATGGGCAACGGCCCGCAAGCCTGCCCTACGGAGGAAACGTACGGGCGGGATATTATTCCCGAACAGCCTGTTTAGCCCGTCCGTAAAAGCAATCATGCTCATATTATCGATCCGGCGTGCGCGTTCATAGCGCTGCAGAATGTCCAGCCCGCCTATATCTTCACCGGCTTCAAGAGCTTGCTCAATCAGGGTGGAAAGGGCTGCAATATCTCGGAAGCCTAGATTAAGCCCTTGTCCGGCAATCGGGTGAATGCCGTGCGCGGCATCGGCAATCAGCGCCATGCGCGGGGCTGTATAATGGGCCGCGTGAATCAGGCCCAACGGATACGCCGCACGTTTGCTGATGAGTTTGATATCGCCATAATTTTCGGGGAAGCGTTCGGCCAGTGCAGCTTCGAAGGCTTCGTCGCTAAGGGCCATGAGAGAACGGGCCCTGAGAGAGCGGGATGAAGAGCCGTGCTCCGTAAAAACAACAGAAGAGCGGTGCTGTCCGTCTGCGTCGTCGCTCATGGGCAGAATCGCAAACGGCCCGGAAGGCCAGAAATGTTCGATGGCGGCTTGATTATGGGGATGTTCGTGCGCGACCGTGCAGACGATCGCTTGCTGGCGGTAACTCCATGCGCGGGTATCGACACCCATCCAGCGCCGCATGAAGGAGCCGCGCCCGTCTGCCCCGATCAGGAGCCGAGCCTTAATCTCGCTGCCATCTTCAAGGATACAGGCGGCATAATCGTCTTCCACCCGAAAATCCGTGGCGCGTATGGGCGCTTGGATTTCTGTGGTCTTAAGGGCCTTGAGGCGTGCTGTCAGTGCGGCGCGTAAATGCATGTTTTCAACGATCCAGCCAAAGCTTTTTCCGCCGGCCTCTTCGCTCAGGAAGTTGAGCAGTAACGGCGAGCGTCCGTCCAGAATGCGAATATCGTCAATCGGACAGGCTTCTGTGATAAGCGGCCAAATACCTGCTTGGTCCAGAATTTTACGGGAGCCGTAGGAAATTGCGGTTGTCCGAAGGTCGTTTTCACTGCTTTTCTTTGGGTCCGCCTGATCAAGGCAGATAACGCGCAAACCTTGCTGCCCAAGCAGGCAAGACAGCGTCAGTCCCGAAGGCCCGCCCCCGATAATTATGGCATCATAGAGCAGCTTTTCGGTTTTTACGGCCATGATATTAGACCTTATGCCCCCTGCGGGAGCTCCCCGCCGCCCAGCGTGCCGCCGGAGGGAACAGAGGGTTTGGGCCGTGTATCAGTCGGCGGCTCGTCCGCATCATCCCGGATAATCGGCTTACCGGCCAGCAAATCCTTGATTTCATCGCCGGAGAGCAGCTCATATTCGAGTAGGGCTTTGGCCAGAACGTGCAAATCCTCAAGATTATCCATCAAAATTTGCCGTGCACGAATATAGGCTTCCTCGACGATCCGGCGGATTTCCGAATCAACCAGAGCGGCCGTATCGTCAGACATGTTTTTGCTTTGTGTTACGGAGTGGCCGAGGAAAACTTCTTCCTGATCGGAGGCATAGCGCAACGGTCCGAGTTTTTCACTCAGCCCCCATTCCGTGACCATACGCCGCGCCGTGTCGGTCGCCATTGAGATGTCGCTGGAGGCGCCGGTCGTAACCTTGTCTTCGCCGAAAATAATTTCTTCAGCCACGCGCCCGCCCATCGCCACTGCCAGATCGGCATGCAGCTTTTCGCGGGAAACAGATAGTCGGTCGCGTTCGGGTAGGCGCATGACAACGCCCAGCGCTCGCCCGCGAGGGACGATGGTGGCCTTGTGAACCGGGTCGGATGCCGGTTCGTGGAGGGCAACGAGCGCATGCCCGGCCTCATGATAGGCCGTTAGCTTTTTCTCATTTTCGTCCATGACCATGGATTTGCGTTCCGCACCCATCAGGACCTTGTCCTTGGCCTGCTCGAACTCTTCCATACCGACGACGCGTTTACCTTTGCGGGCGGCCAGCAGCGCGGCTTCGTTGACGAGGTTGGCCAGATCGGCGCCGGAGAAACCGGGCGTGCCACGCGCCAGAACCAGAGGCTCGACATTCCCAGCCAGCGGAACTTTCTTCATATGGACCTGAAGGATTTTCTCCCTTCCCTTGATATCGGGCAGAGGCACGACGATTTGCCGGTCAAAACGGCCAGGACGCAAAAGCGCTGGGTCCAGCACGTCGGGGCGGTTGGTTGCCGCCAGAATAATCACGCCTTCATTGGATTCAAACCCGTCCATCTCGACAAGGAGCTGGTTGAGGGTCTGTTCGCGTTCGTCGTTTCCGCCGCCAAGGCCTGCACCCCTGTGACGACCAACTGCATCGATCTCGTCGATAAAGATGATGCAGGGGGCGTTTTTCTTGCCCTGTTCGAACATGTCGCGAACGCGGCTGGCCCCAACCCCGACGAACATTTCCACAAAATCAGAACCGGAAATGGTGAAAAACGGCACGTTGGCTTCACCGGCTACAGCACGGGCTACAAGCGTTTTCCCGGTTCCGGGAGACCCTACGAGCAGTGCGCCCTTGGGAATTTTTCCGCCCAAGCGGGAAAACTTATGCGGGTCTTTCAGGAATTCGACGACTTCTTCAAGCTCCTGCTTGGCTTCCTCGATTCCGGCGACATCGTCGAAGGTCACGCGGCCATGCTGCTCCGTGAGCATTCGTGCACGGCTTTTGCCAAAACCCATTGCGCCACCGCCGCCCTTGCCTTGCATTTGCCGCATGAAAAAAATCCAGACACCGATAATCAAAAAGGCCGGGAGCAACGAAATCAGAATACTGCCCATACTCATCTGCTCGGCGGCAGGTTTTTCAGCTGTGATCTGAACGCCGCTGCCTTGCAGCCGCTCGACGACGTTTTCATTGGGCGGGATCATCGTGCTGAACGTCCCACCGGAATTGGCGTAATTTCCGCTCAGGACATCGCCCTTGATCTTGACGTTTGAAACCCGGCCATCCATGGCGTCTTTCATGAAATCGCTATACGCGACCGGTCCTGCAGGCGCGTCGGCCTGATGCTGAGCGTTTTGAAAGATGTTAAACAGGAAAATAAGGGCTAGGCCAATGCCGAGCCAAAAAATCATATTGCGTCCCAAACCGTTCACGTCTTTCGCCTTTCCTTGGAGATCCTCGATCTTCTCTTAAGGAACCTAAACTTTTTAGCGCGACAAACAAGAGAAAAACAACATGAGCGCTTCTTTGCGGGGTGTTTTAGGCTAAAATTTTCCGTATTTTTATCCGGACTTTGGCATATGCTCCCGGCTCAGGTGGAGAGAACCGCTTTTGTCATCGCGTTCGAAGATGGTGCCGTGCAGGGTCCGTTTACGAAAACGGGGCATATTCAACAATTCGTCGAAGAGATGTTCGATCTTTTCCAGCGGTGGCCCGTAAGCTGTTCGGCTTTCCGGATGCAGGGCGTCTATCGCTATGAGGAGCGTCCGCAGAGCAATCTCTTCAGGCCGGGTTTTAAGGGCATTCCAGTCCAGAGTGATCGTATGTTCCGTGCGGTCTGTAAGGGTGGCCTCAAAGGCCTCACCGGCGAGCTTGTCCAACGCGTCGCGGGCGCGGGCCAGCCTGCTAGCCGTCACGGTCAGGCGCTTGGAGGTCAGCCCCTCTGCCTCTAAAGCTGCACGGGCCTTGCGCAGCCGGGGCCGCGCAAAATCCGGGGAGGCGTTTGAAGGGTCCGTGATAAAGGGGATGGCATATGTTTCGCAAAAATCAATCAGGGTTGCTTTCGGCGTATCCAGTAAGGGGCGCAGAAGGGTGAGGTCATCATTAAAGGGCTGGACCGGACGCATGGCGGCCAGCCCGTCGAGGCCGCTTCCTTTTGCAAGGCGGAACAGAAGCGTTTCGGCTTGATCGTCGCGGTGATGGGCTAGGAGGAGGCTGCGAATATTGTGGGCGTGGCAATAATCGGCCATGACTGTGTAGCGGGCGCTGCGAGCTTTTTCCATGATCCGGTTGCCGTCTTTTGTCGGGCCGCCTGTTTCAGGGTGGCAGGCTAGTGCGGCATGGATGAGGCCGGGGCGGCTTTGAGCCCATGCGCCGACAGCGCCGACCTCCTGCACAGCTTCGGGGCGCAGCCCGTGATCGACGCTTAAAATATGCAGGGCGGAGATAGCACGGCCAGCGCCTTCGTGCTCCATCCATTCAGCCAGCAGGGCGCATAGGGCCATGCTGTCCGGCCCGCCGGAGACGGCAACGCCCAAGGGTTTGCCTGCCGGTATATGAGGTACAAAAACGGGGTTGCTCAAGAGTTCGGCAAACCGGCCTGTGTCCAGAATGTCAGTCATGGCGAGTTTTGACAGCCTGTACACGCTTGTGATTTTTCTCAGCCAGAATATTCAGGAATTCAACGCCCAGCGAGAAAGCAATCGCGAAATAGAGATAGCCGCGCGGAATGTGGAAGTGAAGCGCGTCCGCGACCAGTGCGACCCCGATCAGGAGGAGAAAGCTCAGCGCAAGCATCTTGATCGAGAGATGCTTTTGAATAAAGGCGCTGACGCTTTCGGCGGCCAGCAGCATGATGATAATGGCGATGACGATCGCGGCGATCATGACCGGGATATGCTTGGCCATTCCCACGGCGGTAATGACGGAATCCAGTGAAAAGACAAGATCCAGAAGGATAATCATGGAAACGACATTGATAAAAGAGGAGGCTTTTGCGCCGTGTTCCTGCGCGTCTTCCTCGCCTTCAACCGTGTGGTGGATTTCGCTTGTGCCCTTGACGATCAGGAACAGCCCGCCGAGTCCAAGGATAATATCCCGCCATGAAACTTCATGCTCACCGAAGGCGAAAATCGGAGCCGTCAGACCGATAATCCACGCAATACACAGCAGCATCAATACGCGTAGTACGAGGGCCAGTGTCAGACCGATCATCCGGGCCTTTGGCTGCTGAGCTTTGGGAAGCCTTGAAGAAACGATTGAAAGAAAGATAACGTTGTCGATCCCTAAAACGATTTCGAGAATCGTTAAAGTGAGCAAGCTGGCCCAGATATTCGGGTCTGTAATCCATTCAAACATAGGAAAGTCTTAGCGTTTTCTGCGTTCGGTTTCAATGAGGTAAATCCCGCTGGCGATAATCAGCGCACCGCCGATGATTGTCCAGCGGTCGGGAAGGTCGCCGAAGATGAAATAGCCGAACAGGACCGCCCAGAGAATTTGCGTATAGTGGAAAGGGCCAACAATGGCCGAGTTTGCGATCCTAAATGCAAAGGATACGGTAACGAAACCGATAATCAGCATGATGGAAGAGAGGGCAAAAAGCGGGATATGGTCCGGTGTCAGATGAAACAGGATAGGCCAGACGAAAGGCAGCACAAGCAGCAAGTCCGACAGGACAGGAAAAAAGGGTAGAGACAGGAGCGTTTCCCGTTCATCAAGCGCTTTGGCCAGCAGGAATAAAAGCGCGATGAAAAGGGCTGCGATCAGGGCTGCGAACAGCCAAGGGTTCGTTTCCCCGAAACCGGGCCGCAAAATGATGAGGACCCCTGCGAAGCCGGCTGCAATCGCGATCCAGCCTTGTTTGTGAATCTGCTCTTTGAAAACAGGGATCGCAAGAATCGTAGTCAGGAGCGGTGCGATAAAAAACAGCGTATAGGCCTGCGCCATGGGCAGATGGGCAAAGCTGGCTGTAACCGCAACACCCAGAGCCGTATTGACGAGCCCTCTGGCGACATGGGTCCGCTTCTTCCGGGTAGAGAGTGTTTTTTTCAGCCCGCCTAGAAAAGGAGACAGTGCGATCATCATACACATGACAAAAGTCGCTTTAATCCCCATAATCTGAAAGACGGAGTAATAATCCGTCAGCCATTTCGTGCAGGCGTCGCTGACTGAAAAAGCAGCAAAGCCGATAATGGCCAGCAGAATGGCTTTACAATTGTTGCATGAAGGGGCAGACATTAAGATGATTCAACCTGAATAGAATGTAACGGGCAAGTCTAAGGGCAAAATATGATCGGCACAATAGGAATGATCGGTGCGGGAGGGGCGCTTGGCGCGGTTTCGCGCTATGGCGTGAATCTGCTGGCGGTCCGCATCATGGGACACGGTTTTCCTTGGGGGACGCTCGCGGTGAATGTGGCCGGGTCTTTTGTCATGGGGGCCTTGATTGCGCTCTTTGCGCATTTGTGGCAACCGCCGGAAGCCGTACGTGTGTTCTTCGTGACCGGTTTTCTTGGTGCTTTTACGACTTTTTCCACCTTTTCGCTGGATACGGTCGCTTTATATGAGCGCGGGGAATTAATGATTTCAGGCCTTTATGTTTTGGCTTCTGTTATTTTATCAATCGTGGCCTTGGTGGCTGCGATGCTTCTTGTACGAGGGATTACATCATGAGCGGTGTTCGTCATTTAACTGTATCCGAGGATGACGACGGCCAAAGGCTTGATCGCTGGCTCAAGCGTCATGTGCCGGAAATTCCGTATATCTTGCTCCAGAAACTTTTGCGGCAGGGGCAAATGCGTGTGGACGGCAAGCGTGCAAAGCCTGAAATGAGGCTTAAGGCCGGGCAGGATATCCGGATACCGCCGGTGAAAGAGCGCGGACGGCCTGATGGAAAACCTGCTCTGAGCCATGAAGAGACGGCCTTTATTCGGTCGCTGGTTGTCTATGATGATGGGGAGGTTTTGGCCCTTAACAAGCCCGCGGGGCTAGCCGTACAGGGGGGTACGAATACGCGCCGTCACATTGACGGGATGCTGGATGCGCTGGTGAATAAGAAGGGTGTACGTCCCCGGCTCGTGCACAGGCTGGACAAGGATACGAGCGGTGTTTTGCTTCTGGCGCGCTCTGCTGAAACTGCCCGAAAGTTAGGGGATCTGTTTAAGGGCCGGGAGATTAAAAAGATATACTGGGCGATTTGCTCGCCTGCACCCGCGCAGCTTGAGGGCACGATTAAGGCGCCGCTGGTTAAGGCTGGCGGGCCGGATAAGGAGAAGATGGTTGTTGATGAGGAGGAAGGGAAAATCGCCGTGACGGATTTTGTCGTCCTTGAACGTGCGATGGATAGCGCGGCCTTCGTTGCCTTCTGGCCGCGTACGGGGCGTACGCATCAGATTCGCGTTCATGCGCAGCTTATGGGCGCGTCTATTCTGGGCGACCATAAATATAAGGCGGTTAGAAACCCGGAGTCCAAAAAGCCGGAAGCTGATCTGGGGGCGCTGGGGCTTTCGAGACGATTGTACTTGCATGCACGGCGGCTGATTCTTCCCCATCCGCTTCGTAAAGGGCATGTGCTTGATATCACAGCACCCTTGCCGCCAGAGCTTGCGGCAGGCTGGAAGGCCCTCGGATTTGATCCATCTTACAAGGCCGACCCGTTTGAGGATGCCAAGCCTTAACGGACAAACCTTGATCGCTCCGGCACACCGCTTATAATCAGCTTGTTATAAAGGCGAGACGGGTAGGAAGGTTTCAAGATGACCGAGAAAATATCGGAGCAAGGCGAGCAGCAGGAGAGCCAACTGCAAGACGAACGGCCCCGAAAGAAACACTGGCTGTGGCGGCTGATGAAATTCGTCCTGTTTGCGGCAATTTTTCTGGTCGTAATCTTTACCGTGATCTCGAAAATGGGTGGGAACAGCCCTGTTCTCAAAGGTGCGATCGAGGATTTTCTTTCGGACGCGACAGGCTATAAGGCCGAGATCGAAACCCTCAACCGCATGACTTTTTTCCCCAATATCAGCGTGGATGTTGAAAAGGTGACGTTGCGGAATCTTGAGACGGCTTCCCTGGCTGTATCCGTCGATAAGGCGCGTATTTCTTTCGGCTTTTTCGATGTGGCGTTCAGCACCGGTAAAATCCGGCTTCTGGATATAAGGGGGGTGTCGGCTGCGCCCGGCGCTCTGATGGATCAGCCTGTCTCCGTCGAGTATTTCTCGATTTTAAAGGACGGCAGCGCCGAATCTGCCAAGCCGTTTCTGGGCGGTAAGGGCATGATCGGGGCATCGGCGTTCGATTTTCGTATCGGCGCGCAAGAAAGCGGGTCCGTCTATAATCCGAAATACGCGCTGGCCAAAGATGAGCCTTTTCAGGCCTCGCTTGGGCCGTTATCTGCGACGGCGACCCTGAAACGCCCCGGCAGTGGCGATTTTCTCTTTGAGAATTTTGAACTTGTTCGCGCGGGCACGCCCTTCACAAGCGGTGATCTGCATATCAAAAGACGTGGCGGGACGGTTAAATTTCAAGGGCAGTTGAAATTTTTACCGTCCGGGACCCGCCTTGAACCAGATCTGGTAATTGAGTTGGGCGAAGCAGAGCAAATATCAGGCACGCTGGAAAGCCCGGTTTTTTATCTGGACGATATAAAGGGCGGCGGGCCTTTTGATCTGTTGGCAGAAGATATAAGCCGGATTTTTACACCTGACCGCGAAGAGCCGGATGACAAAGGGCTTAGCTTTGGAACGGCGAATGTTGATGCCTTGCTGGAGCTAAAGGAGATTCGAACGGGGACGCTTACGCTAGGCCATATAAAAGCACCGCTATTGATTCGTGATAATTGGCTAAAAATGGACAAAATTACCGGGGCGCTCGGCGGCGGGCCGTTGGAAGGCCACGTTAAATTGACCCCTCTTCCAGAAACGCCGGGGATGTTCGCGCTGGAGAGTGCGTTCAAGCTACGTGGTCTGGATTACGGTGCCTTGCAAAAGCAGATTCGTGAAGAGGCTCCTGTTGATGGCAAGGCTGATGTGGCGCTCCGCCTCAGTACGCAAGGCCGTTCTTTTGACGCTCTGCTCGAAGGGCTTTCGGGGGAGGCGATATTGATCGCTGGAGAGGGGCGCTTCAAGTCTGACCTGCTGAATATCTGGGGGGGCGGGCTTGTGAACGCGCTCTTGCCGGATTTGAATAAGGACGCAAGCCTGAAGCTGAATTGCGCGATCATGGATTTTCAAATTAAGGAGGGTCTGGCGGATGCGCAGACACTCTTTGTTGACGGGGCCAGCGTGACCGTTGCCGGGAAAGGTACGTACAACATTCCGAAAGACAGGCTGGATATTGTGCTTAAACCCAAACCCAAGAGCATTTCAATCGGTGACGTGGCCACGGCAGTCAAAATCAGCGGCTCTCTGGCCGATCCTAAAATTGCTCCTGATACGTTCAGCATCGGGACAAAAATCGGCGGTTTGCTTCTGGGGACAGTTAATCCGGCTTTCTGGGCATTTACGCTCGCGGATCTGGGGTTGAACGACAACCATCCTTGCGCGACCTTTATCGAGCAGAAAAATGAAGAGATGAAGGGGCAGAATGTGAAGGGTGGGGAAGAGAAAGAGGCTGCCGCTCCTCCATCTCAGGCCGGTGAAGGTATCAACGAATGAAGCGCTTTTATAAAATGGTGACGACCGGGAGTGATCCGTCCGGCTATACAATCCTGCTGGACGGGCAACCCGTTAAGGCGCCTTCCGGAAAAATATTGGCCGCGCCGTGTGAGGCTTTGGCGCAGGCGATTATGCAAGAATGGGCGGGGCAGGAGACGGATATCGTGCCCGATTCCATGCCGCTCACACAAATTCTGACGACTCGGATCGATCGCGTATCGCATGAGCGTGAAGCGATGAGCGCGGCGCTGTTGAAATATCTGGACACGGATTTGCTCTGTTACCGGACGGATCATCCGCCGGCCCTTGCGCAGGCGCAGGACGAGGCTTGGAGCCCGTGGCTGGGATGGTTTGAGCGCCGCTTCTCCGGGGCGCTGGAAACGACCACGGGGCTGCGCGCGCTCCGGCAGGACGAGGCGTTGGCAGAGCGTATTCGGGATCACGTGCAGGCTATGGATGACGATGCCTTTACGGTTTTCCAGCTTGTAACGGCTCTGGGCGGTTCAATCGTGCTTGCATTGGCCTTTATGGAGGGTGAGCTGTCCCCCGCTGAGCTGTTCGAGGCCATTCGCGTTGAAGAGCGCTGGAAGGCTGCGCTCTATGATGAGGAGCGCTACGGACCGGACCCGATGCAGGCCCGTAAAGACGAATCTGCGCAAACTGATCTTGCGGCGGCACAGCTCTATTTAAGGGCGCTGAAATCTTGATCGTGATGTGTTCTTTGCTTTAACGCCGTCCAAAAAGCTTTTCAATATCGTTCAAGGACAATTCGATATAGGTCGGGCGGCCATGATTGCACTGGCCGGAGAGCGGCGTTTTTTCCATCTGCCGCAGCAAGGCGTTCATTTCCTCACCGTTCATACGGCGTCCGGAGCGAATCGAGCCATGGCAGGCCATGGTTGATAAAATAGCGTTCATGCGCTCTTCAAGGGTTTGCGCACTGCCATGCTCCAGAATTTCATCAGCCAGATCACGTATAAGCCCCTGAATGTTTGGCTTTGCGCCCAGCAGAGCGGGAACGGTTTGCACCGCGATGGCGCCTGCACCGAACGGCTCGATTTCCAGCCCGAGCTTTTCCAGCGCTTCCGCATGAGCCAGAAGGCGTTCGGCTTCCGTGTCTTCCATTTCAATAATTTCAGGTGATAAAAGCCCTTGGCGTTCTATACCGCTCTCGGCAATTTGGGTTTTGAAGCGCTCATAAACCAGCCGCTCATGCGCCGCATGCTGGTCGACGATCACCAGCCCGCCTGTCGTCTGGGCGATAATGTAATTTTCATGAAGCTGCGCCCGCGCCGCGCCCAGTGGAAAAGATTCAGTGCTGCCTTGATAAGGGTCGGAGATTTCTTGGTTCTGTATGTCTTCGGCCCGGGCGCCCGGCACCATATCGGCTAGAGCGCTTTGGGGCGCATAGGCGTATTGCACCGGTTCGAAAAGCGCGTGTGCTGCCTGCGCACTGGATGGGCGGCCATAGGCATAGCTTGCGGGAACAGCCCGTTGAGCGCCCCGGTGGAGCGGCAGGCTGGGTGCGGAGGGGGTGTAATGGGCCGGGCGCATGGCGCCCAACGCCTGCGCAGATACGGTGGAGGAGGCCGTTTGCCCACCTTCATACAGGGCATGTTTCAAGGCGCTGACGATCAGGCCCCGGACAAGGGCCGGGTCACGAAAGCGCACCTCTGCCTTGGCCGGGTGTACGTTTACATCGACCTCTGAGGGCGGCAATTCCAGAAACAGTGCGGCCAGCGGATAGCGGTCGCGGTGGAGGACATCGGCGTAAGCTCCACGGATACAGCCGTGCAGCAGCTTATCGCGGACGGGACGGCCATTGACGAACAGATATTGGTGTTGGCTGGTGCCCCGGTGCAGCGTGGGCAGGCCTGCATAACCGGACAGTACGATTCCTTCGCGCTCTGCATCGATTTTCAGCGCGTTTTCGCCAAAGTCTCGGCCCAAAATCGCTGCAAGGCGGGTTTGCGGGTCCGAGGATGCGGGCAGGTTCAAGGCTTCCTTTCCATCATGGGTCAGGCGAAACGCGATCTGCGGGAAAGCCATGGCCAGCCGGGTGAGCGTATCCTTAACAGCCATATATTCCGCACGGTCTGATTTCAGGAACTTCAGTCGCGCCGGTGTCGCATAGAAGAGGTCGCGGACCTCGATGCGTGTGCCTGCCGGATGAGCGGAGGGGCGAATTTCGCCCTTTTTACCACCCTCAACCGTGATCTCCCAGCTTTCTTGCGTGCCGCTTTGGCGTGTGGCTATGCTAAGTCTGGCGACAGCGGCAATAGAGGCTAACGCCTCGCCACGAAAGCCAAGGTGAGTGATATGGACAAGATCGTCATCAGGCAGTTTGGAGGTGGCATGACGGTCGGGTGCAGCGATTAATTCTTCCCGGCTCATGCCGCTGCCGTTATCCTGTATGGAGATCAGGCTTTTTCCGCCTTCGCGGATATCGACCTCGATCCGGGTTGCCCCGGCATCGACGGCATTTTCTACTAATTCCTTGACCGCGGCAAAAGGACGTTCGATCACTTCCCCGGCGGCAATTCGGTTGATCAGTGTTTCTGGCAAGTAACGGATACGCATGGAGAATCACTATAAAGGATTTCCCCATGCTCAGAAAGGGTACGTTAAAAGACCTTTTTATCAATTATGGTTTCATCCATACGGACGCTTTCTAAAATGGCACCTTTAAGGATGGCGCCCGTCAGATCGGCCCGCCGTAGATCGCAGGTGTGCAGCGCCGCACCCGTTAGATCTACACCCTTGAGGTTGCAGTCGCGCAAATCTGCTCCACGCAGGGAAACATAACGTAAGTTCGCGCCGGTCAGATCAGCGCATTGAAGACGCGTACCGCCGTAATCGCTACGAAATTCAAGGGGGCATAGCCGTGCGCCGTCCAGATTGGCCCGGGAGAAATTCGCGTATTTAAAGTCTGAGCCACGCATATCCGCCTCTATCATCCGGCAATCACGGAAATCCGAGCGATCAAATACCCCGCTTTGCAGCTCTGCCGCGCTGAGATTCTGCCCCAGAAAATTTGCCCCGACTGCACGGATAGCTGTAAGCGGAAAACGTCTGAGATCAGCAAGATCATGCAAATCATAACCGCTGAGGTCAAGCTGCCGACCGGCGCGCCCGGCTGTGGCAACCCAGAGCGTATGCTCCTCCAGAAGCTCAGATAGAGTTTTACCCAGATTTTCAAGACGGTCACCCATATCCTTTTCGGTGATGCTGCCCTGCATATTCAAGCCGGCTCTTTCGCTGCCTTCGAGGATCGCGCCCGTGATAACAGAGGCCCGCATGCTGGCATGGGAGAGATTTGCGCTTTTGAGATTTACACCGGTCAGGTTGGCGCCCTCAAAATTAGCCCCTTCCATATCCGTACGGCCCATATCTGCGCCGGTCAGGTCGGCATCCGAAAAATCGGCGGCAAAGGCCTGTACGTCTTTCATATTGACATCCGTAAGCCGTGCACCGGTGAAAACGGTTTTAGCGCCTAGCCCACCCGAACGTTTACGATCCGTGAGCGCGCCCTTGTCGCCCCGTTTCATGATTTTGCCTTCGCGCATGTCTGCGCCGCTCATATTGGCGCCCGTCAAATCCGCGCCTGCGACATAGGCACCTCGAAAATCTGCGCGGGAAAAGTTGCCGCCCCGCATATCGGCGTTGCGGAGATCACAGGCGAAAAAAGAGGTGCCGAAGAATGTTCCACCGGACAGGTCAGCCTCCAGAAGAAGAGAGCCGGTGAAATCAGCTTGGGACAGGTCTGCCCGTTTGAAATCAAGGCGGGAAAGGTCTTTATATTGCAGGACCGCGCGGGCGCCACCGCGGCGCCCTTTCATATACATGCCGTGTTTGCGGGTAACGTCGTCAAGATCCGTCTGACTGAGAGTCGGAAGGTTCTCCGGTTCCGGTATTCTTTCTTCGCTCATGCGCCCGTGCGCTTTCTTCGCTGTTTCGGGTGAAAATTCTTTCACACCGCTTCCCATACTACATCACCCGGAAAGTATAACGGAAGAGACCCTAAGAATTTATGAACGATTTGAACAGATAGGTCGCAAGATTCTGTGTAGAAGGATCGGGTGCGGGTGGGTTTTCTCTGGTAGGCACCACTCCCGGATTGAGCTGGTGCAGGATGTCCTGAGCTAGTGTTTTTCCCAGTTCGACGCCCCATTGATCGAAGCTGTTCAGGCGCCAGAGAATACCTTGTACAAAAATTTTATGCTCATACAGAGCCAGCAACATCCCAAGATGGTAGGCGTCAAGCTGCTCGAGAATCAGGGTTGAGACTGGCCTATTGCCTTCGAAACGCCGGTGCGGGGCATCGTTTGCCGGTTCAGACGTACGGCCCTCCATGAGGGCTTGCGTTTGCGCGAGTGCTGAGGCCAGGAGTTGTCGATGATGCGAATCCAGCCCATGATTCGGGCGAGCGACCAGAATAAAATCCGATGGAATAATGTCCGTGCCTTGATGGAGCAGCTGGAAGAAGGCGTGCTGGGCATCGGTGCCGGGGCCGCCGAAAATGACGGGGCCCGTTTCATAGTCTACCCGTATGCCGTCCCTGTCCGTGTTTTTGCCGTTCGATTCCATATCGACCTGCTGGATATAGGCTGGAAGGCGGGAGAGTTTTTGCGCGTAGGGTAGGATGGCGTGCGCCGTGCATGCCCTAAAATTGCGGTGCCATAGGCCTAAAAGTGCCATAATGACGGGGATATTTCGATCAAGCGGCGCAGTTTGGAAATGCGTGTCAATTGTACGGGCGCCTTCTAATAAGGCCTCGAACTGATCAAAGCCGTGGGCAATCGCAATTGGGAGGCCGACCGCTGACCATAGGGAATAACGTCCGCCGATCCATTCGCGCAAGGGGAATATCTGTGCAGGCGCGATGCCGAATGCTTCCGCATCTTCCCGGTTTGCCGTTACGGCGGCCATGTGCTCACGGGAAAGGCCCGGTTTGAAATCGTCCAGCCAGCTTTTTGCTGTCTGGGCGTTCTCCAGTGTCTCCAGTGTTTTGAAGGTTTTTGAGGAGATGATAAAGAGCGTATGGTCGGGAGAAAGCGGCTCCAATGTCTGCGTAATATGTGTGCCGTCTATGTTCGATACGAAATGAACGCGTGGTGCTCCGGCAGGGCCAGACAAAGCCTCATAAACCAGAGTTGGACCGAGATTTGGCCCGCCGATCCCGATGACAACAACATCGTGAATGAGGCCTTCCCGGCGGATGGATTCACTGTAACGCCGCATTTGCTCATGCGTGTTACTGATAAAACCGGCGACATTTTCTCCGTCTACCTCAAGGCCTTCCGGAGCTGAATGCCGCAGAGCCGTATGCAGGACGGCGCGGTCTTCGGTTGTATTGATCTGCACGCCGGCAAACATTTTATCCCGCCAGCTTTCAAGCTCTGCCGCACGCGCCAGCGCTATGAGGTGTGTCATTATTTCAGCCGTCACCGGATGTTTAGAATAATCGAAGAGCAGTCCGTCCAGCGCGATATGAAATTTGTTGAAACGTTCAGGGTCCTGTTCGAAAAGCGCGCGCGTCCGGATAGCTGAAGCCCCGCAGGCATCCTTCTGCAGGGCTTTCCATTCAGGGCTGTCTGTCAGGCCGTTACTCGGCATTCGGAATTTTTTTAATAGGGGTTGCATTGTCCAGCCCTTCCGGTTTTCCAACAAGAACGGTTGTAAAATTCTCAGGGGTGAGAATGCGCTCTGCTACGCGCCGGACATCTTTGACGCTTACGCTTTCGATCGCGTTTTCACGCAGTTCGAGATAGTTCGCAAGACGGCCATTTAGTTGTAGGGACAGCAGCAATCCCGCAATTTTATCCGTCGAGGTCAGGGACAGCGGCAAAGAGCCGATCAGGTAAGATTTGGCGTCCTCCAGCTCTTTCTTTGACACATTGTCCGAGAGCATGGTTTGAAACTCTTTTTGGATCAGGGAGAGCATTTCCGGCACGTTCTCATTCTTTGTCGATGTCGAAACGGTGAAGCCGAACAGATGGTCGAGATTATAAAAGGTCGAATAAATGCCGTATGTCAGGCCTCTTTTTTCCCGGATTTCCGTTGTCAGCCGTGACCCGAACCCGGAGGAGCCGAGGATGAAATTCATCACCTGCGCGGCGTGATAATCGGGATCATGCGTATCAATTCCGGGTTGCATGATTTCGATCAGGGTCTGGGGCATATCCCGTTCGTAAACAAATGTTTTTCCGCTGTTTTGCACGGTCAGGTCGGCTGGCGGAGTCAGGGAGGCTTCCGGCAAATCTCCAAACAGCTCGTCCAGCCGTATTCTTACCTCTTCCGGCGTGATATCACCCGAGACGGCGACCATAACGTTGTTGCGGCCCAGCCTTGCTTTGTGGAAAGCCTTAAGGTCCGCGGGAGTGATCGCGTTCAGCGTCGAGAGCGTTCCGCCGCTGTTCAGTGCGTAAGGGTGGCCTGCAAAAGCGACATCGTTCATCAGGCGCGCGGCGATCCAGTCCGGGTCGGACAGAGAGGAGCGAATGCGGCTCTGGTTGGCTTTGCTCATACGCTCTACCGGGTCTTTGTCAAAGCGTGGTTCGTTTACGGCCAGTTTGAGAAGCTCAAAGGCGCGTTCCTTGTTTTTTGAGAGCGTTTTCAAACTGCCGGCGAAATGATCGCGGCTGGCAGTAAAACCCAGCGAGATGACAAGGTTACGCAATTCGCGCTGGAAGTCCTGTGCCTTTAAATCGCCTGCGCCTTCATCCATCGTGTTGGAGGCCATCTGCGCAAGACCCTGCTTGTTCTCCGGGTCCAGCGCCGCGCCTGCGCCCTGAAAGGCGAATTGGAACGAGATAACCGGAATGGAGTGGTCTTCCACCAGCCAGGCCGTGATACCCTTGTCGCTGGTGATGACCTGAATATCCAGTACGGGTTCTTTTGCCTGTGCGGCGGGCGCGAAAAGCGCTGCGCACAGAGCCAAAATGGCCAGAGTAAAAAGACGTACAGAGCGCAAGGCGGTTTCTGTCAAAGTGTGTGTCATTATTTTCCGTCCTCTTGCATCTGGTCTATTTTCGGAAGAAGGTAACCTGTCACGGGCGGGTGCGGCCCCGGCTCGTCAGGGTTGAGATAACGTTTGGCGGCTTCACGGACCTGTTTGATCGTCACCTGCCGGATGCGGTCCGGCCAGTGTTCTACATCGTCCAAAGAGGCGCCGGAGGCCAGATAAGAGCCGATCACCATGGCGGGGCCGGTCAGGCTATCTCGCGCATAGATGGCTTCGTCCTGCATGCGGGTTTTTGCATCATCCAGCTCGATCTGTGTAATGCCGTGCTCTACGACCTTGCGCAGCTCTTCCTTGATGGCTGTTTCCAGTACGCCGAGCGTCTGTCCCGGCGTGGGCGTTGCGGATATCCAGATTTCAGAATCGTCCCAGGCCGGATTTTTGTAGGTCATACCTGCGCCGGTCGCGATTTTTTTCTCGATGACCAGCATTCTGTACAGGCGGGATGTCGGGCCGCCGCCCATAATTTCAGCGAGCACTTCGAGCGCATAGGATGTCTCAGGGTCTTGCCGCAGGCTCGGCGCGCGGTAGAGTGTCTGAACGACCGGTTCGCGGATTGAGGGATCTTCGAGTGTTACGCTTGTCAGGGAATTAAAAACCGGAGAGCGCGGCCTGTGCCGTTCAGGTACGTCACGAGCGGGGATAGAGCCGTAAATCTTGTCGGCAAGTGTAAATACGTCCTGTGCTTCGACATCGCCGGAGACGACGAGGATCGCGTTATTGGGCGCGTACCAGCGCTTGTGGAACGTGGCAGCGTCTTCCCGCGTGAGCTGTTCCATTTCGTGTAGCCAGCCGATAACAGGTGTGCCGTAAGGGTTGTTTGGGAAGGCTGCGGCCTCCATTTGCTCGGCAAAACGGCCTCTCGGGTCGTTATCCGTACGCTGGCGGCGCTCTTCCAATATAACTTGCCGTTCGGACAGGACTTCATCCGGGGGCAGAGTCATATGGCGCATCCGCCCGGCTTCCATGCGCATGACGCGTTCCAGATGATCCTTAGAAATAGACTGGAAATAAGCCGTATAATCCTGCGCGGTGAAGGCGTTATCTTGCCCGCCCAGCGCGCGGATAATCTCTGAAAACTCACCGGGTTTAAGATCGTCGCCGCCGATGACCTCCGAGCCTTTGAACATCAAATGTTCCATAAAATGTGCGATCCCTGATTTCCCGGGAATTTCGTCCGCAGCGCCGACCTTGTACCAGACCATATGGGTGACAACCGGCGCGCGGTGATTCGAGACGACAACAATCTGAAGGCCGTTGGCCAGTTTAGTTGTCTGGGCGTTGAAAACTTTCTCACCACTCTCTTTTGAGTTCTCTTCCGCCCCTGTTTCCGGGGTTTGAGTGCTCTGTTCAGCCGTTTGTGCCGCTGATTGAGCCTGTGCGGGAGCGGGCAAGGGAGCTGCACTCAGGGTCAGGGCGCCCAGAGCCAAAACGCAGAAAAAAGAGAGCATTTGTAATCTCGTCATTGTCCGACTTCCTGTCTTATGATTATTATTCCTCAATAGAGGGCGTTTCGCCATCTATAACCGTTTTGCCCTCTTCGGCGTTTTGTTGCAGCCGCTTGGCTTCTTCCGCCGCGTTTACAACAGTGGCCGATGTTTCTTTTCGGTTGCCGCCTATACCCAGCAGTTTTTCGACGACTGGCTTGTTACGGTCATGCAGCTCTGCTGTCTCCTGATCGACTTTTTGCCGTATGGACGGGTCTGCATGTTGCCCGCCGGCCTGACCCAGCAGGGCGCTTTCCCCGCTTGAAGACTCGGAGGCGGTTTGCTCCGTAGCCGGTGCGACAGGGCCGAATACGGTCTGGCGGGCTTGCTGCGCGGTAGCTTGTTCCTGCGGTCTTGGGGCGCCGGGCTGTGGTGGGCGCAGCGTATAGCTTGGCGGCATTTCCAGAGGCGCGCGTTTGACGACGGCGAACTCGTCCGGCGTTGTTTTGGTCAATCCAAGCCCTTCCTTGACGCTGCCGCCGCCGCAAGCCGCAAGGGTCAGGGGCAGGCCCATAAGGGAGAACAAAATCGCTTTACGCATGTCGGCGCTCCTCGAAAAATATGGCGTAGAGTATCAAAATAAAAATACCGATGACAATAGAGCTGTCGGCGAGATTGAAAGCGGGCCAATGCCAGCCGGCTACATGAAAGTCCAGAAAGTCTATAACTGCACCGAATCGCAGACGGTCGATGACGTTGCCGATTGCGCCACCGATCACCAGAGCGATTCCGGAGAGTTGGACAGCGGAATTCGTCCTGAACAGCCAGACAAGAAAAATCGCGCTGATAACAAGTGACAAAGCTGTCAGGAGTAGAGGCCCGTAATCCGTATCATGATTAAACAGTCCGAAGCTGACGCCTTTGTTCCAGACCATGACGATATTGAAAAAGGGGAAAAGCTCGTTTTGTGCATAGGCTAGACGAGGCGGAGCGGCTGTGATCCAGTCCCAAAGATCGACCGGCGCACCGCCATGCAACGGACGAATCATATATTCCGTGACAGCCCATTTACTGAGCTGATCGGCGATCACAATATCGAGCGCAGCCGACAGAGCGAATATCCGTTTCGTCTTCTGAGTCATATTTTGAGTCATGGGGGCCACTATCCAGTGAACGCCTCTTTGAATCAAGCCTGCTGTTTAAGATTCGTGACAAGTTATAAAGTCGAGGCGGCAGGGTTTTTCGTATTGACCCGGCGCAGTATTTTCAACAATACCGTATCAAGGGAAAGGGCACCCGGTCCACGGACAAGAATTGAAGCTGCAAGAAAGGCCCAGAGAATATGTACGTCGAAATGGCCGTAGGTGAATTCAATGACGGCTGTCATAATCAGGAGGCCGGCTGCGGCAGCCCGTCCGAATAACCCAACAACAAGAAGCGCCGGCAAGATAAGCTCTGCTGACATTGTGACATAGGCTGCGGCTTCGGGCGGCAGGAACGGGACGGGGTGCTCGGCCGAGAATAAAAAAATCTGATTGTCGAAACTAGCGTTTTTCCAGTCATTGAAACGGGTTATACCTGATTTAAAGAAGTCATTAGCCAAATATAGCCGAATAATGAGGTCCAAAAGAGGCGCGCCTGCAAAATTCGCAAATGTTCGCAAGGGGGTGATGGCGTTGTCTATGCGGTGCAAAAATTTATGCATGGTAAACTCCTGACTTGATAGCTGTTTGCTCCTAAAGGGTTATTTCGGGTTTATGGCTGAAAACGCCTCAAGCGTGAAAAATCTTTGAAGTGCGTTGTGAACATCAAATGTTTCATCAAGGGTGAGCGTATGTTCAAGCGCCGCCCCCAGAGTTTGCCCGGCAAGCAGGTCTGAAAGGAAGGTGTATTCGCTCTTCTGTAAGGTCGATACACGTACATCCAGTGCCGGGCGGTCTATCAGGAGGTGGCATCCGCCTGTTGAAATATCAAGCGTTTCCGCCCTGTCTTTGTTGCTGGAAAGGCAAAAATCACGTATTTTTTCAAGCGGATAGGGAGAGGTGATAAGACGTACGGCCTTGCGCGGGAGAAGAATTGTTTCAGCCAGAGAGTCCGCGGCAATCCGTGCGAGAGCGTCCGGGGGGAGCGGTGTGTCATCCGGCGCATAATAAGCGGCGTTCAGCGCGATCTCCAGCCGGGCGACATCCGCCAGATAGGGCAGGCTTTTTGCCGGTTCGAAGCGCTCTATGAAATGTTCGAATCCTTCGCCGTACAGGTTGAGACATCCGTTTTGCGGCGGGTTTTCGAGGATAAAGCTCCGCGCCATTTTTTCCATGAAGGCCCGCCCGACCAGATTATCAATCAGCGGGAAACCCGCAACCATAACATCGGTCAAGGACCCGACAATATTATTGCGGTAAACGCTCAGGCGGGCGGGCAAAGGTATATCTCCGGCGGTGAATAGGGCAGCGAAATCGTCACCGGGCGTTCGAAGTGCGTCCGGGTGGTCCAGCATTATCTCCTTGAAACGGGCCTGTACGTCATTCAGCCGCATCCGAAATCTCCGTTTCGGTTGCGCTTTGAATAAGCGCCCGTGCCTTCTGTGCTTCTCCAACAAGTGTATCGAGGCTTGGAAAATCCTGATCCCATTCTATCAAAGTTGGGATAATGCCGTGGCGGCGAAGTGCATAAGCATACAAATTCCATACATCATCTTTGACAGGGCGAGAGTGCGTATCGATTAAAAGCGTACGTTTACCAGCTTCACGCTCTATATGTCCGGCCAGATGGAATTCCCCAATATAGCGTGTTTCGATTGTATCGATATAAGCGTACGCATCGTAGCCATGATTGTGAGCCTGTACGTATATATTATTGATATCCAGCAAAATTCTGCAGCCTGTCATCTCTGCCAGCGCATTCATAAAGGCATCTTCATGCATCTCATTGCCGCTAAAGGCGAGATAGGTCGAGGGGTTTTCAACCAGAATGCGGCGACCAAAATAGTTTTGCGTCCGTTCGACATTCCGGGCAAGCCGGTCAAGGCTTTCCTGCGTGTAGGGCAAGGGCAAAAGATCGTTTAGATGGGCGTTACCGCTTGCACTCCAAGAGGCATGGTCGGAGACGTTAAAGGGTGCGTACAGCTCAATCAACTCTTTGAACTGGCGAAGATGGTCTTCACGTACAGGTTGATCCGAGCCTAAAGATAAGCCGATTCCATGCAGACTGATCTGGTGTTTTTCTCGGACCTTTCCAAGAAAATACCGGTGAACGCCGCCGCCGAAATAATTCTCAGGATGGACTTCAAGCCATCCAAGCGGAAGGTCCGTTGTCAGGATTTCTTCGTAATAAGGGTAGCGTAGGCCTATTCCCACCGGCTCGGAAGGAGGTTGAGCCGGTGGGAACGAAGAGGCGTTTTCGCCTTGTAATGGAGAGCGCCCCATTGATGGCTTAGTGGCTTGCGCCGTGATCCGCGTTTTGACCCTCTACCACGTCATGTGCTTCTTCACCGTCTCCAGCGTGAGCTTCGAGTGAACCGCCAACAAGCTTTTCACAGGTGCCTTCGGGCAGGGCAACCCATTCGTCGCTGCCGCCGTCAACACTGGCCATTCCTGCGCAGGAATGGGTTTTCCCTGCATTACCACAATCATTATGCCCGGCTTTAACAACGCCAAAGCACTTTTCCTTGCCTTCCATGTCCCCGGAAGCCTGAGCGGATGCGGCAGCTCCAGCGATTGTGAAAGCAATGGCACCGGCGAGCAATGTATTTACAGTCTTTTTAGAAACCATGATTTTTGTTCCTCCATAGGGTTTCAAGAGTTGTACTGGTTGTAAGGGGGTGTCCCTTGTGTCATTGTAAGTTCGAACGCAGTCTGCGGATAGTTACACATTTCTGTATAAAAGAGTAGTCCCTCAATAGGGGCTGAAATTAAAATCAGGCTTTACCGAGCGGGTTATGAAAGTTTTTAACACATACGCGGATATCCCTTCCAAGGGACGCGGTGCAGTTCTGGTCATCGGAAATTTTGACGGCGTACATCGGGGGCATCTGGCGCTGCTCGAAAAGGGGCAAGCCATAGCCGAAAAAAAGGGTGTACCTCTTGGTGTCCTGACATTCGAACCGCACCCTCACCGCCTGTTTCAGCCCGATACGCCACCTTCACGCATTACGCCGGAATCTGTGAAGGCTTGGCGGCTTGAGCTAGCAGGGACGGATATTTTGTTTTCCCTACCCTTTAACTGGGATTTCGCAAGCCGGAGTGCCGCTGATTTTATACAGCATGTTTTAATCGCGGGGTTGGACGCCTCTCATATCGTTGTTGGTTACGATTTCCGTTTTGGGCAGTTGCGTAAGGGCGTGCCTGCCGATATCGAAGCGGCGGGCTTGCCCGTGACAATCGTTGAAGAGATCGCCGATGAGGCTGGCGCCGCGATATCGTCCAGCCGTATCCGGCAGGCTTTGCGCCATGGGAAAATAGAGGAGGCCAACGCGCTTTTAGGCTGGGATTGGGAAATCAGGGGTGAGGTCATAAAAGGCGACCGGCGCGGGCATGAACTTGGTTTTCCCACCGCCAACACGGCTTTGGGCGATACGCTCCACCCGGCTTATGGCGTGTATGCCGTTCGGGCCTGCGTGCAGGGTGAGGACTGCTGGTATCAAGGTGCGGCGAATATCGGTATCCGCCCGATGTTTGAAGTTGAAACAGCGCAGCTTGAGACGCATATCTTTGATTTTGACGAAGATATTTACGGCAAAACTCTACGCGTACAGCCCGTCTATTATTTGCGGGGTGAAGCCAAGTTCGATTCGCTGGAGGCCCTGATCGCCCAGATGGAAAGCGATTGTGCGCAGGCGCGTACGCTGCTGGCGGGAGTGTAGTACATCGTGGATGTTTTCCTGACACTTTTGTCAAGTATTGCGCCTCTGTACGGCCTCATCGCGCTGGGCTGGGTCGCCGGGCGGTTTTACGGGGTGGAGCGGGAGTCTTTGGCTGGTCTTGCGATCTATGTGATTGTCCCGTTTGTTTCCTTTTACTATGTTGCGACGCTGGAGTTTAAACCTGCTTATGCGGCGCTCCCCTTTGTCGCTTTTATACTCTATACGAGCGTGACGCTGCTCTTCTTGAAAATTGGCCGGCGCGTTTATCCCGATAAACGGGCGAATTTGCTGGCGATGTGTGCCGGAGCGTCCAATACCGGCTATTTCGGTTTGCCGCTTGTCATTCTCTTGCTGCCGCCTGTATGGACGGGTGTTTATATTTTTATGCTGCTTGGCGGATTATTTTATGAGGCCACAATTTTATATTATATCGCCAACCGCAGCCATTTCAGCCCCAAGGAAAGCATGCTGAGGGTTTTGCGTTTTCCGACCTTGTACGCTGTCTTTCTGGGGCTGGCCGTGAATTTTATGAGACTGCCTTTGCCCGCTGCGCTTGATCCGTACTGGGCCTATTTCAAAGGCGCCTATATTGTCATCGGGATGATGCTTGTCGGCGGGTCTTTGTCCAAAGCGCCGAAGCTTGTGATTGTACCAAGATTTATCGCGCTGGTCTTTGCCGGGCAGTTTATCCTCTGGCCGCTCTTAGCTTTCATGATCGTGCTCTTCGACCGGTCTGTTACACAGGCCTTCGAGCCGGAAATTCACAAGATGCTCATGCTCATGGCGATCGTCCCGCCTGCGGCCAATGTGACGGCCTATGCGGCGAAGCTCAATCTGAATCCCGAAAAAGCCGCAACAACTGTCCTGCTTGGGACAATTTTAGCACTGGTCTATATCCCGGCCTTTCTGGTGCTGAGCGGCCTGTTTTAAACGGAAGCGCTTGTACTTTTTATCTATTTCTATAGATTGCAGGGTTTGTGCATAACAGCCATGATTGAAGAGCAGGCCATGAGTAACGATCAAAACGACAAAGCCGATTTGTACAAAGATACGGTTTTTCTGCCGAAAACGGATTTTCCTATGCGGGGCGGTTTGCCGCAGAAAGAGCCGGAAATCGTCCAAAAATGGCAGGCGATGGATCTGTACGCCAAAATTCGGGAGGCCTCAAAGGGGCGTGACAAGAAAATCCTGCATGACGGCCCGCCCTATGCCAATGGTAATATCCATATGGGGCATGCGCTGAATAAAATCCTCAAGGACGTCGTGGTGAAATCATGGCAAATGGCGGGTTATGACGCGCCGTACGTGCCGGGCTGGGATTGTCATGGTCTGCCGATTGAATGGAAGATCGAGGAGAAATACCGCGAGGTCGGCAAGGACAAGGACGATGTTGATCCGCTTGTGTTTCGCGAAGAATGCCGCGCCTTTGCGCGCGGGTGGGTGGAGACGCAAAGCGCGCAGTTTCAGCGCCTCGGCGTAACCGGGGACTGGACGCACCCTTACCTGACCATGACGAACAGGGCCGAAGGGCGGATCGTGCGCGAAATCCATAAATTCGTCGAAAATGGCGGCCTGTATAAGGGCGTGAAGCCCGTCATGTGGTCCACGGTTGAAAAAACCGCGCTGGCCGAGGCGGAAGTCGAGTACCGGGAGCATAAATCGGTGACGGTCTGGGTGAAGTTTCCGATCATACAAACGGCAAATCCTTTGCTGGAAGGCGCGGATGTTCTCATCTGGACGACAACGCCCTGGACGCTGCCCTCTAACCGCGCGATTGCGTTCGGCGAGGATATTGAGTACGGCGTGTTTGAAGTAAGTGAAGTCGCTGAGGGAAGTAGTGCAAAACCCGGCGATAAGATTGTTCTGGCGACCTCTCTTGCGGATAAGGTCAGGGAAACGGCAAAAATTGAGAGCTGGGAGTTGCTTGGAACGATCAACGGCGCTGAGCTTTCAGGGACGGTCTGCGCGCACCCTTTGCGCGGGTACCTCAAAGCGTCATCCCGGCAAACGCCGGGATCCATAGAGGGTGAGACGGAGGCAAAATGGATTCCGGCTTCCGCCGGAATGACGGCAGAAGGAGAAAGCATATACGATTTCGATGTGCCATTACTGGCCGGAGATTTTGTCACGGATGAGGACGGAACGGGCTTTGTCCACATCGCGCCGGGCCACGGGCAGGACGACTTTAATTTAGTGGTGTATGAAAATTATTTTAGGGGCCAGCATCTTGATAATCCTGATGATCCGAGGCTAGATCCAAAGGTCCAGCAAAACTGGAATAAACCAAAAATAGAAATCACAGACAATGTCGCGGATGACGGCAAATTCCGGGATAAGGTTCCGCTTTTTGCAGGTCTTGAAGTCTATACGCAGGACGGGAAGCTCGGGGATGGGAACTTTGCGGTCATTAAGGCGTTGAACGAGGTCGGGAAATTACTCGCCAAAGGCTCCGTGAAGCATGATTACCCGCATAGCTGGCGCTCCAAGGCGCCGGTGATTTTCCGCACGACCCCGCAATGGTTTGTCGCGATGGATAATGCGCTGGAACTTCGCAAAAAAGCCTTGAGTGCTATCAAGGAAACCACATGGCTTCCCGCGAAGGGGCAAGCGCGTATTACGGCGATGATCGAAAACCGTCCGGACTGGTGTATTTCGCGTCAGCGGGCTTGGGGTGTGCCGATCGCACTGTTTGTTCATAAGGAAACGGGCGAGATTTTACGGGATACAGAGGTTCTTACCCGCATCGGCGATCTCTTCGAGGCGGAAGGGTCTGATAGCTGGTGGTCGCGTCCAGCCTCCGATTTCCTTGGCAGTGGCTACAATGTTGCTGATTATGATCAAATTTTTGACATTGTGGATGTCTGGTTTGAATCCGGCTCGACCCATGCTTTTGTGCTGGGCGATTCTGAGACGTGGCCATGTTATGAGGGCGTAGATAGGGCGGATCTGTATCTCGAAGGTTCCGACCAGCATCGCGGCTGGTTCCACTCTTCGCTGCTGGAAAGCTGTGGCACGAAGGCGGGGCAGGCGCCTTATAAAACCGTGCTGACCCATGGTTTCGTGCTGGACGAGAAGGGCTATAAAATGTCCAAATCTCTAGGCAATGTTGTGGACCCACTTAAGATGATGGAGGAGTACGGGGCCGACATTTTGCGCCTGTGGACCATGACGACCGATTATGCGGAGGATATCCGCATCGGCAAGGATACACTCAAATCCACGGGTGATCTTTACCGCCGTATCCGGAATACGTTGCGCTTTTTGCTGGGCGCACTTGATGGGTTTACAAAGGAGGAAATGGTTGAGTTTTTTGACGACCCCGCGCAATTGCCGGAGCTGGAGCAACTTATTCTCCACCGTCTCTATGAAATAGACGCAGAATTGCGACAATGTATCAAGAGGAATGAGTTTGGCAAAATGGCCAAGCTTCTGCATGAGTTCTGCAATCAGGATCTTTCGGCCTTTTACTTCGATATCCGCAAGGATCGTCTCTATTGCGATGCGCCGGACAGTTTCGAACGCCGCGCCACCCGCTCCGTGATGGCTATGATCTTTAACGGGCTGAGCGCGTGGCTCGCGCCGATCCTGTCCTTTACGGCAGAAGAGGCCTGGTCCCATCGTCCCGAAGGCGTGTTCGAGGATGTGGAAAGCGTTCATCTGCGGACCTTCCCGGAGGTGCCCGCATGTTGGGAGAATAAGGCTCTGGCTACAAAATGGGAGGCTGTGTACGTTGTCCGTAAGGCGGTGATGGAAGCTATAGAGCCTCTCCGCGCCGCGAAGGAACTTGGCTCCTCGCTTGAGGCTTTGCCCGTGATCACCACGGATGATGATCAGGTGAAGTCTCTGAAAGAGATATTGTCTGATATATGCATCACCTCACAGGTCGAGTTGAAAGCCGGATCGCCTCTTTCTGTCGAAATTCGTAAAGCTTCCGGCCATAAATGCCAGCGCTGTTGGAAGGTCCTGCCGGAAGTGAAGGTTGATTCAGGCCTGTGCAACCGCTGTACGGATGCTGTAGAGCAGTATGAGGCTGCGGCGTAGAGTAAACAGGAGAGTGCTATATGTTTATGAATAAAAAACAATATCAAAATTTAGGTTTTAATACACGGGGAGATCTTGAGGACTTTCTGAACCGTAAGGATATCAAGAGCATTATTGGTGAAAACTATGATCACTACCGTGAGCTATGGCTTGCACAGTATGACAGGATCGTAAATAACGAACCAAAGAAGAAAGTCAAAGGCGCTTTTAACTGGCTTGCTTTGCTGTCCTTCTTAGTTTGGGCTGCATACAGGAAGCTCTATTCTTCCTTTTTTGCATTATTTGTCTTGATGGTGGCGCTGAGCTTTGCCGAAGCTTATTACGATGCCAATTTGTCAGCCGGGTTGACAGGTATATGGATCGTTTTTGCTTTTATAAGTAAAGACTTATATCTATTACACTTAGTCAGCGTAGCCCGTAAATTGGACCGTATGCAGGATGAAGATAAAAAAGAACGTTTTTTGAAACGGCGTGAAGGCGTGAGTAAGCTGTACGCTTGGCTCTCGATCCCGGTTTTTATCGTCATTAACAGCATTGCCGTATTTATAGCTCTAGCCCTGAGAGGGTAGCTGTTAGCTACTTCTGCAACAATGCGTAGAGCGCGACGGCGGCGGCGTTAGAGACGTTCAGGCTGGCGATCGGCTCAGCCGTAGGCAGCCTCACGAGTTCGTCGCATTTTTCCCGTACCAGATGACGGATGCCGGCCCCCTCCGCGCCCAGAACGAGGAGTATTTTCTCCTGCACGGGTGTTTTAGGCGGTACGGCCAGCAGGTCTTTGTCTTTATGCCTGCCGGATGCGGCGCCGGTACCAGAGCGCCCAGAGGTGATTTCTCCGATCGTGCGGGTGCCGCGCTCATCCAGACCGTAGATAAAGAACCCTTCATCCTTTAGCGCTTCAATGGAGCGGCTGAGATTGGTTTCAAAGGCAACAGGGATATGCTCGACCGCGCCACAGGCCGTCTTGGCCAGTACGCCCGTTAAAAGCGGCGCGTGCTTACGCTGCATGATCACCCCGCCGCTTCCTAGAGCGCAGGCGCTCCGCAGAATTGCGCCGACATTATGCGGGTCCGTAACCTGATCAAGCATCAGGAGGACGGTCCGCCCTTCGCGGCTATGTGCTCGGATAATGAGGTCCTGTAGCGCGTATTCTTCCGGCGGTGAGGCGGCAAGGGCCACGCCTTGATGGACCGCGCCCTGTGGAAGCATCTTTTCCAGCCTGTGCTTATCGAGCATAATCGGTGGTTGGCGGCGTAAGCCACGCCTTTTTCCCTCAAGCAGGACGGGTTCGAAACCGCTTTTGGCCTGGTCGGTCAGATAGAGCGCGTGGATGGTTCGCTCCGGGTTCAGCCAGGCCTCCCGGACGGCGTGAAATCCGTATAGCGAAGGATTATCTTGTTTGTTTTTGTTTATTTTCATGATGAAAGGCACATTACACCCTTGACATGGGAATCAAAATCTCTTTTCTTCTCATATCGAACTTTTCTGCCGAAAGTCCTGTGGAGGGATGGCCGAGTGGTTAATGGCAGCAGACTGTAAATCTGCCGACTTATGTCTACGCTGGTTCGAATCCAGCTCCCTCCACCATTTATTTTACAACCCGCCCCGCTTGGCGGGTTTTTCTATGGCCGAAAGCCCAGTTTTTACGCCTTTTCCAAAGGTTCTTTGAGCACTGTTAGAGTGCA
>JAGRKA010000069.1 GCA_020442475.1 Alphaproteobacteria bacterium | reverse complement strand
TGATTACCTTTACGCGTTTTATCCTTTTGATCGTCATGGCTTGTTTTTCCGGTCTGTTTGCGGGATCGCTGGTCTATTCCCTTATCATGCTGTTCCAAGGCGTGTTGAGCGATCTGGACACGGCCCTGTTTTTAAAATCCGTGCTGGGAAGCGGTGCGGCCATCGTGGGGTTAAGCGTGATAGCGGCCTCGCCTTTGGGCGATCGCATTGCCGCGCTGTTTTTTCCGATCCGGAAAATGAGCCTGCGCGATGAGGAAAAAATCAATCCGGTGGTGGAACGTATCCAGAAGATTTACCGCCAGAAACATGGCCGGGACATTAAAATCAGGGTATTCGTCATGGACATGCCGCATATTAACGGCATCGCTCTGGGACGTGAAACCGTGGCGGTTTCGACCGGCCTGCTCAAAGCCGCCAGTGAAGAGGAAATCGCCTCGATCCTTGCGCATGAGGCCGGGCACCTGCATAACGGGGACGGGTTTTTCAACATGGCTTTGATCGCCGCCAGCTATCCGACGCTCTTTCTGAACAACCTGCTCAAAAACATGATCTTTTTCGGTCCAAAGCCACGATGGTTTCCGGCAAGCGGACAGGATTTCGGCTGGATGATGGGCATGTTTACCTTCTTGATGGCGCTTCTGTTTTTCGCCTATTTCATCTTTTTCTGGGTGCTGAGCATCCCCGTGCTCTGGCTTTTGCGTTCCGTTGAATTCTTCACTGCATGGCCGATTGAATACCGTGCCGACCGTTTCGCCATGGAGTTAGGTTTCGGCCCGCCCATGATCGAACTATTTGAACGCATAGAAGATGAGGACGTGCGCGGCGCGACCGGCTTTCTGGCCAAATATCTCTATTCGCATCCGCCGACAGCGCTTCGTATCGACAGGATCGAACGCGCCCTTGGCGCTAGCGCGGAAAGTGCGGCCTAAAGAGTATCAGCACCGCTCAAGGCAAAGATCGTCAAAGCCTATATGATCGTCAACAGCCTGTATCAGGGCTTGCGGTACAGTTTTCTCATAGTGCTTGCTCATGATAACGCTTGTCGGGTGCGCCCTTTCAGGTCTGTAATTTGCATCCCAGTCATGATCCATCCTGAATTTATAAAGCGTTTCGTCGTGCAGGCTGTGTGGCATGCTATGAACATAGAAATGATAGTCCGGCAGGAGCCTGCTCCTGCGTAGCTTTGGCCATAATTTAAACATCCGGCTTTTCTTTCTGGCCGTACAGTAATCGACATACCGCATACCGGTATCTTCCGTGATGAAAGCCCCGGCCAGATATTTGAGATATGGCAGGACGAATTTCCTGTCTTCGTGATCGTCGGTAAAAAAGCAGACATGCTTGACGGTTTTGCGGTCATCGACGGTAACCAGCGTGACCATATCGGGCAACGGTTCACCGATAAAGTTTTCCAGCATGTAATGTTTCCAGTTTGTATGCAGCCGGTTATTGGCGGTTTTTTCAAAAATATCCAGCCCGTCAGGCCGCCCCGGCTTCGCTTGACAGCGCTGTAGCTTTTCCCGTTTTTTGATAAGGCTTTTGGCGTAATCGTAAGCGCGGTCTACCTGATCGAACGTCTCAAAACTCTCAAAAGGCGGGATCAGGTTTTTGTCAATCGGCTTAAGCGAAAGGGAAAAAAGCCAGCGCGCGTAGTCCTGCGTGGTTTTATGCTGGAGCGAATTAAGACAATGCAGGCAGATACTGTGATGAAAATTCTGCTCACGGGACAGCCTGTCAAATTCAGGATCGGTGAAGTCTTTTGTTTCTTTCTCATCGCGCAGCCGTATGCGCTGTTCGTGATGATAATTGTAAAGCGCTTCCCATTCGGGATTGTAATCAGGATTTTGTATAGCCATATTGCCTTTATGGCCCATAATGACCGGAGATTCCAGAATTTTCACCGGCGCAATGCGAGGGTCAGGGTTCCCACGCCAATGAGGGCGATAATTAGGTTTATATCGTGGCTGGTAGGCTTCAATCCCGCAAAAAGGATTTAATTGATGGAAAAAAATAAGAAGAATTGCTAGGTTTCGGAATGCGTTAGATAAGATTAGAGTAATAAACAGAGTATCTTGTTCGTATATTTCTGATTCAAAAGTCGATTAGGCATAAAGTTGAGGGCGCTATGGATTTAAACAACTTCGCAGGTCAAATATCAGGGCTATTGCATGCCAGTAGTGGATTGCTTTGCGCGTGGCTTGAAGAAACCCTTCCTTCCATTGAAGAACGCTGGTGGGAGTCTATGGTGCTTCCTGCTCTGTCCTACCAACAAAGGCAACGCGCTGAAAATCAAGGCTATACAAACCTTGGGCAACTTGATCTGGCGGCGCTGCTAAGGGTTATGGATCAGAACTGGTATCCGCTGTCTCAACGCTACAATCTCACGATGCAAGACCGCCATTTTGTCAAGGAAATGCAAACAATCCGCAATCGCTGGGCGCATGTGAATGTCGGTGGCGTTGATCCCGATGATGCTTACCGCGATGTTGATACGATTCAGAGGCTGGTTACTTTATTGGGGGGGGGGAAGAGACTCCTTGAAGAAATAAAATCTCTTAAATCAAAGACGTTAGAGCTAAATGGAATTGCTACGCATGCCACCGCACCTAAAGCCCCTACTCAAACGCCGCCAAAAAATGATAACCAAAATGCCGGTATGTCTTTTGAAATAAGGGTAGGCAGTATTGTTGCCCTAAAAAGTTCCCCGGAAAGGCAAGGCGCAATTATTGCGCTTGAAGGCAGAGAGCCGAGTTCAAGATGTACTGTCTTTATAGACGGGAAGCCGCAGCCTTTTTATCTTTCCCAGCTTCAACCCGTACAAGAACCCCAAGAAAAAAACCTCGTTTCCTTGCCTGAGCTGCACAGTCTGTTGACTTGTATGCAGGTCAATCACCCATCAATGGCAACGCTTTATTCTTTGAATGCGGCAAGGATAGATTTCGTTCCGTATCAGTTTCGGCCTGCCCTGAAAATCATTCAAGCTGACCAGCCCAGAATCCTGATCGCCGATGGTGTAGGCGTAGGGAAAACGATTGAGGCCGGTCTTATCATGCGGGAACTGCAAGCCCGGCATGAAATTAATTCCGTTCTGATTATATGCCCAAAGCCTCTTGTGGCAGAACGCAAATGGGAAGTTGAAATGAAGCGCTTTGATGAACGCTTTACTCAGCTAGATGGCAAGGGTTTGAGGATGTGCATTGAAGAGGCTCAAGTAGAAGGTGACTGGCCGGAACAACACAAAAAAACGATCATACCCTATTCGCTGTTCGATGAAAAAAATCTTCACGGTGACGGGGATGGCAGGAAAAAGCGCCGGGGACTACTTAGCCTTGATCCGCCGCCACGCTTTGACCTTGTTATTGTTGATGAGGCGCACCACATCAGAAATTCATCCACATACGCACACCAAGCGGTGCAGTTATTTTGTGAACATGCGGAAGCTGTTGTTTTCCTGACAGCAACGCCTATACAACTCGGCAACCAAGACTTGTTCACGCTTTTGAGTGTGCTGCGGCCAGACCTTGTTATAGACAGCGAAAGCTTCAATCACATGACAGAGCCTAACCGCTTTGTCAACCAAGCTGTTAAAGAAGCACGTTCCGGCGGTGAACAATGGCAGGAAAACGCCATTTCCGTACTTACGGAAGCGGCCAATACATCGTGGGGGCAAGCTATTTTAGCAGGTAACCCGAATTTTCAGCAGGCCATGCGCCTTTTATCTGAGCAGTCTCTCAGCCGTGAAGATCGCGTATCCATGATAGGGACAATCGAGTCATTCCATAGCCTTTCACGCATTATCAATCGGACAAGACGGAGGGATATTGGCACTTTTTGTATCCGGCGACCCGAAACAGTTGAAATACCTTTCACGAAAGATCAACAAGCCCTTCACGACAAGGTTTTGGAATTTGAGGCCCAAGCTCTTACTGCTTTGCATGGAACCCAGAATGTCAAGTTCATGATGTCCACCATCCGGCGACAAACAGCCAGTTGCATATTCGGATTAGCCCCATTTATTAGGGACATTCTTGAGCGCCGCCTGTCAGAACTCGATTGGCTGGAAGCGGGAGGTGAAGAGTATCAGCAGGATATGAGTGACAACTTCATTAACGCTCTCCGGGATCAGGCAGAAGATATAGCGCATCTGGCACAGTCATTACCTGACGATGATCCCAAGTTTGACGCTCTGGCGAAAATAATTTTCCAGAAGCAAAGGCAGGACAATAACAAGATTATTATTTTCAGTAGTTTCCGTCACACGCTAAGTTATCTTGAAAACAAGCTAAGAGCGCAAAACATTCGCCTTGCCGTCGTCCACGGTGATGTAAAAGACGAAGATCGCATCCTGCTCAGGGAGCGCTTTGAACTTGATAAGGAATATCCCGATTCTATCGACGTTATGCTTTTTTCCGAAGTTGGTTGCGAAGGATTGGACTATCAATTCTGTGATACGATGCTCAATTACGACCTTCCTTGGAATCCCATGAAAATAGAACAAAGGATCGGACGTATCGACCGGCGCGGACAGAAAAGCGAAGCTGTGTCGATATTCAATTTTATTACTCCCGGTACTGTTGATGCTGACATTTATATGCGGTGCTTACAAAGGATAGGAGTGTTTGAAGAAAGCATTGGGGATTGCGAAAGCATACTCGGTGAAATCAGCCGTGAAATCCAGAATATCGGTGAAAATTTAGAACTGACCCCATCTGAAAGACAGGAAAAACTTGAACAACTAGCGGATAATGAAATCCGAATAATTCAGGAACAACGGCAACTGGAAGACCGGGAGTTTGAACTGTTCGGCCTTCGCCTACCGCAAGATCAGGCTGAGAATGAAGTGCGCAAAGCAGAGAGTTACTGGCTGACGGCTTTTTCTCTTCGTCGGTTTATTGACTGCTATCTGGCAAAACGCCTTGGCAAGGGGGACTATATCTTGGGGGATGGCCCCTTAAAAAAATTAAGGCTTTCACAGGATGCACGGCGAACCTTGCTGGATGATTTTCAGAAACTGCCCCAGAAGAAAGCGCCAACATATCAAGCATGGAAGACATGGCTTAAAGAAAATGAACAGCACCTGCCTATAACTTTCGACTCATTAACAGCCGCCGATCAGCGCAGTGCTACCTTTATAACGCCCATTCACCCCCTTGTTCTTCAAGCGGCATCCTTTATGGAGATGGCTGAACCTGTTTATACGGGTATGCGCATTAGCGATACGAATTTAAAGCCGGGAGATTACCCCTTTGCCATATACGCATGGGAATTTAAAGGCATGCGCTCAGAGTTGCGGCTTGTTCCTGTTTGCTCTGATAAAAACTTGCAGGACGATTTTCTGGATTATTTGGAAGGCGGTGTTTCCTTTGAACCCAATGAAGATAATTTTGAAGATCAGGTGTTTTCTGATTTAGACAAAGATCATCATAATGTGTGGAGTGCCGAGAAAGAGCGCCATCTTAAAGATACACTTGAAATGTGCGCGTATCGGCGGGAAAGTCTTAAAATAAGCCATAATGGACGGATTAACCTACTGAATCGGCAGCTTGAAAAAGCGGATAATGATAATATACGGCGTATGAAGCAGGCTCAGATTTCAAAT
>JAGRKA010000068.1 GCA_020442475.1 Alphaproteobacteria bacterium | reverse complement strand
AACAGCTAGAGCGAGATTACAAAATCATCTATGAGCTGACCGATGAAAGCGGTAAAACGCGCAAATATCGGCCCAAAATTGACGTTGCCATCTTTGCGGCCGAATCTGACCACGGCGAGCAGGATGAAATCACCCATGTCTGCCTGGTACAGACGCCCAAAACAAAGGCAACGGATCGCAAAAAGGGTGTATTCCAACTGGAACAGGTTATGGGAGCGCTGCCAAAGTGCAATTATGGCTTGTGGACAAATGGCACCGACCTGGTATTCAAACAGAAATTAACCGGTGGCGGTCGCCTACAGCCTGAATACGTTGATCTGTATGATCTCCCGGGGGAAGGGGAAACGGCCGCAAGCCTGGATGATCCTGAACGGCCCATCGGCCGCATTGCTACCGGCGACAACCTGCAGCGGACCTTTGCCCGCATCCATGACTACATTTACGGCAACCAGGGGCTGAAAAAAGATGTTGCCTTCTGGCAGATTCTCAACCTCTTCTTCTGCAAAATTCATGATGAACGCACAACAGGCAGCCGTCGTTTTTGGGTCAAGGGGACCGAACGCAATACCCGTGACGGCCAACGCGCCATTGCCGCCCGCATCAAAGAGCTGTTTGCGGAAGTAAAAGCTGACAAACGGTACAGCCGCATCTTTAGCGAACGGGATTCGATTGATCTGGATGACCGCGTTTTGGCTTACGTTGTAGGAGAGTTGAGCCGTTACAACCTGTTGAACACTGATGTGGACATCAAGGGCGCGGCTTACGAAGAGATTACGGCCAGCATGCTCAAGGCGCAGCGTGGTCAATTTTTCACGCCAACGAACGTGATTCGTTTGATGGTGCAGATGATTGACCCCGGTGAAGATAAAGATTTAACCGACCCGCGAAACTGGCCCCGAATCCTGGACCCGGCGTGCGGCTCCGGTCGTTTCCTCACCTACGCCCTGGACCATATTCGGCACAAACTAGCTGAACAGCTTTTCCCGGATGAGCATCCGCTGCTCCGTATTCACCGGTTAAATGCAGATGAAAAGGCGACAAAACTGCTGCAGAATTACGCCGAGCAGTGTTTGTATGGGATAGATTTCGACCCGGACCTGCGTCGTGCCGCCCGCATGAACATGATTCTGAACAACGACGGCCACGGCAACATCTTCTCTTTCAACTCGCTGGAATTTCCGCTGATGCTGGAAGAGCGGCGGCGGGGAAAATTGAAACGGCAGCACCGCAGCACAGATGTGTCTGAACAATCAGACCCGGTGCGGATGCGACTGGAAGGGGATTTTGACAGCTTCGATATTGTCTTTACAAACCCGCCATTCGGCGCCAAGATACCGATTGATGACCCAGATATCCTGGAGCAGTTTGATCTGGCTTACACCTGGAATGAGGATGATGACGGGCATTGGGCAAAAGGCAACTTGCAGCGCAGCGTGCCGCCGGAGATTTTGTTTGTGGAGAGGTGTGTGAATTGGGTGAAGCCGGAGACAGGGCTGGTGGCCATTGTGCTGCCAGACGGTATTCTGGGCAACCCGAATGCAGAGTATATTCGCCGCTGGATATTGCAGCGCTGCCAAGTGATTGCCAGTGTCGATCTCCCGGTAGAGGCGTTTTTACCACAGGTAGGCGTGCAGGCCAGCCTGCTCTTTTTGCGGCGCAAATCACAGACAGAAATTGACCTGGAGAAGCAGGAAAGGGGCAGCGACTACAATGTGTTTATGGCCGTAGCAGAGAAAGTAGGCCACGACCGGCGCGGCAACGACATTTACGAACGCGATCCAGATGGCGCCGAAAAAGTGTATACCGAAACCAGAGACGTGCTTCGCCGTCGCCGCGGAAAAATGAAACCCGTACAGGCGACTGTACAAGAGAAACGAATCGATGATGATTTACCTCGGATCGTAGAAGCATATTTAGAATACAAGATTGCCATGCAGGAATCAGCATGAAAATTGCTACCACCACCGTATCTGAAATGAAAAGACCCGGTCACCGCCTAGATGCCAGCTATCATGCAAGTCTGGGAGTCAAAGCATTACAGTATTTAGAGAAATGGGGAGGAATCAAAAAACATCCGAATGATTCTAAGCCAGTTTTGCGAGAAAGCTCTGTCATTTATGACGAAAACCGCGTTGAGCTTCTCTCGGGTATTTGTGAAACAGGCGGAATTTATATTCCAAGCCGATTCAAGCGAATCTTTGTCGATGATGAAAAGCATGGTACGCCATACATAACCGGTGGCTCAATTCTTGAAGCTGATCCGCTAAGAGGAGCGAAGCTTTTATCAAACCGTTTCACTGCAAGCATGGACGATCTGGCTTTAAGAAAGAAAATGATTCTGGTAACCTGCTCTGGAACTATCGGAAATGCAACGTACGTCAATGAAAATTTCAAAAACGCTGTTGGTTCTCCCGACTTGCTACGGATAATTGCTGACCCCAAAAGCATACCACCTGGCTACCTTTACGCCTTCATTAATAGCAAGCTTGGGTATTCGCTGATCGAGCAAAAAACGTATGGTGCTGTAGTAAAGCATATTGAGGCTCACCATGTGTATGATCTCCTGGTTCCTCGACTTTCCAGTACTACGGAGAAAGAAATTCACGATTTAATCGAGGAATCTTCCCAACACCGTGTGGCAGCAAATCAAGAACTTGAACGTGTGCAAAAACGATTTCTAAATGACGTTCTTGGCTTAGAAAAAAATGATTTAACTTGGAACCACAGTAATGAACATGCTTTTGCAACCGGCACGGCCGTTTTGTCTATGAAACATCATCGCCTGGATGCATTTCATTACGTCGGCTATGTGCAGGAAGCTGAAGACCTCCTAAAAGATACTGTCTCTTTAGGCGAGTTGATTTCCCCATATCAGCCTCCTGTTTTTAAGCGTCCCTACACAGATGAAACCGGCATCCCTTTTTTGAGCGGGATGGACTTATACAACGCCTATCCAAAGCCTCGTCTATATATTTCCCGAAAAATGCCTAACCTTGACAGGTATCTTGTTGAGGCTGGTACAATCTTGGTTCAAAATGTTGGTCAGCGCTATGGTCTCTTTGGTCGCCCTACGATTTTACAAAAGCACCTTGATGGCGTTTCAGTCACCCAGCATCTAATGCGTGTATATCCAAAAGATAGCCGGGACAGAGGATTTGTTTATATCTGGTTGTCTACAGAAGTAGGGCGCAGACTGCTCTTGAAGCAATCATTTGGCACTTCTATGGGCGTCTTATTTGAGCATTCCTTCAGAGAAATGCCCGCTCCCAAATGCTCTGCCGCCCTCCGGCATTCTTTTGAATCGGAAGTGCAGGCCATTTGCGATTACCGTGACAAAGCGAACGAGTTGGAAGATGAAGCTCAATCTATCTTGCTGAATGCGCTAGGTTGGGATGAAACAAGCATGTAATTAATGAAACAAGGATGCGCCTATGGCAAAGCTGCTCAACTGGGGCGGTCAACCGGTCAATGACGGGGAACGCTTAGTCATCAACCACCTGCAACAACAGTTGCCCGATACCTACACGCTCGTTCCCAATGTGGAAATTCAGGAAAAGGGTCGGCCACCTTACGATTACGACTGCATCGTCCTGGCACCCCATGCGCTCTATGTCGTGGAAATCAAGCAGTGGCGCGGCGGCATCGAGGGCGATGATTACACCTGGTATATCGGCAGCCAGCGCATCTCCCGCCCCAATCCCTACGGCACCACAAACAATAAGGCGCGTGTTCTCAAAAGCAGGCTGAGCAATCAGCAGCCAGCCATTGGCAGCTTCTGGGTGCAGGCCGTTGTCGCCGTCGCCGACGATCAGGGCAACCTCAATGTACGCGGCAATTCTCGTGATTGGGTGCGCCAATACACGGATTTACCAGCTCTTTTGCTAAATTCAGCAGTCATCCCAGACCACGCGAATAACCTGCGCCCCCATCGCGGCCCTATTGAAAACAGCCTCCGCGATATCTGCCAGGGCAGGCAGGTCGGTCCCCGCCGCTTTGGGCCGTACATCGTTAAAGAAACCCTTTTCCGCCGGGATGACATTAGCGAGTACCTGGCACAACATGAACTACAAAGAGAAGCCCGCACGGTGCGCCTGCGGGTTTTTTCTTACAACCCTTACCTGTCTGACGATCAACGCGCGCGCCAGATGGAAATCATCCGCCGCGAAGTGGAGTCCCTGCAAAAAATTGGCGGCCACAGCAACCTGATTACCAGCAGCGATCTATTTCAAGACACCAACGATCCCAATCTCTTTTTCACCGTCACTGACTGGTCAGATACTGGATCACTGCGCAATTTGCTTGCCTCAGACACCCCGCTCTCGTTAAGCCGCAAGCTGGAGCTGGCACAAGGCATTGCCGCCGGGTTAAAAGCAGCACATGAGGCTGGCGTCATTCACCGCGACATCCGACCGGAAAACATCCTTATCGGTCCAAACGGACAGCCGCGCCTGATGAACTTCGACCATGCCCGGCTCACCATGCCCGGAGCGATGACTGTCGGGCCTATCAAACACGATCCTGACGTCAGCCGCGCCTACATGGCGCCGGAACTGCTCAATATCAGCATGACGCCTTCGCCAGCCGCCGATATATACAGCCTGGGCTGCATCCTCTTTGAAATGTTAACCGGCTCCGTGCTTTATGATTCGCCGGAAGACGCGCGCGACCAAAACACGTCGGCAGGCGGGCCCATCGCGCTGCATGGCAGTGACATTCCGGAGCGGCTTAACACGCTTGTCAGCCGCATGATGAAGCCAGATGCCAGTCAACGGCCGCAAACCGCTCAGGAAGTATGGGAAGAGACCCGCGCCATCAGTCAAGCGCCGTCTGCCACAATTGAACCGGAAGCATCACCGGCTGCACCGCCAGATGAAACCATCGAGGATGAGCCGGATATTTTTGAGCGCGACAATATCATTGATGAAAAATATCAGGTGATCAAAATGATAGCCGCCGGCGGCTTTAGCCAGGTTTATCGCGTCTTTGATCATGTCATCGAAAAGGAATTCGCCCTCAAGTTGTTCAAGAATCCATCCGGCTCCCTGGATTATTTACGGCAAGAAATCCGGGCCATGTTCGATCTGGATCATCCGCACATAGCCAGGGCCTACAATTGGGGCATTTTGCGGCCTTCAGGACGGCCGTATCTGGTTTCTGAGTTTGTTGAAGGCATTGAGTTAAGCAAATTCACTACCCCCGAAAAACGCCTTTCTGTGCGAGAAGCTGTGGACGCTGTGCTAAGTTTACTGGCGGCACTGGAGCATATTCATCCTCAAGTTGATCGCATTGAAGAGCTGCGGATTAAAAAAGAAGCCGGGGAAATTTCACAAACAGAGTATGAAGAGTTCGGGCAACTACAACATGAGGGCCTACTGCATCGAGACATTAAACCGGCCAATCTCATTCTGACGCCCAACGGACTTAAACTGGTAGACTTCAACATCGCTGCCCGGTACAGTGAGGCCAGCCGGACACAGGCCGGTACGCCGCCCTATATGCTGCCTGAAACTGGCATCATGCGCTGGGACACCGACGCCGACTTGTTTGCTACTGGTGTTGTGCTGTATGAGCTTATCACTGGCCACCATCCTTATCCGGAACGCCAGCCAAGCATAGAAACACCGCCCACAGATCCACGTGAATACCAAACCGATCTTCACCCTGATTTCGCAGGCGTTCTGCTTAAAGCAGTTTCTTGTAACCCTGAAGTACGCTATCACAGTGCGCGCCGCCTCCGTCTGGATTTAGAAGCCTTAGACGGCGTATATCTGTATGCGGCAACAACGACTATCGTCCCTCTACAAAACAT
>JAGRKA010000067.1 GCA_020442475.1 Alphaproteobacteria bacterium | reverse complement strand
TCGGTGGTGCGATCTCCGAAGCTGGCGCACAAGCTGCCGCGGCCTTTGCATGAGAAGCAAGCGTTGGGGGTTTTGGAGAATGCGGCGCTAAACGCGCGCGAGGATTGGATCGGGGCGCGGGATGAGGCGCTGTTTACCCTGCTCTACGGGGCGGGTTTGCGGATTGACGAGGCGTTGTCCTTGAATGTTTCGGACTGGCCGCAGGACCGGTTCCTGCGTGTCACGGGTAAGGGGCGGAAAGAGCGGCAAGTGCCCCTCCTCCCGCTTGTGCGGCGCGCGGTGGAGTATTATCTGGATGTGCGCCCCTTTGCGGCTGTTGGGGACAGTCCGCTGTTTGTAGGCGCGCGCGGCGCGCGGCTCAATCAGGGCGTGGCGCAAAAATCCATGCGCGTTGTGCGGAAATCTCTCGGCCTGCCGGAAAATGCGACGCCGCATGCGCTACGTCACAGCTTTGCCACACATTTACTGCAGAATGGGGCGAATTTGCGGGAAATTCAGGAGCTTTTGGGCCATGCAAGCCTTTCAACGACCCAGCGCTATACCGAGGTTAACGCAGAAGAGCTACTGCGGGTCTACAAGGCCGCTCACCCGCGGGCTTAAGAGCTTACTCGCCCGGGCGTTTATAGCAGCGGGTTGCAGCGGCGGCGATGACATTTTGACAGGCTGCGGGCATAGCATGGGCCGTACACTGGTTTGCGACGAAGGTTTTGGCTTGGTCGATGTCGTTCGGGAACTGCGCGCAAAAACCCTTGTCTTTTTTGGCGACCTGACCGCAGCCGCGCGCGAAACCAACAGCCATTTTCATGCAATCGTCATCACCGGCGGCGCACGTATCCAGACGTTTTTGTGATTCGGCCAGGCACTCGCTTAAGGGGTGCTCTTCCCCAAATGCTTTGCCTTCCAGCGCCGCTTTAGCGAATGGTCCGCAGGCGGCCAGCCCTAATACAACGGCGGCAAGCATGAGATAACGGGTTTTCATTTTTATCTCCTTTTATTCTAACGCCATTAAATATGAATTGGGCGTTTATGTACAGCCAAAGCTGCTTCCTTGACCGCTTCGGTCAGCGTCGGGTGGGCGTGGCAGGTGCGGGCGATATCTTCGGCCGTGCCCTGGAACTCCATGACGGACACGACTTCCTGGATCAGATCGCCGACATTCGGGCCGATCATATGCGCGCCCAAAACGCGGTCGGTTTTTGCGCAGGCGAGAATTTTCACGAAGCCCTCGGTGCAGCCCATCGCGCGAGCGCGGCCATTGGCCATGAAGGGAAACTTGCCTGACGTGTAGGCTATGCCCTCGTCCTTGAGTTGCTCTTCGGTTTTGCCGACATTGGCGACTTCGGGCCATGTGTAGACCACGCCGGGGATGCAGTCATAGTCGATGTGCCCGCTTTGACCGGCCAGCATTTCGGCCAGCACGACACCTTCGTCTTCGGCCTTGTGGGCGAGCATCGGGCCTTTAATCACATCGCCGATCGCGTAGATGCCCTCGACAGAGGTTTCGAAAAACTCATCGACTTCGACGCGTCCGCGCTCATCCAGCTTGACGCCCACGGCTTCGAGGCCGAGGCCTTGCACATAGGGTTTGCGCCCCACAGCCATGAGAACGATATCGGCGGAGAGTTTTTCTTCCGCGCCGCCTGCTGCGGGCTCGAGCGTGAGATCGACGCCTTTGCTTCCGGCCTTGGCGCTCGTGACCTTGGCTCCGGTTTTAAAGTCTATGCCTTGTTTTTTGAAGATTTTTTGCGCCTCCTTGCGGACCTCTCCGTCCATGCCGGGCAGGATTTGATCAAGATATTCAATCACGGTGACTTGCGCGCCCAGTCTGCGCCAGACGGTGCCGAGCTCCAGCCCGATGACGCCGCCGCCGATGACAATCATGGATTTGGGCACTTCCGGCAGCGCGAGTGCGCCGGTGGAGGAAACAATTTTCTTTTCATCAATTTCAATGCCGGGCAGAGAAATCACGTCCGAGCCTGTGGCGATGATGATGTTATCGGCTTCGTATTCCTTCCCGTCCACAGCGACTTTTCCGGCGGCGATAATACGGCCTGCGCCTTTGAGGTGCGTGACCTTGTTTTTCTTGAACAGGAATTCAATGCCTTTGGTGTTGGCTTCGACGACCTCATCTTTGAAGGCCATCATTTTTTTCAGGTTTAATTTCGGTTTGGTTTCAATGCCGATATGCTCGAAATGATGCCCGGCCTCTTCGAATTTTTCGGACGAGCTCAGCAGCGCTTTGGATGGGATACAGCCGATATTCAGGCATGTCCCGCCTAGTGTTTCGCGCTTTTCCACGCAGGCCGTTTTCAAACCGAGCTGCGCGCAGCGGATCGCACACACATAACCGCCCGGACCTGCACCAATCACTACACAATCGAATTTTTCAGACATTGATCTTTTACCTGTTTTTAGAAAGGAAGCCTTGATATTGTGTCGAAAGATAAATCTACCAACGCGTAATGACAAGACTTAATCCGTGACAAAATTTCTATGACACACTCTCACTTCGATTTTATGCAAAGGTCCGTTGATATCGTCGGCACCAGCAAGCATCCGGCAAATAAGGTTGCGGCGACTCTGGTCGGTGAAGATCACGAGGGAAAACCGTATATCATCAGCAAGACCAATCACTGGCCGGATGCGATTGCCGAGCGGATCGGCACGGACGTGCGCATCGGCAATTCCAGCGGCACAATTCATGCGGAGACAGAATGCTTGTTACACGCACCCGGCGCGACCAAAGGCGCGAGCGTTTATGCGACCGATCCGCCCTGCCCGAACTGCATGAAGAATATGGCCGAAGCGGGCATAAGGCGGCTTTATATCGACCATAAGGGGTTCGAAAAAGATTTTGCCCAACGGCGCGGCGAAGCAGTGGAGAATATGTCGATGCGCATTGCGGCTAAAGCCGGCATAGATGTTTACACCATCAACCGCAAGACCAAAACCATCGAGGCGCTTTCGTTGCGTGCGGACGATTACAAACCGGCGCTGGATAACCCGCCATCTGTTACCCTCTGCGGATGCGGGGATTTTACCGAGGCTTTGGCGCCAATGCACGGGCATTTCGGCTACGATCCTTTCGCTATGGCCCTTGCAGAAGATACGGCGCAGCATGTTCATTGCGTGGCGGCCTCACCGCATTTAACAATCGGCTATACACAAGAAACAGCCGAAGACCCGCAAAGCAAATACAGTTTTGTTATGGAACCGATTAACCGCGTGCTTATGCTTTGTGCGCGCTACGGTTATACAATCAAGCCGGATTGCTTGTATTCTTCGCGCGTGCCGAGTTCGCGCGAGCTGGTCAATCTGGTCGGCGCGGGATTTTCATGCCTGCGGATCGGCGACATACACAGCGCCCGCGATGAACACGGACCGCGAGCCTTGGAGCAACTGCGGAATGCGGGGCTTGTTAGTATTAAGACATGACAGGTTTTTTTATGAATTTTATACGTTATTGAGTGCCTATGGATTCACTGATCTTTCTCATCCCTCTTAGCTTTGTCATGGGATTCGTAAATTCCATTGCCGGTGGCGGCGGTGTGTTGGGCGTTCCCTCCATGATTGCTATCGGTATCCCCCCTATCAATGCTTTAGCCCTCAACAGAATATCCGATACGGGGAATATTGTAGGGTCTTTGAACAACTATATGCGCGTTGATAATTTTGATCGAAAACTCGGCTTGATCGCGATTCCTCCGATCATCATCGGCGCCTTTATCGGCGCTAACCTCATTGTAGGTATAGAAAAAGAGCTTTTGAATAAAATTATCGTGGGCGCTGTTATGATCGGTGTCTTCTTTTTGGTATACCCCTTTAACTTTCGGGAAGAAAAAGCCAAGCCCCATATTGCGATCGGAATCATAGCCCTTTTGCTTTTAGGTCTGTGGGATGGCGCTTTTGCCATGGCAGGCGGCACATTCGGTGTCCTGATTTTTGTGCTTTTGTTTCACAAGTCTTTCCTTAGTGCAAAAGGTGTCATGACCTTTGCCGCCATTCCCGAAACCCTTATGTCCGCAACAATTCTGTATCTGCATTCGAGCGTCAAACTTGATCAAATGGCGGTTATGTTCCTTGCGGCTGTCGTGGGCGCTTTTGTAGGCTCGAAGATTGCCATTAAAAAAGGTTCGCGCTTTATACGTTACGCCATGGCCGCCATGGCTATCGTGATGGTTTCCAAGATTTTGCTGTTTGACGTGCTTATGATTTTTTAGCTTCGGAATATGATGCACAAACAAAGCTGTTAGAATGAAAAGAACAATAAAATCCTGCATATGCCAACTTGCTGACCGAACGATTTTCTCAAAGATAGATAATGAGAAAAAACAAAGAAACGGCAGAATGTAGCACAATGACAGCAGATAGAAATTCCGGAGATATCCGTCATTGAGGGTTTTCACTTTTTCAATGATGGATATTCTTTTATCCGAACCCCTAAACATCCAGAACAAGTCTTGAAGGATCTTCCAGAGCGTCTTTGATGCGGACCAGTGTCGAAACGGCTTCGCGGCCATCGACGATGCGGTGGTCATAGGACAGCGCCAGATACATGACCGGACGGGCCTGAATGGAGCCGTCTTTCATCACGACCGGACGCTGAACGATATTGTGCATGCCCAAGATACCGGATTGCGGCGCGTTGAGGATCGGCGTGGAGAGCATCGAGCCGAAAATTCCGCCGTTGGTGATGGTGAACGTGCCACCAGTCATTTCATCAATGCCGAGCTTGCCATCGCGGGCGCGCGTGCCCAACTCAACAATTTTGGCTTCGATTTCGGCCATCGACATTTGATCGGCATCGCGCAGAACAGGCACGACGAGACCTTGAGGCGTGGAGACAGCCACACCGATATCATAGTAGTTTTTGTAGATGATGTCGGTGCCGTCGATTTCGGCGTTCACAGCCGGAAATTCTTTCAGCGCGTTGATCGCGGCTTTGACAAAGAACGACATAAAGCCCAGTTTTATGCCGTGTTTTTTCACGAAGGCGTCCTGGTATTGTTTGCGCAGATCCATGACCGGGCCCATATCCACCTCATTAAAGGTGGTGAGCATGGCGGCGGTGTTTTGCGCTTCTTTGAGACGGGAGGCAATGACCTGACGCAGCTTGGTCATACGCACACGCTCTTCTCGCGGACCTGTTTCACGCGGGGTGTGCGGCCGGACGTTACTTGCGGGAACGTTCGGCGTCGGTGCGACCGGTGCGGGCGCTTTGGCTTTTCCGGCGTTGGCATCAATGAATTTCTGCACGTCTTCCTTGGTCAGACGATCGCCACTTGCAGGCACATCGGCGGCGTCGATATTGTTATCAGCGAGCATTTTGCGCACAGCCGGAGAGGTTTTGGCTTCTTCGCCGGAAGCGGTGTTTTGTGCGGGCGCTTCGGCCTTGGCGGGCGCGGCAGCTTTTTCTTCTTTTTTAGTTTCTTCTTTAGGGGCCGCCGTATCATTCGCGGCAGAACCTTCGCCCATTTCACCCAGCAACGCGCCGACTTCGACGCTTTCGCCTTCACCGACGGTGATTTTGGAGATTACGCCGTCTGCGGGCGCGTTGACTTCCAGCGTGACTTTATCTGTTTCCAGCTCGACGATCGGCTCATCGGCCTTGACCGCTTCGCCTTCTTTTTTCAGCCATTGCGCGACGGTGGCTTCGGTTACGGATTCACCTAATGTGGGAACAAGAATCTGGGTCATGAATATTTCCGCTCTTTAATCGTAGGATTTTATTTTTAAAAGATTTACGCTCTGCGCGCGGCAAAGGCAAGCCCTGAAACGATAAAAACAGGATTGACGTTATCCCCCACCCTGAAGTCATCCCCGCGAGCGGCATA
>JAGRKA010000066.1 GCA_020442475.1 Alphaproteobacteria bacterium | reverse complement strand
AAATCCAGTTCAACTCCGGCGGATCGCTCGGTACGGATACAAATTTTGTCTACACCTCAGCCGGACGGCTTGGGATCGGAACGGCGACCCCCTCTACCCTGATACATGCCGTAGGTGGGAACTCAGCCGGCGAATATATTACAACTATGAAGCTCAATGACAGTCTTGCCGGATTTTGGAAGCTGTTGAACAGCTCTGGAAACAGGGTTATCGAACTCTCAACGGATTATGGTTATGGTAACTTTATTTTCTACGATATCAACGGCACAAAAAGAAGGCTGCACCTTGCTCCTTGGAACGCCTCCAGAGGCCTTATTGAACTTTGGCCTGTTGATACAGACACTGACGGTGGCAGCAACTCTGCCATCGACATTAGAATGCCTAAAGGCACAGGCGGACAGAATGGTATATTCTTTTTTAATACCTGTGATGCAGGTTGTGGCTCTACAGCGGCAGCAGGAGTAACCTCCTATGCAGAAGGGACAGGTTTCGGCGGTTTGCGTTTTAAAACATCTGCCTCAGATATTGCCCCGACAGACCGGATGATTATCGACGGCAACGGGCTTGTAAGATTCGTGAGCACAGGTGCAATTCTTCTGCCGGTCGGCACAACCGGGGAGCGCCCAGCCACGGCAGAGGCCGGGATGATCCGGTATAACTCCACAAGCAACACGTTCGAAGGTTACGTCGACGACGGCACGCCCGCATGGGAAGATCTACTGGCCACAGGCGGCGGCAGCAGCAAATGGTCGGACGGGACGGATGCAGGCGATATTTATTATTCATCCGGTTTTGTCGGAATCGGTACCGCCGACCCGGATGTAACTCTTCAGGTCGAAGGCGCCAGCGGTGAAGACGAAGTCTTGATGCAAATGCAGGTCGTCAATGACGATGCCAAATGGCTTGAATTGAAAAACTGGGCGGGCACGACAATGTTCGAGCTCTCCACAACACGTTTTTCCGGTGGGCACTCCTTTTTTACGCTTGGGGACGGCGGCGGCACCCAGCGGGTTGCAATGTATACGAACGGGAATGCCGGGCCGGGCATCTCTGTTTATTCAACCGGAAATGCGCCAACATCCGGCTATAATTCCGGAATCTATATTCGCAGCGATAGCGGTGCGGAAAGTGAAAACGGCATTATGTTCGGTGATGGCAGCTTTGACAAAATTGCATCCGCCAGCCTCACCTGGTTTGACGATGGCGGCGCAGATGGCGGCGTCTTCTACGGCCACGGTGGAATGCGCCTTAAAACAGCCTATAACGGCGGTACGGTCACAACACGGATGCAGATCGACCCTGACGGGACCGTGCGGTTCTCCAGCACGGGCGCGATTGTCGCACCGCTCGGGACGGAGGCGCAGCGCCCACCCACCCCCGAAGACGGGATGATCCGTTACAAGACGGATACAGGATCCTCCTCCATTGGGTTTGAGGTCCGCGAAGCCGGGGCCTGGGTTGCCATGGGCGCGGCTGTCTCGGATGAGCGCCTGAAGAAAGATATCAAGCCGCTGGACGGTACAGAAATCCTCGAGCGATTATCACAAGTCGATACCTACAGCTATGCGATGAAAAACGATGGAACGAACCGTGTTCAATACGGCGTGCTCGCACAGGAACTGCAAAATGTTTTCCCCGAGCTTGTGGATGGCGTTCCGGATGATCCGGAAAATATGATGTCCGTGCGTTACCTGAACTTCATCGCGCCGCTGATCGAGGCGACAAAAGAGCTAAAAAGTGAAAATGATACGCTCAAAACCAAGCTTGCCGCTCTGCAAAGCGATCAGAGCGAGACTAAAGAGACACTCACAAGCCTCGTTAAACAGGTCGACCTCCTGAACAAGGCCGCCGGAAACAAAGCGGAAAAAGCTTCCATGTGGCCGGCTTCATCCCCATGGCTCCTCCTCCTGCTGGCTCTATCCGGCGGATTCGGCACAGGACTGCTCCTGATCCGGCGTAAGGAAAAACCGGCTGCATAAAAACCTTTACTTTTTAGGAAAGAAGCGTATAACTCGCTTGCAAATTCCGGTTAAATGAAAGCGAATTTGCTATGCCCTCGAAAATTAAATCCCCTGAACATATCCGTGAAGCCCTAACCTTTGATGATGTGCTACTCATCCCCGGAGCTTCGGAAGTTCAGCCTATGGACGTGAACACTTCTACACGCCTGACCCGCGAAATTACGCTTAATATTCCGATTCTTTCCGCTGCGATGGATACGGTCAGCGAGGTGAATATGGCGATCGCCATGGCGCAGAATGGCGGATTAGGCATTCTCCACCGCAATATGGAGATCGAGGCGCAGGCCAATATGGTCCGGCAAGTCAAACGATTTGAATCCGGTATGGTCGTAGATCCAATTACAATCAGTCCCGGCGCACCCCTGGCCGAAGCGCTGGAGGTTATGAAACTCAACAGGATTTCCGGCATTCCCGTGACAGAAAAGACCGGCAAGCTAGTGGGTATTTTGACCCACCGTGACGTGCGCTTTGCTGAAAACCCGGCCCAGCCGGTACGAGAGCTCATGACGGCTGAGGGGCTGGTTAAGGTTTACAACACGGTTGATAAGGACGAGGCGCGCAAACTTCTCCATAAACACCGGATCGAAAAGCTGTTAGTGGTCGATAATGACGAGCGCTGCATAGGGCTGGTCACAGTCAAAGATATAGAAAAATCCCAGCTCTTTCCGCACGCGACGAAAGACGCTCAGGACCGCTTGCGTGTTGGCGCAGCGGTCGGCACAGGTGACATAAACGGTGCGGAACGCGCTAAGGCCCTCGAAGAAGCCGGGCTTGATCTGGTTGTCGTGGATACGGCGCACGGCCACTCGAAAGCTGTTTTGGAGACGGTGGCTAAAATCCGCAAACAAAGTGGAAACGCTCTGCAAATCATGGCCGGGAACGTTGCGACGGCGGATGCAGCCAAGGCTTTGATTGATGCCGGTGCGGATGCCGTTAAGGTCGGGATCGGACCCGGCTCTATCTGCACAACCCGTGTTGTTGCGGGCGTCGGTGTACCGCAGCTGACCGCGATCATGGATGTGGCCAGCGCATGCCGGAAGCGAAATATCCCGGTGATCGCCGATGGCGGGATAAAATATTCCGGCGACTTCGCCAAAGCCATTGCGGCGGGTGCGGATTGCGCGATGATGGGCTCAATTTTCGCCGGAACGGACGAAGCGCCGGGCGAAGTCATCCTCTACCAAGGCCGCTCCTACAAATCCTACCGCGGAATGGGTAGCGTCGGGGCGATGGTTAAAGGCTCGGCAGACCGCTATTTCCAGGCTGGGGTGAACCAGTCTCATAAGCTTGTCCCTGAGGGGATTGAGGGCCGTGTCCCCTATAAAGGTCCGGTCGGGAACGTCATCCACCAGATGGTTGGAGGCCTCAAAGCCGCCATGGGCTATACGGGCTGCGCTTCCGTAGCGGAAATGAAAGATAAGGCTGAGTTTGTCCGCATGACCGGCGCTGGCTTCAAGGAATCCCATGTCCATGACGTAACGATCACCCGCGAAGCCCCAAATTACCGGACAGAGAGTTAATAGCTAGCAGCCACCTGCACTACTCAACACAAGCCCTTCACACGGCAAGACGTCAAGAATTAAGCCCGGTTGGTTACCGGCCTCGCGGGTCCACAGTTTTTTAAAATCTTCCGGTGTCATGGCGTCCGTATGTCTGGTTTTAGTCTTAGAACTGATATAAGGCGCTTACGCATTCGGGAAAGCATAATGATACGTTACAATATCATGAAAACCGGATATAACCAGCGAAGCTAAGCTTTTTATCAGGAGATATCCCATTAAACCCGCATCCCGCATTGAAAGTACGATTGAAATCCTGCAAAGCCTCGAAAACGCAAAAGTCCCTATGGATAGCCGTATTGGCGATTATATGCGTGCACGGCGCTATATCGGCGCAAAAGACCGGAAGGAAATCGTAGAGCGCGTTTACGATATTGTTCGGCATCAGGCCCGGATCGGCTGGTGGCTGGAGCGCAATACGCTTGAAGATACGCCCCGTCACCGTGTTATCGCATGGCTGGCGTTGGGAGAGGGGCTGGATGAAAAGCGGTTTGCCGATCTGTTTGACGGTTCCAAATACGCGCCTGCACCGATTGATGAAGAGGAACACGCCTTTATCCGGAGCGTCCTCGGAAAATCCCTGCTTCATGCCGATATGAAGGACGCCGTTCAGGCCGAATGCCCGTCTCTTTTCGCAGATACGCTGCATAAGCGCTTTGGAAAAGATTTTATGGCGGAGATGAAGGCTATGCTGGAGCCGGCCCCGCTTGATTTACGGGTCAATAGTTTCCAGATCTCCCGTGAAGATGCGGCCAGATCGCTCGCAAAAGACGGTGTTGAGACCACCCCCACACCTTACAGCCCGTGGGGTCTGCGCTGTGCGGATAAGGCGTATCTGTCCAAAACCAAAGCCTTTCACAAGGGCTGGATTGAAATACAGGATGAAGGCTCTCAGCTTATCGCTCATATCTGCGGCGCCAAGCCCGGTATGCAGGTCCTTGATTACTGTGCGGGCGGCGGCGGAAAAACGCTTGCGCTGGCCGCTGCGATGGAGCGCAAGGGCCGAATCGTAGCCGCAGATAATGACGAAAAACGCCTCGAAAAAGGGCGCAGGCGGTATAAAAAGGCAGGGCTATCTGACATTATCGAAGTCCGCCCGCTGTCAGAGGAAAAACACCGCAAATGGTTCAAACGCCAGAAAGGCGCGTTCGATATCGTTTTGGTCGATGCGCCGTGCAGCGGCTCCGGCACGTGGCGGCGCAACCCGGATTTACGCTGGAATGCCTACGGCCCTGCACTTGAAGAGCTGCTCCCGGTTCAAGCGGAGATTTTAGATAAGGCCGCCGGGGCGGTTAAGCCGGGCGGACGGCTTGTTTATGCGACCTGCTCTCTTTTCCCCGAGGAAAACGAGGCGCAAATCAGTACGTTCCTTGAACGGCACTCCGATTTCTCCCTCTATCCGCTTGAAAAGGCTTACCCGGAATTCTGCACGGAATCCCTTATGCGCCTGACCCCGCACCGCCACAAAACCGATGGTTTTTTCGCGGCGGTGATGGTACGAAATCGACAGGACTAAGGAGAACCAAGCTCCAAGGCTTGTATCTCAGTATTAATTTTCTTCAGTGCAGCTTTCGTTTCACGATCCAGATATCTTTGGAAATCTTCAGAAAATTTCGACGGGAAACAATCGCTCAACAATGTCTTCTTCATTTCGAACCATAGCCTGTTCAGGCCTTGCTCGGAATACTCAATACTCTTAATATTCGGCGCTACAAAGCAAGCGCGGTCCCTAATTTCTGTCTTGGGCGGGTTATAGATACCATCAAGGACATGGTACAGGCTTCCCCAATCTTTTTTAAATTCCGTATGCTTGTATTTCGATCGTTTAACTCCCCGCAGCCACATAGAATCGCCTGTAAAAATAACTGCGATGCCTTGTTTATCGGAAAAGTGCCGTTCCCTGTAATACAAGGCTTCCACGGCATGAAAACCGCTTCTTCCAAAGAGATCGTAATCATCCGTATCGCTAATCACCATCCCAAAATCGAGCGCATGCCACGGAGATTGCTCGTTAAACTCGTGTGTTTTATCTCTGAAACGCTCCAGCGCGTCTTTAAGAGCGTCCTTAAAAGGGAGCACCTCCTCAAGGGTTACAGCGCGAGGTTTTTCAGGATTCAGATGCAAGTTAAACTGGGGTTTTATCAAAACGCAGCCCTATTGATTTTACTAAATATCAATAGTCATATGACGATAGAACCTGCAAATCAAGTGCAATGATTATATATAGCCGATCCTCTATAAAATGATTCAATTTTCGTCA
>JAGRKA010000065.1 GCA_020442475.1 Alphaproteobacteria bacterium | reverse complement strand
TCATCCCCGAACAGCGAAAAGCGCCAGGCCCGGTCCTCAAAGTGCGCGGGGAACAGCTCGACCGTATCGCCGCGCACCCGAAAAGCCCCACGCTCAAAGGATAGATCGTTGCGTTTATATTGCAGCTCCACAAGGCGGCGGATCAGCTCTTGCCGGTCGATCTGCTGCCCCTTATGGAGATCGAAGGTCATGGCGAGATAGTCCTCCTTCGAACCGATACCGTAGATGCAGGACACGGAGGCCACGATGATGCAATCCCGCCGCTCGAACAGGCTGCGTGTCGCGGCGTGGCGCATCCGGTCGATCTGCTCGTTGATAGAAGAATCCTTCTCGATAAACGTATCGGTGCGCGGGACATAAGCCTCGGGCTGGTAATAATCGTAATAACTCACGAAATATTCGACCGCGTTATCCGGGAAGAAACTCTTGAACTCCCCGTAAAGCTGCGCCGCGAGGGTCTTATTCGGCGCAAGGATGAGCGCAGGCCTCTGCGTTTCCTGAATAATCTGCGCCATGGTGAAAGTCTTGCCCGAGCCTGTTACACCCAAAAGCACCTGATCGCTCAGCCCGTCCGCCAACCCCGCGCACAGCTGCGCGATCGCAGCCGGCTGATCCCCCGCAGGCTCAAAATCCGATTGCAAAGCAAAGGGCGGTGACTCCCCCATGGTCGTCACCCCGCCATGCGTGCTCTGTGTAGCGTGCTTCATAGAGGTAGATATAGCATGGATGAGGTTATTGTCCCGCCACAAAAATTCCCCTTCCATTTTTATACGTAAACATGCTACACGAAACGCCGGAAAAGGATGCAAGGCGTATGCGGCTGTTCGTATCTACGCCCCTTCAGAAAGATATCAGGCATGACGACAGACAACACATTCAGAAAGCGCACCCCAAATCTCCCTGAGGCTTTCAGGCGCAACGTTGGCGGGACAACACCAAGCACCAGCTCTGTAACCACCAAACCTCTAGACAAAAGGGTTATAGGAGAACACCAGCGCCGCCTTAACATCTACGGGGGAAGGAGGCCTCGCTAACGCCTCCTACGCCATAGCCGGAGCAGCAGCGGAAGCCTTCGGTCCGGACCATGAAGCTTTGGTTTCACCCAGATGGGTCGTCGTGAACCCTCCATTGCCCGTATCGGAAGACGGCGCAAAAGCGTTCTTCAGGGATTTGCGGATCCGTACCATCACATCGGCCAGAAAATCGCCAATGACAGGCTCGTCCTCAGCAGCCCGGGTATCCACGATATTCTGTTCAAGGCTAGTCCGGTTTGCACCGACATGGATATCGCCGAGTGTTTGCCCCGTTTGCGGGTCCTGCACGGTAATCTGAAGCGCCTGCACGGCACTAAAATCTTTTTGTAAATCCGTAATATTCGATACGGCATGCGTTTTCGTTTTATGTGTAGCTGCGCCGAATATAGCTCTCAATAAGCCGCCCCTCTTCTGCCGTTTCCGAGCAACACCGCTGATTTTCACATCTGAAATCCCGGCCTTTTTCTGGATGTCCCCAACGCTTTTTACGACAGCGCCATAAGAAATTGGCCCTTGTTTAGTCGTCGTCTGTGCATTCTGTTTCATTGTTCCTTTCTTTGAAGTATATCCATCCATAAGGAAAAGATAAAAAATCAAACCCTTTCAGTTATTAAAAGCAAAAATATTTAACAAGTGAGTTTGTATAAAATAATATTTTCGTATGTCAACAGCTAAAAACAGAAAAAATTCACAAAAAAGTAAAAAATATACAATTCATGCAACGTAAATAATTATTACATTAATAAATATAAGTAGATTTAATTAATAATGTATTTTTATTTTAACTTTATTGACTTTTAACATGTTTACATACACGCCAAACCGGGTCTCAATCACGTCCGCCAGAGCTAAAAACTCATATTTTTCAAAGCACAATACCCTTATTAACCTTTTGTTAAACTTTGCCCCTTATGATGGGGTTTGAAAAATAGGCCATAATCCTGTATTATGTCCTTATGAATAATAAGAAAAATAAAGAGTTAAAGCGTTTAACAGAGGGTATGAAAACGGATGATCCTTTTCCCGAAAAAACCGATTTCTTCATGCCCTGATTATCTCGGCGCCGCGTTGTAAGGAAGACGCGCGCCTGAAAGGGTGTTTGGAATATGGCATGGCCGTTAACAGCCGCTGCATGGGCCCTGAAACAGGCTTTTCTGAGGCCGGTTCGTACAACCGCATTAGTCGGGGCTGGCGCGCACATGCTAACAGATGGAAAAACGACAGACTGGTTGTTGGGAACAGCCAAAGACGGGACCACAGGGTTTCTCGATGAACAGATGGAAAAACATCTGGGCTTCAACCCCAGACTCTCCGGCAGTGACGGCAGCACGACGAAAGCCATTCAGGATACACTGCAAAATAAAATCAACTGGGGCACACTTGCAGGCGCAGCATTGGGTATGGCCGGTGGCGGCTTTTGGAGTTCAACATTGCTGACCATTGTCGGGATCGTTCTTGGGACATGGCTGTATGACGGTTACAAAAACGGATTTAAGCTGGGCTTTAACACCGCCTCCGAAGCCGACAACCCCGACCGGGTGGCCGAGCTTTACGCAAGCATGGGGCTGAATGCCGACGGTACGGCAGCGCTTGACAACCCTATGAAATGGGCCTCTCAAGGCGGCGCAGACCATGTTGAAGAACCGAAATTATGGCGCTCGTTCGAACACTCAAATCCGGGCAAACCTTTGGGAAGCGGTTACAGCATAACCACGGAACCCAATAAAGACGACCCGGAAATAACAAACGAATAACAAACAACGATAAGATCAGAAAAGATATGTATAGCGGTAAAAAACAAAACAATAAAAACAAATTCAAGGGTGTGAACGATGGTAGACACGCTCCTTAAACCTGACGAATTCAGCACATTCCGCATTCCTGCGGATGGCGGCGGGTCAATCGTGATTGATCCGCGCGGCCATCAGCGCCATGAAGCGGCCCCGTCTCCGGACGCGCCAAAACCCGGTGTGATCGAACCCAAAACAGACGATCAAACCCCCTTTGGTTTCTGGGCCTCCCGCGCCGAAGACCTTTACAACGAGATACACGGCGAAGGCGCATGGGCCGAGCGCGTTGAGAAAGAAGGGCTGAACGCCGAACAATCCGCGCGCGAACTCTCCACATTCGCTGTCGAAAACGGCGGGTACGATTTCTCGATCCTGATGGAAGACGACCCTTCCGAAGAAGCGGTCGTCGCCAGTGAAAGCTGGCAGCGCGCCTCCGAAATCGTCTACGACATGAAATACGGCAAGGGCGCATGGGAAAAACGCGCCGGTGAACTCGCCAAAAAAGGTTTAAGCCAGGAACAGATCAAGGAAGAGCTGGGCAAGGCCGGGATCACCTATATGGCCGAGTTCAACTTCCAGCTCTACGAGATGGGCAAGGCCACCTACGACCTGTACAACGCCAAGCCGGAGCAGCAACAGGCCCTCCTGTACATGATGCAGGTCTATGAGAAGAAAGACTGGACCTGGGGCACGTTTGGCCGGGCACTGTGGAAATCTGTTGTGGACCCGGTCAACCTCGCGCTGATGGTCGGAAGCGCCGGGACAGGCTTCCTTGCCGCCAAAGGGATTCAGGCCGGCGTCATGAAGGGTCTGCAAACGGCCCTGACCTTCGGGGCCAGCGCTATGGTTAAAGAAGGCGCTAAAACCACGGCGACAACGGCGGCCAAAATGACATTCCGGCAGCGGGCGGCGCAGGCCGCCACCTCTAATCTAGCCTTCGCGGGCATGGGTTCCGGCGCGATTGCAGGCTCGGTTTTCGGATCAATAGATGCGGACCGCCGCCAACACGTTCAGATCGCAGCAGACTTTCAGGACGAATACAAAATCTCCGATACGGCTATCGGCGGCGCGATGGGCGCAGGGATGGGCGGCCTGTTCGGCTGGGCCCTCCCGTTTGCCGGCGGGGTTGGCAAGGCAGGAATCAAAGGCGCTTCAAGCGAGTTCGCCAAACTCGCCGATAATCTGGCGTGGAACCCCGTAGAATGGCTTGATACGCGCCCGATCCGTTTCGATTCGAATGGAAATGTCGTTCCGGGGGGAAGGACCAGCACAACATTCGGCATGAACGGCGGGAATGCTATCAACGACCTGATTAAGCAACTCAGCAATGAAGCCAAAAAGCTGGCCAGAAAACAGCAAGGTAAAAAATTCCAGGAGCAACATGCGCAGTGGGCTAAGAATACGGCAGATGACGAAGCACTGCTCCGGAATACGAAAAAGACCTACGACCGGTTTGAGAGAACTCTCCAAAATCAGAGTTGGCTTGATAATGCCCCTGAAGGTAGGTTACGTCAAAAATTGGGAGCGCTTGAACAGGATATTCTCAAGCGTGGACAGAAAAAGCAGGACCTTGAGTTTCAGCTTAACGAACTCAAGGAACTGCGGAAAAATCTTCCCGAAGCCGATGCGCTTTTGGATAATTTTGCGGAACTTGCCCGTGAAAGAAAGGACATCAAAGCCTCAAGAGATGCGCTTGTTAAAGCCGGGAACGCCTCCCCGGACCAATTGAAGGATCTGGACGATACACTTATCAGTATAAATACTGTTATTGCCGATGCCAAAAAACAGATAAAGACACACGCAGGGCACCAAAAAGCCATCGACAACCGCATACAGGCCGTCACCGACCATTTGCACAAGCTGAACGAGATCGAGACACAGCAAACTGCGCTGAAGGGCACACTCGACACCGCCGCCGAAGCCGCGAAAGCACGCGCGGAAGCGGAGGCTGAAAAAGCGGCAACAGCCCTCCCTCCCCCGCCGGAGCCAAGCAAAACGCCCGCAAAAGAACAGGCTGGGATGCCATCAATCAAACTTCCCGATATGGCCAACGAGAAAGACTGGATACGGATATTCGCTTATATGCGAGTTGCTTTTACCGGAAGCATTAAGCAACTCTTTTCTCCAAAGGCAGATGTCAACCGCAGTAACAAGATCACACGCCCTGTCATCGATGCCGTTGACACGCACCTCCAAGATCTTGGGCTGGTCAGTAAATTTGTAGAAAAAGAATCAAAACGAGAGCCTTACTTTCAAGCAGAACAACCTATTACATGGCTCCCACTTCATCTGCCCAAGATAATCAAGAAAGGTACTGTTGAAAAAGGACTTATCCGGGAACTTCAAGATAAAGTTATTGCCATCGCTCAAAAAGATGGTTGGGCAGACACCGAAGTCAAAAATGCTTTTATAGATTTTGCAAAAAAGAACGGGACAAAGCTGGAGCATGCGAGAGCAAATATCCGCAAGCTCCGGGCTAAAGTTGCAAGTGATGCCTATAAACCAACCAGAAAATTTTTTGGGCACGGCCTCAATGAAACCCACCGGCAAAAGCTGCTCAATCACCTTGACCATTGGGATAATACGCTGGATGACCTGAGCAAAGTGAGCGGTGGCCAAAATGCTGATGAAGCGATCCAAACACTTCGAGCCATCGAACGCAAAGAGCTTCAATTCTACGGCAATGCCAAAGAGCCGCAAGATATTAGAACACTAACATTAGATACTGTTGATGATACAGTTTACGGCCTCTTCCGAGCCAGTTTTGATGAAAACAGATCATACATCCAGCACGAAGGTTTATGGCCCAAGGAAGTTGTGGAAAAAAGAAAAGTCAGCAAAGAACCGGGCATGGATTCCATCCATGTCTCGGCTCAGTACAGACAGCTCCTTGAGTTCGAAATACAAGAAGGTCTCTACGACGACCAGAGGCTATCTCCCAAGACTATTCGAGCATCCTATTTGTCTCTTTCTACTGAGAATTTTGAACGCCTCATTCAGAACGATATTATAGAATTTTATACACTGAGAGATGAAAATGGTGGACTGAAAAATGTTCCCGGAAATAAGTGGGAAAGCACCGCCATACAAGAATACGCCGGAAGGTTAATTCAAGCGAAAAAAAAAGGATGGGGTAGCGAAGCCTTATTTGCGATTGAATACCTCAAGCGGGCAAAGCAGCTCTTTGGCAAAGGGGATTTAGCGACAATACCCGAACAGGAAATGATTGCACAATACCTGAAGAGCTTGCCGGAATACAAAGAAGACCCGGGATTCAGAATATGGGCACAAGCTGTCATCAATGCTCATGATAAAAGCTCCCTACCCGGACGGCCAAATCTCCTAGGCTGGATGCTCAAAGAAAACAGATTTGGATGGAGCGCTGCA
>JAGRKA010000064.1 GCA_020442475.1 Alphaproteobacteria bacterium | reverse complement strand
TTGCTCTTTCCGGCTTAGGGTTCTTAGCGAGGTCGTTTATCTCGTTATAAGCCTGTGCTTTTACATCATCCTTTGCATCAGATTTTTCAATCGTGGAGATGAGTTCTGCCAACGGCTCTCGAAGAGTCGTATCTTCAATTTCCTGCACATTTTTGATTGTCACGTCTTTTAAGATTTTGGCTTGCGTTACGCCAGAAACCTGATTGCCATCGCCGTTTATAATAAATTGGTTGGTGGTCGAGTTGTCGCTCATAAATAGTCCTCCTACATTGCCATTTGAAAAAAAGGTAGCTTCATGTTGTAAAGCGACCCTTTTCATTTTTGGATAAATCTCTGTTTGTTCCGCCGCAGCCTCAAGTCGCATTCTTTGAGAAGACTCTTTTCCAGCCGCTTGATAAGCAACCATAACCGAGTTTTCGTATTCATTAGATTTCCCAGAGAATGTCGCCATATGTTCTAAAAGCAATGACTTTATCTCTTCGTCTTTTTCATCGGCGAACCATGGTAAAACTATATCTTCAAGCTCAGGAAAATAGCTTTCCGCCAGCCCTGATGCTAGATTTTGCCTTATATCCACATCATCGTCATTGCTTCCAATAGTCAAGATATCACGGTTTTGAGATGCATTATCTGTATCCGAAGCTAACAGCCGATAAAGCCATTTTTTTACGTTAGGTGGGAAGGACTCTATATCAATAATTTTGATCCCCAAATCTGATACTGTCAAATGTGGGTTTTCGCTAATAGCCCAAACGGAATATTGCTGCACAAGCTTGTCATCGTGGTTATTGAGTTTGCCGATCACTGCCTTATAGGGGTGTCGATCAGAAAAAACGCCATCTGGCACTTTTTCAACACCCACAAGGATTGCGGTATTTTGTAAGACAGCTTCATCAGCCGTATCTATATCTATTTTCCTCTTTGAGAGATCGGCAGCGCATTCCTGACTGAAACGTGCCGAGGCGACAAGCAACGCTCCTTCAACGGGTATCCCGTTATCGTTTAAAAATTTGAATGTTTGAACATCATCGTTTGTAACTGAGAACAGAGCGGCAACAGCATATGCAAGCAATATAGGATCATCCATTGACTGCTTAACTGCATTTTCAACCGCTGGAACAAACGAACGACCATTTCTTTGCCCCATTAAGGCAATGGCATTAAAAGCCCAACGGCGCACGCGCTTATTTGAAGACTGCAACAATCCTTTAACGGCTACTCCAAATCCTCTATCCTGTAAGATGATACCTTTATTTATCAGCGAGCATATTTTTTCCAAATAGATTTCTTGTTGTTCATCGCCTCCTCTCAACAACATGTGAAGAATATACTTTTCATTAGTAGAGTTTATAAAACGAAGCGTCATGACGCCTCCCTTTGCTTAGCATTATATTTTGCAAAAAGCTCCGGAAGTATCTTTTGAGACCATTCATCGAAATCTTCTAAATTGTTCGGCGCATGTGATGTTTTAAGCCAAGATAAATCATTTATGGCCAAACGTCTTTTGAACGGCTCCAACCAGTCAGGACAATCATACGTGAGTATGCAGACAAGCTCCGTCTCATCAGAGTCGTCGAAAGCCAGTAAAAACTCCATTTCGGCTTTATTCTTTTCTTGATCGACGTTGACTGTTTTTAAAGGCACACCCAGATCAGCATACGTTGAAACAAGCCCTGCTGTTGTTAAGCCAAAGTCTTCATTATCTAAGAATGTTTTGTCTTGAGCATTCACGAGCGTTTTGAATCCGATTGTTCTCTGGTTCAGAAATCCATCGCGGCTCTCCCTATATCGCCCATGACGATATGTAAGTATTGTGTCGTCCTTTTTGACCACCACAAACGCCCAAACGGGATAGTCTCCGGTTTTCTTAAGCTCTTTAAGCTTTGAATACTTCACAGATGCGTAGGATAGAATTTCTTTAAAGTAGCTTTTTTCAATAAACCCCTTTTTATCAGAATGGGTTTTAACATTGTCAGATACGACACTCAAAACAGGCTGCCTGTTCAATTCCCGAAAACGTGGGCGTGCATGAATTCCCTGCTGCTGCTTTTCTGTCAGAAACGGGGCATTTCTATGCTTTGTTAAAAAGAACACGCCTCTGCTCGTGCGGTAGAAAGCACTTTCATCACCGCGTTTACGAATATCGACGCTGATCCGTGCTTGCAGAGTTTTATGTTGAGTCTTACCGTAAAGATTACTCGGTACTAGGTCCATTTGATAAGCAAGGCTCAGTATTTCCTTTGCCGTAAGCGGTTGCGCGGCGTCTTCTAAAATTTGTTCTGCTATCGTTAAATATGTACTCAAAAACGGCCTTATCACGCCATAAAATGGCGAATCCTTTATCAAATTGTTGATTAAGTGTTAAAATTAACTTTTTATGACCGAGATTCCAAGCCTTTATAAATTCACTTGCTAAAGAGGAGATAAATTACTCCTAATCAAGTACGAAATACATTTCCAGATTGTAAGCGTCCGGTGCTGGTCGCCTTACATCCACATAGATCACGCGTTTGATATTGTATGAATATCTAGAAATGTTTTGAAATTTCAGGAACCAGAAAAAATAAGAACATCATAGATACAAAAACGAAAACGCCTCCAGATAGCATATTAAGTTTCTGCCTAACACTGTCTTGAACGATATAACCTTGAGCTTTATTAGCAAAATAAATATACGGTAACCGCGCTATAAAAAAAGTAATTCCCGTTAAGACAGACAATGATAAAATATGAAAAATTGAAAAATCACTTATTTGCAAAATAAGTACAGGAACCAAAGCAGCATAAAATACTGCGTTTGTGGGGTTTGTAGATGCCCATACCATGCCTTTCAAGATTCGTGTCAGGTTACTTTTGGTTTTCAGCGTATGTCGTTTTTTATGTTTTTTTTGCTTATTTAGCAAAATCAGCACTCCTAAATATCCAATATACAATGACGCACTGATTTGAATAATTAGAACAACATCTGGATGCGCTTCTATAATGTTGAAGCCTAGAAGTAAACACGACAGTATAATACAGTGTCCTATGTCTGTACCCAAGCCTGTTACCAATGCCGCCTTAGGGCCGTCTGATAGGGTCATGGATACAAAAAACAGAACGCCCGGCCCCGGCTTGAGGGCAAAAAGTGCGAGTATCGAAAAATAGGTCAATAGTGATAAAAAAACATCCATTGAACATTGCCATGAGGTTACGGAGATGAAATTACAAACAAATCACTGTTTGCAATAGCAAGACATGATTTGTAAGACTCGTCCAATTTTTCAATTCTATCTTTTGTTTCTGAATTAAAAAATTCTGGAATTACAGTTTCTTTGATTGTCGTAATACGCGCATCAATTCCCTTGCTATTGTTGACACTGTCAAACCATGGCTTAACTCGCACTACAGATTGATCATCGTAACTTTCATCGTACAAATAAATGAAAGGGTTATTTTCAAATGTAATAACGTCACTATTGTTGATATTTGCCCATTTTAGCATTCCCTCATGAAACGAGATTCCCAAATGGTCGGTAACCTTTTCCATCGTTACACGTGGATTTTGTCGAATATGATCTGCCGTAATCAGCATCGCATCACCGCCAGCTTCTGCAACTGCTTCATATGTTTTAATTAGGTGCAGGTAAGATTTCTCAAGATTATCAATCGGATCCTCTGGCCATAGTTTTAAATGAGATGTGATAAAATCTTTTGGCCGGCGTATAGAAACAACCACGGGCAAAGACTTCATTACATCCGTATTGGGAAAAATCTGGAGCTCAGTAGTTTCGTCTTCTGGCCCGACAGATTCCCGAAATACAACAGGCGTGTCTGGGGTCGCGATCCCACCATACTTTTTATCTTTGTACTGGTTTCCAGCTTTAGCTCCGCAAAAAATATCATGCTTGTAGTTATAAAGCTCTTGATGCGCTACAGATATAGATGTTTTGTCCCTTCTTCTTATTACATCCCTTATGGGATGGTAAACTACAATAGCGTTTTGGTACTGTAAGGGATCATCCATCCAGTTTTCAGGTAAAACCCCTTGATTACCGTCTGTTTTTGGTTGAGCTAAGGCCGTAACAAATGCCGTAGACAACGCTCTTGGATGAGAAATATATAAACCAGTTTTGTACTCAGTCATTTCTTATTTTCTTCCTTTAATTGTAGAATGGATGGCGTTTCTAACATAAGGATTTTGTCATGCATAGTTTTTGGTTAGAATTCCCTCAGATATGCTCGATGATGACTGTATTTTATGAGATACGTAGTTCCAAGGCATCAGCTCATCGACTTTGTTGATTGAGTGATCGGGGATGCGGGTGAGAACATCGGTGAGCCAATCTTGCGGATTGATGCCGTTCATTTTGGCAGTCTCAATCAGGGTGTAGAGGATGGCTGCGGCCTTGCCGCCACCGTCCGATCCCATGAACATGTAATTCTTTCTCCCCAAAGCAATAGGGCGCATAGCGCGTTCAGCAGCGTTGTTATCAATCTCCAGCCGTCCGTCATCCAGATAGGTTTTCAGTTTTGGCAGGCGTGATAAGGCATAGCGAATAGCCGCCGCCAAAGGCGTTTTACCCGATATGGCTTTGTGTGTTTGATGCAGCCAATCTTCAAATTTTTGTAGTAACGGCTCGGCCTGTTCTTGCCTGACCTGCCGCCTTATATCCGGTGGCTGGCCTTTGATCTGTTTTTCTATCTGGTAGAGCTTCGCAATATGCTCTAGCGCCTCTAGCGCCAGCGTTGATCCATTAGCCTGATGCACATCGAAGAATTTGCGCCGGATATGCGCTAAACACGCAACTTCGGTGATATTGTTATCTTCTACCGCTGCGTTATAGCCTGTATAGCCATCAACATGCATAAAACCACTAAAACCCTTCAAATGCTCCTGCGGATGAGCACCTTTGCGGTCGGGGGAGTATTTGTAATAGGCTGCAGGCGCCGCATTTCCGTTATAGCCCCGTTCATCCCTTACATAAGCCCATATCCGTCCTGTCCTGGTTTTACCCTGACCGGGTGCTTGCACTTGCGTGGTTGTATCATCGGCAAAGATAGCATCTCCCGCCATGACGTGCTTGCCAATGCTCTCAGCCAGTGGTTCAAGAAGCTGCGCACTCTGCGCCACCCATCCGGCCAAAGTCGAGCGAGAGAGATCAATCCCCTCACGCGCATAAATTTGTGACTGGCGGTAAAGTGGTAGGTGGTCACAATATTTTGACACCAGCACATGCGCGAGCAGTCCTGCGGTCGGGCGGCCACGTTCTATCGGGCGCGTGGGCATCGGCGCTTGATGGATGGTTTCACACGCGCGGCATGAACGTTTAGGCCGGATAATCCGCCGCACCACAAAACGCGCAGGGATATAATCCAGCTCTTCTGTGATGCTTTCGGACAGGGGACGAAGATGACCGCCACATTCTTTGCAGCTCTCTTCCGGTACGGGAAGAATATCGTCAATGCGCTCAAGGTGTTCCGGTAGTGCTTTACGCACCGGCTTTTGCTTTTCTTCGAGTGCTGGTTGTTCTTTTGCTGGCTCTATGGGCAAAGCCGCAATCTCGGCATTCTCCAGTGTCATTTCAAGCTGGTCGAGCTTCTCCGAAGATTGCCCGAAACGATGGCGCTGCATTCCTGAAAGCTGGGCTTTGAGTTTCTCGATCAGGATATTCTGGTTATGGATTTCTGCGCTTTGCGCCACGACCATATCTTTCAATATGGCAGGGTCGTCGGACAAGGTTTCAGCAGCGCTCAACATAGCTGTAAGTATATCCTCTTGGCGCAAAAATGGATAGCCTAAAACGCACAAAAACCCCTGTTTTATGCGGCTTTGAGCGGCCTGATATTTTCTTTGAGAACCCGCCAGTCAATTCCTTCAAGCAGCATGGAAAGTTGCGATTGCCGCAGGCAGACCGTACCGCGTTTTGTGTTTGGCCAGATAAACTGCCCCATCTCCAAACGCTTGGAAAACATGCATGCGCCGTTACCATCCCACCAGATCATCTTGAGCAGATCAGCCTGCTTGCCGCGAAACACAAACAAATGCCCGCTATATGGATCTTTATGCAGCACCTCCTGCGTCATCGCCGCCAGACCGGAAAAGCCTTTGCGCATATCCGTCTCTCCGGCGGCCAGCCAGATTTTTGTATTGGCGGGAATGGAAATCATGCAATCGCCCGAACCAGTTCAGCCATGGCCAATGCAGGGACGGAGCCTTCGATATGGATTTTATGACCGCTCTCAAATTCTATGCGGATGACGCATTCTCCGGCGATGCGCTCAAGCGCTGCCCTATGCGCCTCATCTTCTGTCTCTACGGATACAAATCCCATATGCTTTCTCCATCATGATATTAAATCCTGATGGCATCATACCGACCAACCCTTAACCATGTAAGGCGTCCAACACCGGACGCTTACTCCAGATTAAGGCTAAATCCTTTTTATTCATTGAAATTTTTAGCGTTTCCACTTACTAATCACGGTGGTCGTTCTGTATTGGGGCGACTGGGATTTGTACTCCCTTTACTAGCGGCATCTGACACTGCCGGAAACGTGTCGCGCCTCAGTCTTAGGACTGGGTTCGCGGCCTATGTCCAAGGCTCACGCCCAAAAAGTCGTGACGTTTCTAGTAAAACGGTACAAAACCCA
>JAGRKA010000063.1 GCA_020442475.1 Alphaproteobacteria bacterium | reverse complement strand
TTTCTGCAAGGAGCAGAGCGCAAAAAAATCACTCTCACCGGGCAGGTGGACCGCGCCTATCCGCGGGCAATTCGCGTCAAATGGCTAGGCCAGTTCCCCTATAAGGTACGCGGTTTTTACTTCTCTAACGCCCTGCGGGCCTTTGGTTTCAAAACGGCTAAATCCCTGATGCCCTATCACGTTCTGCTGGCCGGAGCCTTTGCCCTGCATAAAGATGCGCCGCACTGGAGCCGTTGGCAGGAACTCGTCGTGCAGGCCATGACGAAAGGTAAAGTTTTCACCGCCGAGCAGCTCTGCCTCGGCGTTATGTGCTATCTGGAAGGGTTCGAATTTGAGTTTCTACCCGCATGGTGCCACTGGCTCTGCCAGTTCAAACCGTTTTGGAGCGAAGAGCGCGAGGCCTTTGTTGAGCCGTTCCTACCGCATAAAATGCTGGGCATTCTGCATATTTCCGGTTGGGATGAGATGCGCCTCAACCGCGCACTGACAACAGATTTCAAGATGCTGGAAAACGGTGAGGCAATTGAAAAATCCTACCGCTACCCGGATTTTGACGGCGAATCCCCGTAAAGCGCAACCGCCCGCGCCTCAAATGCCTCAACCATTTTTCTTACAGCTTTTTCAAAAAAAAGCCCCATAAGATTTTGAAGAACAACATTTTTAAACTCAAAATCGACAAAGAAATCAATAGTACATGACCCGTCTGGCTCGCAGATGAACCGCCAATGGTTCGACAGATACTTCATCGGGCCCTTAAGATATTCAATGTGAATGTGATCCGGCGTGCTGAGTGTGACTTTTGACGAAAATCCCTCCCGTACCATCTTGTAGCCGATGACCAGATCGGCATAGAATGCTTTCTCCTCCCGCCGTGTAATCCGGCTTGCGAGGCACCAGGGCAAAAACTCCGGATATTTTTCTACCTGTGCCACAAGGGCAAATAGCTGCTCCGGCGTATAAGGGAGGTTCCGTTTTTCAGCGTGGGTCGGCATTGGCTACTCAGCCGCCTGTTTCGCCAATTGCTCCGCACGGGCGGCTTTGAGTTTTGCGAAATCGTCTCCGGCATGGTGGGAGGAGCGCGTAAGCGGTGTCGCTGAGACCATCAGAAATCCCTTGCGGCGTGCCATTTTCTCCAGATCCTTGAATTCGTCCGGACTCCACCATTTCTCAACCGGCGCATGTTTCGGCGTCGGCTGGAGATACTGGCCGATCGTGATAAAATCGATCCCGGCGGCCCGCATGTCGTCCATGACCTGCCCGACTTCTTCTTTCGTCTCGCCAAGCCCGACCATCAGACCGGATTTCGTGAATTGCTGAGGGTCCAGTTCTTTGACCCGTTCCAAAAGGCGCAGTGAGCGGAAATACCGTGCACCGGGGCGGATCGTCGGGTAAAGGCGCGGCACCGTCTCCAGATTGTGATTGAATACATCGGGCCGCGCGGCGATGACGCTATCGATATCCTCCATACGGCCACGGAAGTCGCCGGGGAGAATTTCTACAGTCGTCTCCGGGCTTTTCATACGGATCGCCTGAATCGTTTTCACGAAATGATCCGCACCGCTATCGGGCAGATCGTCACGGTCCACGGAGGTTACAACGACGTGCTTCAGCCCCATCTGCATTACGGCTACGCCCACGCGCAAAGGCTCAAGCTTATCGAGCGCCTCAGGCTTGCCAGTCGCGACATTACAGAACGCGCAGGCCCGCGTGCAGACCTCCCCCATAATCATGAAGGTGGCATGCTTTTGCTGCCAGCATTCGCCGATATTGGGACAGCCTGCTTCCTCGCATACGGTTGTCAGCTTTTGTTTACGGACGATATCCCGCGTCTCCTGATAGATTTTCCCCTGCGGTGCAGGCACGCGAATCCAGTCGGGCTTGCGCCCGGCAGGCCTGTCCGGGTTCTTCTGCTTCTCAGGATGCCTTTTGGCTTTGTCTAAAAGTTCAGGGTTGTAGGTCATTTCCCACTACTAACATTTTTTATAAAATCTAATAAATACATAAACAAATACATCAAAATAAAACCAATATTAACAATCAAAAAAGATCCCAGCGCAAAAGGTAACCACGTATGTTTTCCGGCAAAAATAGTATGTTCCTGAAGGTATTCTAACGGCTGATCATAAAAAACAACACAAAACAAAAAAGACCCCCCTCCCAAGACAACAGCTACCAAAGCTAGAACACTTTGATACATTCTTAAAAGAGAAATAAGCTCACTCATCTAAAAATGAATAACCTTTCCGTACGCGTCCAGGACGCTTTCATGCATCATCTCTGAGAGCGTCGGGTGCGGGAAGACGGTATGCATAAACTCGGCTTCTGTCAATTCCGCAGATTTCCCGATGACAAAGCCCTGAATAAGCTCTGTCACTTCCGCGCCAATCATATGCGCACCGAGCAACTCCCCGGTTTTGGCGTCGAACACCGTCTTGACCAGCCCTTCCGGCTCTCCCAGCGCAATCGCCTTGCCGTTGCCCATGAACGGGAAACGCCCGACTTTCACGGTATAACCCGCCTCTTTGGCTTTGGCTTCCGTTAACCCCACAGAAGCGATTTGCGGCGTGCAGTAGGTACAGCCGGGAATATCGCCCTTCTTCATTGGGTGTACGTCTTTTTGCCCGGCGATTTTCTCGACACAAATGATCCCCTCATGCGACGCTTTGTGCGCCAGCCATGGCGGCCCTGTCACGTCGCCGATCGCATACACACCCGGCTCGTCCGTGGCCAGCCATTCATTCGTCACGATATGGCCGCGATCAACTTTGACCTTCGTGTTCTCAAGACCGATATCTTCCGTGTTCCCCACGATCCCGACCGCCATAATCACCCGGTCTACTGTGATTTCCTGCTTGTCCTTGCCCTTTTCAACCGTGACCTTCACGCTGTCCTTTTGCTTGTCGAGCTTTGTGACTTGCGCACCGGCGATAATATTCATGCCCTGCTTCTTGAACTGCTTTTCAGCAAGCTTCGAAATTTCCTCATCTTCCACGGGCAGTACGCGGTCCATAACCTCCACGACCGTCACCTCAGCGCCCATAAAGCGGTAAAAGCTCGCAAACTCGATCCCGATTGCACCCGAGCCCACGACCAGAATGGATTTGGGCATCGTGTCGGGCACCATGGCTTCCTTATACGTCCAAACCAGCTTACCATCCGGCTCCAGACCGGGTAAAACCCTTGCCCTCGCCCCCGTGGCGACAATAATATTTTTAGCGGAGAGCGTGTCTTTCCCGACACTCACCTTTCCCTTGCCCAGCAACTTCGCCCGCCCGTCGAAAACCGTGACCTTGTTCTTTTTAAGCAAATGCGCGATCCCGCCTGAAAGCTGTTTTGCAACGCCTCTGGAGCGTTCAACCACTTTCTTAATATCAAAGCTTACATCTTTGACAGAGATACCAAAAGCATCCGCGTGTTGGATCAGGTGGTGAACCTCGCTGGAGCGTAAAAGCGCCTTTGTCGGGATGCATCCCCAGTTCAGACAGATCCCGCCAAGGTGCTTTTCCTCGACCACAGCCGTTTTCATACCAAGCTGCGCCGCGCGGATTGCCGCCACGTACCCGCCCGGCCCGCCGCCGATCACGATAATATCGAAAGATTTATCACTCATTCTTCATTCTCTCCAAACACATCGTCGAGAAACTGCTCGACATGATTAATATGATCCGCCCGCAAGGGCTCCTCCGGGAATTTAGCGAAGGCCTCGTCCGGGCCGAACATGACAAGAGGCTTGTCATACATCAGGGCCAAAGAGACTTCGTTCCGTGTGCCGTGCGAACCGGGCAGGATAATCAGCGCCTTACTGCTCATCACATTCACAAGATTGCGGCTATAGGGCATGACATCGTTTTGCGCCTTGGCGCTGAGCGGCGTAATCATCGGAATTTCGATATAAGGATTTGGATATTCGACCTCCGAGAGCTTTTGCCCGCGATAATCTACCGCAGGCAAAATGCCTATGCTGACGCCCTCCCGGTCCGGTGTCTCAACAAAAGCCTTGGCCACGGCAGTCATCACACCGTCCCCTGCCCCGGTTAGAAGGTTATACCCTCGCCGCGCCAAAAGCTTTCCAACAGGTGCGGCGTACTCTTCCCATGTCTGCTCATGGGAGCCCATTACTCCAACAATTGGTTTTCTTTCGATCATGACGACGACCTTTCCGAACGTGCGCTAGACGAGCATGTTCACAGGGTTTTCGATATAACTCTTGAAGATTTTCAGATATTCCGCGCCCACAGCACCATCCACGGCCCGGTGATCGACGGAAAGCGTACAGCTCATGACATTCCGGATTTTGATCTCACCTTTCTCAACGACCGGACGCTGCTCCCCGGCACCAATCGCCAGAATGCAGGCCTGCGGCGGGTTGATGATCGCCCCGAAATCCTTGACCCCGTACATGCCCAGATTGGAGACAGTGAAACTCCCACCTTGAAACTCTTCGGGTTTCAGCTTGCCTTCGCGCGCGCGGCCAGCCAGATCCTTTATTTCAGCGGAAATATCTTTCAGCCCCTTATGCTCGGCAGCCCGCACAATCGGTGTAATCAAACCGTTGGGCGTAGACACTGCAACCGAGATATCCGCGCTGTGATATTGCAGCAACGCCGTATCGGTCCAGGACACATTCGCCGCCGGATAGGCCTTAAGCGCCATGGCTGCGGCCTTGATAATGAAGTCATTGACGGAGAGCTTGTACGCACCGTTCGCGCCATCATTAATGTCTTTGCGCGCGGCCAGTAAGGCATCCAGAACACAATCCATTGTGAGATAAAAATGCGGAACGGTCTGCTTTGATTCCTGCAAACGCTTGGCGGTAATTTTCTTGATATTGTTATGCGGAATTTCCGTGACACCGCTTTCGGGAATGATAGCCGCCGGTTGAGAGGTCGGCTTCGAAGCCGCAGCAGGCGCCCCCTTCTCGACATCCGCCTTCACGATCCGTCCGCGTGGGCCGGAGCCTTTCACATTCGATAGATCAATCCCCTTCTCTGCCGCGATCCGCCGCGCGAGCGGGGAGGCGAAAATGCGGTTGTCGTCTTTGTTTCTATCATCCTGCTCACCGTCATTGCGAGGAGCGCTTGCGCGACGCGGCAATCCAGAATCTTTCTTTTCGCTCTGGATTGCTTCGCTCCCACTTTGTTTTGGTGCTCGCAATGACGAAGGGTCAATATCCTCCGCACTCTCTCCGTCCTCTAGCAAAACGGCGATCACGTCATTCACCGGCACGTTCTCCGTCCCCGCAGGAACGAGGATTTTTCCGAGGATTCCCTCATCCACGGCCTCGACCTCCATCGTCGCCTTATCGGTTTCGATCTCGGCGATCACGTCCCCAGCCTCAACACTATCCCCTTCCGCTTTCAGCCAGCGGGCGAGGTTTCCTTCCGTCATCGTCGGCGACAGCGCCGGCATGGTTACATTAATCGGCATAGCACACTCCTTTGACGGCTTTAACAATATGCTCCGCTTGCGGCAGGGCGAGAGCCTCAAGATTTGCCGCATAGGGCAGAGGCACATCCTTCGCACAGACGCGGGCGAGCGGCGCATCGAGATAATCGAATGCATGCTCCCCGATCAGGGCTGCGATTTCCGCACCGATCCCGGCAAAGGGCCAGCCCTCCTCACAGGTGACGATCCGGTTCGTCTTTTTCACGCTTTGCAAAATCGTATGGCGGTCAAGCGGGCGAATGGTCCGCAAGTTGATAACCTCCGCGTCAATCCCCTGCTCTGCGAGCACTTCTGCAGCCTCTAGAGCCTTCCCGACCATAATAGAAAAGGCCACAATCGTGACATCACTGCCGCTGCGTTCGATCTTCGCACGCCCCAGAGGGATCACGAAATCCTCACTTGTCGGCACTTCAAAGCTCTGCCCGTAGAGCAGTTCGTTCTCCAAAAAGACAACCGGGTTCGGGTCGCGGATCGCCGCCTTGAGCAAGCCCTTCGCATCGGCACCCGACCATGGGGAAACCACTTTCAACCCCGGCACATGCCCGTACCAGCTCGCGTAACATTGCGAATGCTGAGCGGCCACGCGGGAAGCCGCACCGTTCGGCCCACGGAAGACGATGGGACAACCAAGCTGTCCGCCCGCCATATAGAGCGTTTTGGCCGCGGAGTTAATGATATGGTCGATCGCCTGCATCCCGAAGTTCCACGTCATGAACTCGACAATGGGCTTCAAGCCGTTCATGGCCGAGCCGACGGCAATCCCCGCAAAACCATGCTCTGTAATCGGTGTATCGATCACGCGTTCCGCGCCGAATTCATCGAGAAGCCCCTGAGACACCTTGTAAGCGCCCTGATACTCGGCAACCTCTTCGCCCATCAGATATACGCGCTCATCGGTCCGCATTTCCTCGGCCATCGCATCGCGCAACGCCTCACGGATTGTCATTTCCTGCTTATCTGTGAAAGCGGCCTCATCAAAAGGCGGCGGCTCAATCACAGCGCCTTGCGCATAGAGGATATCGCGGTTTTCTATTATAGCACCGACAGGTTGCTCACCTGCCCCCGCCCCTCGCCCTGAGGAAGAGGGCAGTGAAGCTTGCGCTTCGTCAGAAGCGTTAGCTGCAACGGGTGAGGGGGAGACGGACACGTCAATATCATCCGCACTCTCACCGTCCTCCAGCAGTACGGCGATCACGTCATTGACCGGGACGTTCTCCGTCCCCGCAGGGACGAGGATCTTCCCAAGGATGCCCTCATCAACGGCCTCGACCTCCATCGTCGCCTTGTCGGTTTCGATCTCCGCCAGGACTTCACCCGACTTGACCGTATCCCCTTCGTTCTTCAGCCATTTGGCCAGCTTGCCCTCGGTCATCGTTGGCGACAGCGCCGGCATCAGCACTTCAACAGGCATGAAAGC
>JAGRKA010000062.1 GCA_020442475.1 Alphaproteobacteria bacterium | reverse complement strand
ACCCACCAGATCGGCCGCCGTTCTGGCCGGTGTACCTGCGACGAAGTATTCCATCAGCCTTAATTGCTGATAACGTGTTAATTTACAATGCTTTACGTACATGCATAACCCCTAACTTATCTAAAGTCAGGTGTCAGCCCCAAAACATTTCATCGAAACAAAAGAGTAAAACACCACCAACCTCTTACGCTATCGCACTCAAGCATCCCTGCCGCCTTTAAAAAGTTGCATTATTTTCTATAATATTATAAATTCGTGCGCATTTTGTAAAACAGCGCTCATATATGGTTACTAAAAGAAAAAAATACATTCTCTCTGGCGAAGAGAAACAGGAGTATAATGGCCTTGTTTCTGATGCCTTTAATGCTGCTAACAGCTTTACAGGTTCAGAAGAAACTTATGAAGTTTTAATGCGCGATCTCATTCTTATGGAAGAATTTGTCCGCGCTAGAAATAACGATATTCCTGATGAAAAATTAGAAGTTGATTTTGGAAAACAATCTGGACGCCTAAAAAATGAATTCAATACGATATCCGATATATTAGGCCATGCCTATAACGTAGTTTATGGAATGCTTTCAAGAATATCCGGCCTAAAAGATTTGTTAAACACATTAAGCATTGGTGGAGCGCGAATTGATTACAGTGAAAACGTATACGTTTTAACTGACAGAGGTTTTCCATCTGGCGGGGATGGTGGAAGGCTAGATGAGAATATTACTGAATTCCGAAAACAACCTCGTCTAGCCATATTAATCAAAGAACTTAATACAATCGGTGTATATACAGATGATATGATTATTCGTGTCGGCAAAGTTTTTGAAAACAAGGTCCGTAAACTTCCATACGTAATCGTTGAAATCCCACGCTTAGGAGGTAAACAAGTTGCAATATGTGACCAATATGGTGAGATAAGCTTTGTAAGCCAAGAGCCCTTGCATACAAACGTCTGGGCGTCCCATACCAAGAATGAGTTAAGAGCGCTTGAATGCGTGCAAGACGTAGCTTTTGAGGCTAAATGGCCACTACGAATATGCAACTTGTTAGCTTATGGACAGGATCGAATAACACCTGTGCCAGCTAACAGACCGTCCGTTCTTGGTTCTAAAATTGATCTTTACGAATATGAACAAGGTAGAGTTAAAAATACAACGCCTTTGACTGAAGAGATGATTTTACAACATATGATTTTCCATTTCATTGCCCACGGTGGAAAATGGCCACAACAAATTTCAGGGCGCGTAGAAACATTAGCTGGAGAAAAATGGCAAAATTGGGACGCCGCCCTCCAAAAAGGGGGAAGAGGGGTAAAGACAGGGCAGAGTTTGTACAAATTAGCCAAACAATTCGTGATTGACGAAGCTCAGAAACACAAAACGCAGCACGGATCGCTTCCAGACAGAAACTCAGGAGCATTAGAAGAATACCCTGAAATTACATGGGAAATGCTCGAAGATTCTTTTCTTAATCTTACCGGTGTAGCAAGAGCATCTCTTAATGAGATTTTTACTGCAAACGAACTAAAAGAAAAAGAAGACATTACGCTTGAAGACTTTGCTTTGAGAGAGATTATTCAATATTTCAGAAAGAAGGGCTACAAGAGGTGGCCGAATAGATCGCTAAAAGTGCCCACATCAGACAAATCCGAAATTCGTTGGGATAATTTGGATTTGCGATTAAAAAGAACAAATAAAGGAACAGGGCGGCCAGACTCTGTCTCTACTGTTATCAGAGCCTTTGTTGTCGATCAGGCTAAGAAATACAACGAACACCATGGGCATTTTCCTGATAAAGACTCGGGGGCTCTTCCTGACTACCCAGATATTACTTTTGAAATGATTGATAAAGCCTATCAAGCTCAAAAAGGCTTAGGAAAGAAAACCCTAGAAAGGATTTTAATTGAAGAGAGTTTAATAGAGGGTGAAACACTTCTTTCTGAAAGTTTTATTTTTGAACATTGCTTGCGTTATCTAAAAAAACATAAATCCTGGCCTGGTGCAGAAAGTGGCAGCATTGATGATATACATGGTGAAAACTGGAAAAGATGGGATGGACTGTTAATAAGAGGACAAAGGGGTCTGCAAGGCGATAGTTCCATTGCAAAACTCATTCATAGTAAAATAGCTGAACAAGCACAGAAATTCAAAGATACAACAGGAACTCCCCCTAATAGACAATCGGGGCCATTGCCAGATTATCCAAATACCACATTTGAACAAGTGGGAGAGGGGTTTCAGAATATTGAAAGTGTAGGAAAAACATCATTGCGCCGCGTCCTCATTGAACAAGGTGTTTTGGAGGGGCCGGCTATTTCATTAGCCTTGATTGACACTCACATTATGCACCATCTAAAAAATCATCGGAAATGGCCCCAAACGACTTCTGGCCCTGTTGAAGGTATTGAAGATGAACACTGGAACATTTGGGGAGAATGGCTTTCCCGTGGCGGAAACACACAAGAAAAAACAACACTACGCAGACGCATTGATGCTTTGGTCGTCGAGCAAGCTCAAAAACATCAAATACAAACAGGCACTTTACCTTTGAATGGGCATGAGGTTTTTCCTGATTATCCAGATGTTGCATTTGACATGGCGGATACCGCCTATCGAACACTAGGAAGTTTCAAAAGCTCCGTAAAAAATGTGTTAGCACGAGCCGGGCTTATCAATGCCTCAACCGAACAAACTTACTCACCCTATCTTTAAATTTAAAACACTCAAAAAAATTAATCGGGGTCAATTGTGGATTTTGCATATGAAAATTAGCTAGTTTTGCAAGAAAATAATAACTTGGGGTAACGTTTGGGGTATTAGCGGCGGTGAATTAATTTGAAAAGGTTCGAACGAATTATTACAAGTCCAGAGCCTAAAACCCACACCTATCTTGCCTTAGAGATAACAAGTTCGAACAGCACCAAACAGCTCGCAAGACACCTCAGGCCAAATCATAATCCTTGTGTCGGGAGTTCAAATCTCTCCACCGCTACCAACCTAGCTTTTCCCTAAAAGTCTTTCACATGGAAAATTCAGAGACAGACCATATCGGAATTTTAAAAACCATCTGGAGAAGAGGAGATAATGGCGCATGGGCTGGGCATGACCTACAAGGAATAGACCTAAAACCACGCGAGGGCTTCGATAAAGATTATTTCAAAATCCAAAACGAAATGGTTCTTATGACACAAAGGCTAAACACGCAACCGGATGCTTGATTGCACATATGATGGGATTACCATTAATGAACGAAGGGAGCCTTCTCGACAGAATGAAAAGTGGGAAAGATGGAATTCCACATTTTGTTGGCGGCGATCTATAGAAAATGAAAAATGCCTCAATCTTTTTTATTGGCAAAGGGGCGTTTTGAATGAATTTTCTTATATCTGTTTATAAACTCGGCTTCATAATCACGAGCACATTTGTCCACCTTCCAGCAGATACGCAAATCATCATAGTGAGGCAATGACCAGATATCAGAGCCACCTTTATGATTATCCTTTTTTAGAACCAGTGCTTTAATGCGACTTCTGAGCGACGTAGAAGCCATACCAATATAAGCGATGGGGTCGGCTGGCTTTGTTTCATCAATTACAAAATAGACACCACGCCCCATTGTGATCTACTTAAAATTTTTATTTTTCAATTCGGAAAACGTAGGAAATTGACCTTCAAGCGGCTCACAGCCAAAGAACTTCATAAGGTCAGTATAATTCATGCTCTCATCTCATTTTGTTGATTATCAATATCTTGCGCATGATCCCGCACGAATTTTATAAAGCCGTATAAATTCTCAGCATCCACACCATGAAGCATAAGCCGCAACCCCGCTTCAAACGTAGAGAGCGGCACCATAGGGTGCTTGTTGTTCACAAGCCCCATGATTTCGCCTTTGTTAAACATGGTGGCTGCGTAAACGGCAATAGTTTCATCAAGCTGCAAGGAGTTGCTGGCACGCTCGAAATCTTCCCTTGATAACAAAAGCGCGAAGAGCGGCGTATAAAGCTCAATCGCTGTTTGCAGATCAAGAAAGTTATGCCATTTATCAGGCAAATCCTCGATTTCATTTTCGAAATCCTGAATGGCTGAAAAATCTATATCTTCGATAGGAAGAGGCTTAATACGGCTTTTTCTCTCTTTCAAATGGGTATTAAGCTCGATCACGAAGTTATAGATATTCAAATCATGCTGCACAAAAACATTATCCCTTAAATCCTCAATGCTTTTTGGCAATAACGGGTGAGCGCGCAAGCTTCCATCTGCAAGGTTATCGTTGAGAAATCTCAAAACCTGCGATCCCATATTGAAATGCCTTAAAATCAGGTAATTAGCATCCTTGGAAACAAAGTTTTTCATGCCCCAGCAAATTGTATTGTGAAGAGCTTTGGACGACACCAACGCCTCAGGGACAAAAAGCCTGATTAAACGAAAAATGACAATAAATGAACGAGCTATAGGACGCACAATAGGCAATAAAACACGCCTTGACCAAGTGCCGTTATTTCTGAGCAACGCGTCCTTTGCGCTTTGATCAAAGAAGGTACTCTGATCGAGAGCCAAAGCCAACCAAGGGTCAGGATTTTTTATATCATGTGTTGCCGGATCAAAGGTGATATTAGACATTGCCAATTTCCTCTAGCTGTAACTGGTATAGCCGTGCCGTAATCTTTGCGGTTTTGATAATATCATGCCCCATACTCTCTATGTCCAAAATACCTGAATTAAGGGCTTCATCGAACTCTTCCATATGACCATCGTCATGTTCGGCATGATACAGAAGAAAACTGACCTGCTCATCTTTCAGGTTTAACTGATCACGGATAGCGCACCCCCATTCACCAGCTTTATGCTGCCCTAACCCCTCAATGATGAACATAGAACCAAGAAGACTAAGCGGATTGGGTTGTAAAGCGCGGTGGAACATAAAGGCATTCAGGGCTTCTGTGCCGATATTTTTCTCTCCGTTTTGAATATCTTCGAGCTTACCGCCTACCGACACATAGTTTTCTTCCAACATTTTGAAATCACGATGCTCAGTAACGCAATGCTCTAAAAACTTGGCACGCATTTCAAAATACTGCACATCGATGCTGGAGGCAGCAAGAGCAATCCATCGCCCACCTTCCACTACCTGCTGACGGTGGTTCATCAATAGAAGCTTATAATCTTCCAGACGAAACTTGCCACGGTTGAGTTTTTCTAAAATAGGCACGGTGTCCAGCCGGGTTGAAAAATCACCCCAGACCTTCATCAAACCGCGCATTACTTCTTCGCTTGTCATGATGCTCATTATACGACCTCCAATAGCATTAATCCGTTTACACTCCGTCCGCTCTCAGGAACGTGACACAGTATCTTCTCACCTTTTTGCAAACCACCTTCGCGGTAAAGCTCCTCTAACATAATAAAGATCGAAGCCGATCCGGTATTTCCTTTACTGTAGAGGTTGCTAAACCATTTTTCTTCGTCAATCATTGCACCCGTCTTCTTTAAAAGGGTTATCGTTTCTTCACGCAAGGAATGCGACGAATAATGGCTGCAAACATGGTCAATTTCATCAATCACGATTTTTTCCTGATCAATAAGGTCAAGGTAATGCGATACCCAAACCGGGATCATGCGCTTCATAAGATCAAAATCCTGCGTTAGCATTAAGGCTCCGTCTTTTTTAGCCTCAGCCGGATCGCTATAATCGCCCCACGCCTTCATGCCCGCATCCTGTTTACGTCCGCCTCCAACCATGCACGTCTCAAAACGATCCGCAAATGAACGGATATCAATCCAGCACACCTTGAGGGATAAGTCCTTGGTATTCTGGCCACTTTCCATGATAAGAGCGCCTGCGCCATCCGAAAGCGTAAAGCGAAGAAAATCAGCATCCAATGAAAGCTTTCCATCCTCATTAACTTGATTTGTACCTTCATAAAAACCCGGCCTGAAATAACGGCTGGCAAATTCACTGCCACAGACAGCTGCACATTCATGTTCTCCACTTTTTATTTGCAGGAACGCTGTTTTAATAGCCATTAGAGAGCTTGCACATACACTTTGGAAATTAGCGATCTCAATCGGTAGGATTTTTAGCTTCGCATGTACATGCGAAGCTAAACCGGGCACAAGCACATCACCCAACGTTGACGCAGATGCTAGATACGTAATATCGTTTTTTGAAATTTCTGAATTTTGTACGGCTTGATTAATCGCCTCAGCAGCCATGTCCGCGCTGCTATATTGCGGCTCACCCTCTTTATTCAGCGCATAATGCCGGGTCTTGATTTTATTCTGGCGTAGAACCAATGCACGATGCCGGGAAGGTTTGCCATTTATACACCCAAGATAATCCTCCATCTCGGATGAAGGAACAGGATCTCCGGGTAAAAAAGCCCCCAAACCATTGATAAAAACATTATTACTCATGCTTAAACTTCCCCTCTTTCAGAAAATAAGTAATTTGCTTAGGTAATGTTGACAATCTGCTCGTAATTCATGGCAGCAAACCGAAACGTGAGTGATTTACCCACGGCATAAAAAATGTGACTAGCACAAAAAGCAATAAAATCAGCTCCATAGCAAATAACCTATCATATTGTTAAAGCGTGGTATTTAATAAACCAACTCATATTTTGAACATTGTTCAATTTATAGAGTGCCAGAATTTTGAACATTGCGCAATAAAAAATTGAACTGTGTTCATAATAAATATATTATAGACAGATAAGTAGGAGAAACCATGGCCAGACGCAGGGATCACACCCCCGATGAACTTAAAGACATTATTCTGAAAGCCTCTTGGCAAATCCTTGAAAAAGATGATTAGACCTGTTGCAAAAGTAGAATAATTTTGCGGCAGGTGCAGTTTTTCTTGAGGTTCTGTTTTCAGAACCCTGTCATAAGAGTTGTAATGCCTGCGATGATAGAGAATTTCACGCTGCGCCGGGAGTGCGGATAGCGGTATCTGTCCGCCAGGATACGGAATTTTTTATGCGCCCGATGGCAC
>JAGRKA010000061.1 GCA_020442475.1 Alphaproteobacteria bacterium | reverse complement strand
CCTCTTTCAGGCGTACAGCTTCCTCGATCGCGATTTCATCGAACGGGTTCATGGACATTTTGACATTGGCCAGATCCACGCCGCTTTGATCGGCTTTCACCCGGACTTTTACGTTGTAATCAATAACCCGCTTTACGGGGACGAGAATTTTCATGGTCGGTCGGGACTCCTCTCAGGTTCGAGATGCAAAGTATGCCAAAGCCAGCAGGGCCAGCGCAAGGGCTTGCAGATAGACACGCGCCTGCATCAGACGATTGCCATGCTTGTCGTTGAACGTCCCGCCCTTGAGCATGGAATACAAGCCCAAAATAAGGACGCCCAGAACGGACAGCATTGCCAGAACGGCGAGAATAGCGAAACTCGTATCCATGGACTCCTGTATAGCGCTCCTGTACCGTAAGGCCAAATGGAAAATATTTGACATAATTTTATATTTTCTGTAATATCCCTTCTCAGGAATGCAGATATTCAGTCTCTAAACGGGGGGTAAAAATGAATAATTTTGATATGCGCAGCAGCAATGTTTTCTGGCGCTTTTCATGGAGAGGTGCGCTCGTCGTATTTTCCGAACTGCGCTCGTCCAGTAATGTCATCTATAGCTATGACGGTTTGCAGGAGGCTCTGGAGGAGGAGCATCTTTACTCCACAGTGCCGCGCCAGATCATGCGCAAAGCCCTGCAATCCTATGTGCCTGCGCAAGAGAGTGTCGCCGCATAGAGGTTAAACGGTTTTTTCTTGCAGAAAAGGCATGTTTTTGAGTAGATAATATCTTTTTGTGTTTTAGGGAAAACAGAGATGAGGTGAATTTATGTATGATGGCGGAAGTGCGGATGATCTTACGGTTTTGTGGAATCCGCTGCAGAATAGAAATGCCACGGTGATTCTAGAAGAGTTCTATAAGACTATAACACTAGAGTCTATTGAGCCTGTTTCACTTAAAACGATTTTTTCCCAAGAAGACGAGCGCATTCATCAAATTGTTGTGAGCGCACAGGATAGGGCCAGAGAGCAAATCGGGAAATATGACCCCGCCGATAGGGATTTAAACGCTAGTGAGCTAAGTGCTCTATGGAAAAGAAAGGATGCCAACGAATCGATGGCTTATAAGATATGGGAAAATTTGGTCGGTCAGGCTTCAACCATTCCTAATTTTAAACAGGGTGATGCCAATTTTTCTGCTCAGGAGCAAAGAGCCTATCAGATATGGGATCAGCTGCGCCGGTAAGGTTTATCTTTCTTCTTTCTTTTCTGCGGTTTTTTGTCTTGTTTATCTTTGTATTTAAATAAAAACGGACGCGCCCGTTATCGCGCAAATCCTGTAGGGCGCGGGCTTATCTGGCGCAGGACTTATGAGAGCAGGAAAAGTCTCTTGGCCGGCGATGTTCGACTGCACCCGCGCAGATCGATCTAGAAGCAGATATAGGATAATATTCCTGTATTGTCAAGTTTTATTTCGGAAGTTTTTTGAGGCTTTCCCCATCATCGCAAAGACGCCAAGACGCGAAGCGTGCGTTCGGTTTGTTAAAGTTCATTCTTTCACAGCTGCAATACAGCTGATCCCCTATAGAATGACGAAAATTGAATGATTCCTTTGCGATTACGGCGCGGGCTTTCCTTGTTACTTTAGCTGTTTATCCGTAAAAATCCGCCTTCACCGCGCTCATGAAATAATTCACGTCCAGATCACGCCGGGAGAGGGTGAAGTCCCGTTTCAGCGGGTTGAAAATCAGGCCGGTAACGTCTTCCGGTCTTAGGCCGGCATGGCGGGCCGCGCGGGCGAGCTCGGACGGACGGACAAAATTTTTCCAGTGATGTGTACCCTGCGGTACCCATCGCAGAACATATTCCGCCGCGATAATCCCCAGCGCGAAAGATTTCGGTGTTCGGTTGAGTGTTGAGAATATGGCGAGTCCGCTCGGCTCCAGAAGTCTGGCGCAGCTTTCGACAAAGGCCGTCAGATCGGGGACGTGCTCCGCGATTTCGAGCGCGAGAACCACATCGTAGCGATCCCGTAGCTCTTCAGCAAGTTTTTGCTTGTAGCTTATGTCGAGGCCGGATGATATGGCGTGGTCTTGTGCAGTGTTCAAAGCCTGCGCATCGGCATCTATCCCGGTGACGGACGCGCCAAGTCGGGTCAGCGGCTCGCAAACAAGCCCGCCGCCGCAGCCGATATCCAGAACGCGCAGACCTTCAAAGGGCCGCAGGCTGTCCGTATTCCGACAAAAGCGCGCACAGATCTGTGCTTTGAGATAAGATAGCCGGGTTGGATTCAGCCGGTGCAGAGGCGCGAACGGCCCATCCTCCTCCCACCAGCGGTGAGAATCTTTAGAAAAGTGCGCAATTTCTTTTTTGCTAACATTGCTGGACATAAACGGCATCTTTCCTGTAAATAGAGCTTCGATGGTTTAGCTTGTATTGCGTTGCTGCGTCGCTTACGTACGTCTTTGTACGCATCGCTCCTTGCGCCCGACTCAATCTAAACCATCTGTGCTCTAGCAGGATTATTTAACCACAATGCCACCGGAAAAGAAATGGCTTTGATCGTTGCAAAATTCGGAGGAACCTCCGTAGCCGATATTGAGAGGATAGAAATCGCCGCGAAAAAAATCGCGCGCGAAGTCGCTGCCGGCCATAAGGTCGCTGTGGTCGTCTCCGCTATGTCCGGTGTGACCAACCAACTGGTTGAGTATTGCGGCAAGATCAGTCCGCTTTACGATGTGCGGGAATATGACGTGGTTGTCTCCAGCGGTGAGCAGGTGACAGCCGGATTGATGGCGTTGGCGCTCCAGAAGCATGGTGTGCCTGCGCGAAGCTGGCTTGGCTGGCAGGTCCCGATCCATACGAGCGAGATGCACGGCAAGGCCCGGATTGAGGGAATCGAGACGGAAGAGTTGCATAAGCGTCTGGATGCAGGCGAAGTTGCGGTTGTACCGGGTTTTCAAGGAGTTACGGGCCGGAACAGGATTTCTACGCTGGGGCGCGGCGGTTCGGATACGTCGGCGGTCGCTCTGGCGGCTGCGCTCGGTGCGGAGCGTTGCGATATCTATACGGATGTAGACGGGGTCTATACGACCGATCCGCGCATCGTACCGCAGGCCCGCAAGCTGAAAAAGATTTCCTACGAGGAAATGATGGAGCTGGCTTCGTTGGGGGCAAAAGTCTTGCAAACGCGCTCGGTCGAGATTGCGGCGAAAATGGATGTGCCGATACAGGTGCTCTCGAGCTTTGAAGATCATATCGGCAGCGATCTGCCGGGAACCCTGGTAACAAGAGAGGAAGATATCGTGGAACAGGAAGTGGTAAGCGGCATCGCCTATAGCCGCGACGAAGCGAAAGTTACGGCTCTGGGCGTACCGGACGTGCCGGGCGTGGCGGCGAAACTCTTCACCCCGCTGGCCAAGGCGGGAATTAACGTGGATATGATCGTGCAGAACGTTTCGGCGGACGGTAAAAGCACGGATATGACCTTTACTGTGCCTCGTGTCGAGCTGGCCCGCGCACAAGAGGTAATCGGCAAGCAGGCCGATTTGAAGGCGACGAAAATCGTTACTGCCGACAATGTCGCTAAAGTTTCTGTCGTCGGGATCGGTATGACCTCCCATTCCGGCGTAGCCAGCAAGATGTTTGAAACGTTGGCGGAAAAAGGGATCAATATTCAGGTCATTGCAACCTCTGAGATCAAGATTAGTGTGTTGATCGAGGAGGATTACGTTGAGTTGGCTGTGCGCGCCCTGCATGCGGCTTATGGCCTGGAAGAGAAAAAGAAAGCGGTATAGTGCGTTTTAATCATGGGACAGGCTCTTCATAAAGATCGAACTCCAACGCCGCCACCTCCAGAGTTGCCCGCCGGCGAGATTCTTGCTCGGACACGCCTCCATTACGGCCTGTCTTTCGAGGATGTCGAGCAAGCCTTACGTATCCGCGCCGAAATGATCGAGGCCATAGAAACAGGCCGGACGGATAGGCTGCCGGGGCAAGTCTATGCGCTTGGCTTCGTGCGGACCTACGCGGAATATCTTGGTTTGGACTCAGAAAAAATTGTACAGCTTTTCCGCGGCCAGATGAGCCAGCGCAGGACGGCACCGGATCTTCACTTTCCTGTCGCTGTGTCCGAAAACCGAATGCCGCCTTTGTGGCTGGCCGTTTTGTCGGTGCTGGTCGGATTTCTGGCCATCGGCATATGGTGGTCTATGCAAGGCGGAGGAGAAGAAGAAAAAGCTGAACGTGCAGTTGTTGAGAGCATTCCCCCTGTGTCGGAAGAGATTATCGCTCAGAGCGAACATGATTCTATGGCGGCACTTGCAGCGCAGAGCCCTCTGGATACCGGGGCGCCTGATGAAACTGGCGTCGAAGGGGCGGATGTGACTTCTGCGGAGGGCGCAGGTCAGGCTGCTGAAGCGCAAAGAGCAGAGCCTGTGCAGGTCGCTGAGCCGCGTGGAATTATCCTCAATATCCTGCAAAATAGCTGGGTTGAAATTCGCGACGATTCCGGCAAGGCGGTTTTATCTCGCGTTCTGAAGGCGGGTGATCAGTATTTCGTGCCGGATCGCCCCGATCTGACGATGGCTTTGGGGAATGCGGGTGGCGTTGCGATTGAGGTGGACGGGCAGGCTCTGTCGTTTTTGGGAAAAGAAGGTCAGGTCCGGCGCAATATTCCGCTCGATGCTCAAAAGCTCAAAAATTTGTACGCCCTGCAACCTGAGCCTGAGGAAGGTGCCGTGCCGCAGGAAAATCGCTCCGCTCCAGAAAACACGCTTGATCGCACCGCTGAATAAGGTCATATCTGTTTCCCATGTCTATGCAGGAAAAACTCGCTTCGATCAAAGCACGTCACGAAGAGCTGGCGGCCCTGATGTCTGCGGGAAATCTGGCGGGCGAGGCCTTTGTGAAGCTGTCTACGGAATATGCCGAGCTTGAGCCGGTCGTGCAAGCCATTGACGAGCTTGAGAAGGCACGTACCGAAAAGGCCGACCTTCAGGAGATGCTGACTGACCCGGAGATGAAGGCGATGGCCGCCGAAGACCTCAAGGCGCTTGAGGTGCGGATGCCGGAACTTGAGCAAAAGATTCGTATGGCGCTCGTGCCCAAGGACGAAGACGATTCCAAAAACGCGATTTTAGAGATTCGCGCAGGGACCGGCGGAGACGAGGCCGCGCTCTTTGCTGCCGATCTGTTCTCTATGTATAAGGGCTTTGCTGCGCGGCAAGGCTGGACGATCAACGTTATCAGCGCTTCGGAGAACGATCTGGGCGGTTATAAGGAGATCATTGCGGAAGTTTCCGGGCGTAATGTGTTCTCGATGCTGAAATACGAGTCCGGGACGCACAGGGTTCAGCGCGTGCCCAAGACGGAATCAGGCGGACGGATTCATACGTCTGCCGCGACCGTAGCCGTTCTGCCGGAGGCCGAAGAGGCTGAGGTTCATATCGAGGACAAGGATCTGCGGATTGACACGTACCGTTCGCAAGGGGCGGGCGGGCAGCACGTCAACACAACGGACAGCGCGGTGCGTATCACGCACTTGCCGACGGGAATTGTCGTTGAAATGCAGGATGAGCGCTCCCAGCATAAAAACCGGGCCAAGGCGATGAAAATTCTGGCTACCCGTATTTATGACGCACAGCGGCAAAAGCTGGCCGATGAACGCGCGCAGGAGCGCAAAAGCCAGGTTGGTTCCGGCGACCGTTCAGAGCGCATTCGGACCTATAACTACCCGCAAGGGCGTGTCAGCGACCACAGAATCAACCTCACGCTCTACAAGCTTGAGGAAATCGTCCGGGGCGAGGCTCTGGAGGAAATCACGCAGGCCCTCATCACCGAAGACCATGCCGCCGCGCTGGCGGATATGGGCGCGTGACGGCATAGGCATGTCCTTTAAGTCCTGATGCTTAAAGGCTATGGTTTGACTCATGACGCTAGACGAACTCTACAAGACCCTGCGGGTGGCTTTATCCGAATCTGATGCGCTTTACGTTCTGCGTAAGCGTGCCGATGCTGATTACGGCGATCTGATTGCTGATCCGGGCCGTATTGTCGATGAAATGCGCGCGATGGAGGATTTGGAACGGCACAGGCGGGGGGAGCCTTTGTCCCGAATCTATGGAGAGCGGGAGTTCTGGGGGCTGAGATTCGCCCTGTCTCCTGAGACGCTCGACCCAAGGGCGGACACGGAAACGCTTGTTGAGGCGGCTCTGGCTGCATTTCCGGGTGAGCCGCCACGCAAAATCCTCGATCTGGGGACAGGGTCGGGCTGTATCCTGATCGCTTTGCTTTCGGAATGGCCGGATTCGGTAGGGGTCGGCGTCGATTTGTCGCCAGGGGCGCTTGATACCGCCCGGAGGAATGCCGCCGGTAACAGCGTGGCAGGCCGGGCGCATTTCGTCTGTGGCGCTTGGGGGGCTGCGCTGGCCGAATCTTTCGATCTGGTTATTTCGAATCCGCCCTATATCTCGAATCATGTGATCCCGACACTGGACGAAGAGGTGCGCTTTTACGACCCGATTCTGGCTTTGGATGGAGGTGAAGACGGATTGCAAGCCTATCGGGACATTTTTTCAGGTCTTTCTGGCCTAATAAATCAGGGCGGAAAAGCGCTCTTTGAAATCGGATTCGATCAGGAAAAAAGCGCAGTGCGACTCGCGGAAGAATCTGGCTTTCTCGTAAAACACGTACATCGCGATCTGGCAGGCCAGCCGCGGGCCTTGGAAATATCGAGTGGGGATAAGTAGTTATTTTTTTTGCGGCCCTGTTGATCGACAAAAGCGGATCGCTGTAGGTTGATCCTCGTTGGCGCGGACAAAAACGATGAGTGATCCGCCCGCAGAAAAAACCCGGTATAGAGTTTGTAAACAAGTGTGCCAGAGGGTAGCCATACGTACTAAAATCATGTAGGGTGTACGTGTGCTTATGACCAAACAAAAACATGAATGGATGAAGCGATGAGACATGGAACGACAGCGGGCAGGCGCCAGAGAAGCAGAAATAACGGCGCCGGGGGACCTCGCCGGAATAATCAGCG
>JAGRKA010000060.1 GCA_020442475.1 Alphaproteobacteria bacterium | reverse complement strand
TCAAGCGTTTTGAAATCGAATTCCGTCAGGGTAAAGGTTTCGGTGGAGGGCAGGAACGTCACCTGTGTCCCCGTACGCTCGCCATCTTCAAGGTCGCGGATCGGCTTCAAATCTTCGCCCGCATCGCCGTGGCGGAAGCGCATATGCCATTCATGCCCGTTGCGCTTGATGTTCAAATCCAGATATTCGGACAGGGCGTTCACGACGCTGACCCCAACCCCGTGCAGCCCGCCGGAAACCTTGTAGGAATTCTGGTCGAATTTCCCGCCCGCATGGAGCTGGGTCATAATCACCTGCGCTGCCGAAACTTTTTCTTCCGGGTGTTCGTCAACCGGAATGCCTCGCCCGTTATCCTTGACGGTTACAGAGCCGTCCGCATTCAAAATCACGTCGATCCGGTCGCAATGGCCTGCAAGGCTTTCGTCGATCGCGTTGTCGACGACTTCATAGACCATGTGGTGCAGGCCCGTCCCGTCATCCGTATCGCCGATATACATACCGGGCCGCTTCCGTACGGCCTCCAGCCCGCGTAGAACCTTGATCGATTCGGCGCCGTATGAGGTGTTTTCCGTCCCTTTCGGACGCTCTTCCGCGCCTGCTTTGCTCATGGATATGTAACCTTTTGTTTTTACTCTGTTTTTATGGGTCGAGATTCGCGTTCCCCGAACGACTCTTTATAGCAGGTCATACCCTCGAAACCAAACCTAAAAGCATGGATTTTCAGGGGTTTTTTGGCTGCCAGGTTTCCGCCTCTCCCTTGCAAGCTTCAGGCCTTTCGCCTATAACAGACGCCTGATGATTTACAGGGCCGAAACATTTCTGGAACAGCCGCACAAGGCCGTGACCCTGATGGGAATGTCCGGGGTCGGAAAGACGACTCTGGCCTCCATACTTGGGGAGAGCGGCTGGTTTCATTATTCGGCGGATTACCGGATCGGTGCGGAATATCTGGATGGCCCCGTCATCGAAAATATCCGCGCGCAGGCCATGGCCGTCCCGTTCGTACGGGATTTGCTGGAATCGGGGACGATCCGCTTCCAGAACAATGTCACGATTGACAATCTTAAGCCGGTTTCCACCTTTCTGGGCATGATCGGCAATCCGGAATCGGGCGGGATGCCGGAAGGGGAGTTCCGCCGCCGTCAGGAGCTTTACAAGCAGGCGGAAATTCGTTCCATGTTCGATGTGCCGTCCTTTATTGAAAAGGCTCGCGATCAGTACGGCCAGCCGCATTTTCTGTGCGATTCGACCGGAAGCCTGTGCGAACTGGATAACAGGGACGTGCTGGAGGCGCTCTCTGCCCATACGCTGATCCTGTATCTCAAGGCCAGTGAAAAGGATGAAAAGGAATTGTTCGAGCGCGCGCTGGCCTATCCCAAGCCGCTCTTTTACCCGGAAGCGTTCTTCCGCCCCGCATTGAAGGCGTTTATGGCTGAAGAGGGGCTGGAGTATGTGGCTTTGATCGAACCGGACGATTTTTACCGGAAAATCTTCCCGAAACTGTTTTACGCCCGTTTGCCGAAATATCAGGCGATCGCCGACGAATATGGCTGCACGGTCACAACCGAAGCACTGCGCGGTATTAAAAGCGAGAGCGACTTTTTGGGTGTAATTACCGAGGCTCTGCGGCAGAAGCAGAAAGAGGAGGCGCGCTGATGCCAATCGTCGCTTATTCCGATCTGCCCTCTTATGGTCGTCTGCGGGAAGAAGGGCAGGAGATTCTTTCTCGCGAGCGGGCCGAGACGCAGGATATCCGCACGATCCATATCGGTATTTTGAACATGATGCAGGACAGCGCGCTGGAGGCTACGGAGCGCCAGTTTATCCGGCTGATCGGCAATAGCGACCGGATCACGCAGCTGCGGATTCACCTGTTCAATATCGAGGGAATCGAACGTGGATCGGAAGCGCGGGCGCATATCGAGCGTTATTACACGCCGTTTGAGGAAATCCGCGCACACGGGCTGGACGGGTTGATTCTGACAGGTACGAATGTGTCCCAGCCTGATATTACGCAAGAGCCTTTCTGGGAACCGTTTTGCGAGGTTTTGGACTGGGCGCAGGGGCATGTGACCTCTGTTTTATGCTCCTGCCTTGCCACCCATGCGGTCGTACGCCAGATCTACGGGATTGAGCGCTCTCCGATGGGTGCGAAGCTCTGGGGTGTGTATCCGCACCGCGCGACGATGCCCGATCATCCGCTGATGCAGAGCGTGAATACGCGCTTTTTTGTCCCGCATTCCCGCTATAACGAGATTACGCGGGCGCAGCTTGAAGAGGCCGGGGCGATGATCGTTGCCGAGAGCAAAGAGGCCGGCGTGCATATGGCGACCAGTGCAGACGGGTTCCGTTTTGTGTTCTTTCAGGGCCATCCGGAATATGACACGCATAGCCTGCTCAAAGAGTATAAGCGCGAAGTGTTGCGTTTCACGGATAGGGAGCGAGAGGATTATCCGCCCTTCCCGGAGAATTATTTCTCTTTACAATCGCGCGCGATTTTGGACGAATACCGGGAGAAGCTGGCGTGTGGAGAGGCCGGGACGCCGTTTCCTGAGGTGCTGATGATGGAGCGGCTCGATAATAGCTGGCGGGATACCTCCAAGGCGATCGTCAATAACTGGATCGGGCGGGTCTATCAGACAACGAACGTTGATCTGTCGAAACAGTTTATGGATGGCATCGATCCGGACGATCCGTTGGGGCTGCATGCAAATGCAAGTGCGAAAGTTTAGTCCTTCGCTGGACGGCGGCCCCTGATCGTCCTAAAATAGAGTCTTTCGCGCGCTGCGTTTTACATGTGAGTACAGGGGGAATTATGAACACGGAACATGAGAATTACAGGGCTGGGGAGCGGATCGTCACCAAGGGTGATCCGGCGGGCAAGGCCTATATGATTCAATCCGGCAAGGTTCGTGTTTTTCTGGAGGACGGCGAAAAACGCGTTGATCTGGCAGTCCTTGGCGAAGGCAGTATCTTTGGGGAAACAGCTATTTTTGAAGGCGAGTTTTACGGCGCAAATGTCGAAGCGCTTGAGGACAGCGCCCTTTACGTGATTACGCCTGAATCTCTTGCCTCTATGCTCAAAGGGAGCGATCCTATCGTGCGCGCTCTGATCCGGATGTTGATTGAGCGGCTCAGAACGACGAATGAAGCTTTGCTGAAGAGCGAAACGCGCGAATTCATGGATATCGCATTTATATAAAGGAGGCAGCGCCATGCATGACAACGTCAAAGGCAAAACGGTTCTGATTACAGGATCGACAAGCGGGATCGGGTTAGGACTCGCGCATGGCTTTGCAGGTGCGGGCGCGAATATCGTCCTGAACGGTTTTGGCGATGCGGATAAAATCGATGCTATCCGCAAAGAGATCGAGGCGATGGGCGTCCGGTGCATTTATAATGGTGCGGATATGACCAAACCCGATCAGATCGGCGCGATGGTTCAGGAGGCCGTCGATACGTTCGGGAGCCTTGATATTCTGGTGAATAATGCCGGCATTCAGCATGTCAGCCCAATCGACGAATTTCCGCCTGAAAAATGGGATATGATTATCGCGATCAACCTGTCGGCGGCCTTTCATACGATCCGGCATGCGCTTCCGCACATGAAAAAGGCCGGATGGGGCCGGGTGATCAATATTGCCTCGGCGCACGGGCTTGTGGCCTCCCCCTTTAAGTCTGCCTATGTTGCTGCTAAGCACGGCATTATGGGGATTACCAAGACGGTCGCGCTGGAAGTCGCGCAGCAGAAAATCACCGTCAACGCGATATGTCCCGGCTATGTGAAAACGCCTCTGGTCGAGGGCCAGATCGCCGATACCGCCAAGGCGCGCGGTATTAGCGAAGAAGATGTCGTCAATAACGTGCTGCTGGCTGCGCAATGGACCAAGGAGTTTGTTACGATCGAGCAGCTTGCAGGGCTGGCGCTGTTCCTGTGTTCGGACTCGGCGGCGAATATCACGGGTGCCGCTTTGCCGGTCGATGGCGGCTGGACGGCAGCCTAAGGCTATTTATCAGTCATTTCTGCGGTCTTGCGGAGCAAGACATTTGGCCAGATTAAAACGATTCAATTTTTGTCATTGCGAGTATCCGAAGGATGCGCGGCAATCCAGTTATGATGCTGGATTGCTTCGTCGTCTAGGCCTCCTCGCAATGACGGTTTTGTATGATCATTCTTATTTGGATAGGCCATATTTTTTTACCGCACCGCAAAATTACCTAAAATTTTACACAATTCTTACCACTTCTTAAGGATATATATACTAATATGTAAAGGTAGGCAAAATATATCTATATCATTCGCTCTGGAGAAAGCAGCTGCTAGAGCGGTTTTGGTAGGGTTATAAAAAACAAATGCTTAAACAAAAGAGAAACAGGACAGGGATAGAGGGGACACATGGCGTATAAAGATTTCGATTCATTGTCTTCATTAACAGCGGGTGGAGAAGCTCACGACCCGGCGGTTGTTTTGAGCGCCGATGCGGGGAATGGCCGCGTTGAGTTGCCTGACGCTTCCTATGTCCGGGATGCCTCTATGGTCCGTGACGGTATGGATCTTGTTTTGAACGGGCCTGACGGCTCAGTTGTCGTTGAAGATTATTTCGCCGTGCAGCCTGCACCTTTGTTGGAGGCCCCGGATGGCTCTGTTCTGACACCGGCGCTGGTGGACTCTTTCGCGCGGTCCCCTGCCGAATATGCGCAAGCGATGACAATGAGCGATGAAAGCCCTGTGGGCGCCGTGCAGGAAATTTCCGGCGAAGCGACCGTGACTCATCTGGACGGGAGTGTGGAACCGGTTACGCTTGGAACACCGATCTATCAGGGCGATGTCATTGAAACCGGTGCGGAAGGCGCGGTGAATGTCGTCTTTATTGATGAAAGCAGCTTTGCCGTATCTGAAGATGCGCGCTTGTCTATCGACGAATATGTATTTGATCCGGCCTCGCAATCCGGCGGGCAGGATTTCTCGGTCCTGAAGGGGATGTTTGTCTTTACGTCCGGTCTGATCGGACGGGACGACCCGGATGATGTCGAAATCCAGACTCCGATGGGATCGATTGGGATTCGTGGGACCATTATCGCCGGGGACGCCGATAGTGGCGAAATTACGGTTGTTGAAGGGGCTATCGTTTTGCGGACGCCGGGCGGAGAGCATGAAATTACGCTCGCCAATCAGTTTGAAACGGGTCGTTTTATGCCGGGCGGTAAAGGTGTTACGCATCTTGGAAAACTCACCGCAGAGGATATGAGCCACAAATTCGCGTCTGTCTCCCGAGTTGACCCGACCTTGTTCAGCTCTATTAACGATGCCGGGTTAGAGGAGCATGGTGATGCTGAAAACGCGCCGGATATGGTGCCAACGAATGGCGAGGTATTTGATGCAACCGGCAGTGCCGATCAGGACGGCGATACACAAATTGATGGGACAGTCGATGAGAATGGTGCAGATTCCGGAGAGAGCGGCAGCGAATCTGGAGACGGTGCGGCGCTTTCACCGGATCAAGGCGAAGCAGAGGAAGCGATCATACTGGAAAGCTTTGAAGAAACAACGTTCGGGACGGAAGACGGCCTAAAAACAAGCGATATGACGACATCCCAGATGACTGGCTCGGATGGTAGCGGAACCTTGATGGATGGTTTCCAGCAGGATATGACCGGCGGTACGGCTCCTGTGGGCACAAATACGCTTATCTCGACCACATCCGAAGAGCCTTCCGTGACACAGAGCGGGATCCTGAGCGATACGCATGTGACTGCGCCGGAGGCAATCGGTGGCGCGTCCGATGATACTGTGAATGCTGCGCCCATTCATCACGGCGGTTTGCCGCCAGCCTATCTGAAAAGTGCGGCAGGGCTGAATTTCAATTATCATTTCGATAAGATGTTCCACGATACGGACGGCAATATCGCGAACTACGTCCTGAGCTCAAGCACGATCAGCACGCTGAACGGGCTGGCCGGAACGGTATTGACAGGTACGCAAGGGACGGGCTGGACGTTCAACGCGGCGGACGGGAAACTTGATCTGTTTTTCAAAACAACGCTTTCGGGGGTTACGGCGGGGACTTCAACGCCCGTCAGCTTCGATATCGCGGCTGTAGACGCAAATGGCGCATCAAGCGGTTTTGTGACCTACACCGTGGATGCGTATCAGCCGCATACGGGGTATGCCGGCCAGTCCATTGTCAATTTAATGAATAACACATCAGATAACCTTGTCATAACGGGAACATCAGGTGCTGATAGCGTGAATATCGGTCTCGGCGGTACGGTCACGGGTACTAAAATCTTTACCGGTGCCGGGGACGATGCCGTCACGATTGTTGACGGGAATTCGAACTATATCAATCTTGGGGACGGTAATAATACGGCGACAATCACAGGATTGAATAACACATTCGTCGGTGGATTTGGCAAAGACAGCTTTACGATCAACGGTGCAGCGGGTACCAAAGCCTACGGGATGGATGGAGATGATAATTTTTCCTTGAATATGACGGCCCTGACGAATCTTCAGGCGAATAATCTTTGGATAAATGGCGGGCACAGTGATTTCCGTGCCGGAGAGGCTCTGGCCACAAGCGGTTATGTCGGTACGAATTATACCGGTGACGGGTTCGGCAGCGGCGGACGGGGTGACTCGCTGATTTTCAGCAGTGCAGGTCTGATCGACCTGACGGGTGTGGCGGCCGGGCAGATTGTCGGGATTGAACGGATTGATCTTGGCAATGGCGGGGCCGATACGCTCAATATCAGTTACCAGAATGTTTTGGATATGACCGATGGTAAAAAGACACTGATTTTCACCAGTACTGACGTGTCGGATACGGTGAACTTCCAGAATTTTACGGGTGCGAATGCCGTAACGCAAACAGGAACGGTTGCTCTGGACGATGCCCGGCAGGGAGATACCGCAGCCATGCATAATTATGACGTGTATACCAACGGCAATGTAACGCTCCTCGTCGAAACGGGAATAAGCGTCACCGGTCTGTAGGAAAAAGCTTCAGCTATAAAAAAAAGCCGCCTCTTTACGGGCGGCTTATTCGTCATTCTTTAAAGTCAGGGTGTTTTAACTAACTATAGAGAGGGTGCAGGGCCTTCGG
>JAGRKA010000005.1 GCA_020442475.1 Alphaproteobacteria bacterium | reverse complement strand
CCCCCGATATACCCCCTAAAATCTTGGATTTGGGGGTATCGCATCGGACGGTATAGGATAAAGCATTTCACAAAACCCTATGAAAATCAAGGGGTTTCGGACGGTTTTGGACTATGCTGGATTATAAAATGGAGCGAGTGAAGGGATTCGAACCCTCGACCCCAACCTTGGCAAGGTTGTGCTCTACCCCTGAGCTACACTCGCATACGGGTATACGGTACGCAGACCGCTTATTTGGGTGTTTATAGAGAATTTGGTGCAGATTGCAAGTCCTAAAACACATGTCCTTGAACGGGAGATCAGAAAAAACCTGTTTTAGGATACGCAATGCCTTTCTGGGCTTTCAGCTCAACACCGGGCAGAAAATTGATAATGCCGACCGTGCCATCATAAATAGTTTCCAGTGAACGCAGTACCCCGCGCGCCAAACCCAGAATGGATGTTTGCACGACCAGATAAGTGGCCTTGATACCGCGCCCTGCGATAAAGGCAGTTTTTTCAACGATGCCAGTGGCCTCGGTCAAGGCCATTTGTCCGGTGACAGCTTTGGATGCCATAGGTGTCACACGCCTCCCGTTGCGCATCCAACGTGTTGAACTCCATATGCGGTGTATCCGTTTGTACAGATAATGCTGTCCAGATGCCTTTCCGCTGAATTACAGGTAATCACGTATCTTAATTTATGGAAATTTGCATCCCCCATTAAAATTATGTATAATTTATTCCAGATTAGAGATACATCATTTTATAGAGGGGGATAAAATGCCGGAGATTTTTTCAAAAAACTGCAAAATTACCTTGATCGAATATGGTGCCGATACCCGGTCTGATTTTTCATGGATTACCTTCAGACAAACACTGGCAGGTTACGTTGAGCGGCTTATCCGCCACTAGTCCGATTTTTCTATATCCAAAATCCACAATCATAGCTGTTGACCATTTTCCAGAGTGCTATATGTTGTCGTTTTGATATGACAAAATAAAGAACATGTTCACATGCGCATGATGACCCCCCTTTTTAGTCCGGAAGATATAAAGAAGGCCGCGAAGGAGCTGTACCGGCAATTCGAAAGAGTTGCCAACGTTCCCTATTCCGTCTGGAAAGAAGGGCAAAGCCTACAGGTTACCTTCGGCAACGAAGCTCTTGGCAGGCAACCGGATCCGGAGGCTCGTTTCATTCTAAAAAAGATGATTGAACAAGATAAAAAAGATCTAGAACTCTATGATATCCTCAAAGGCACCCGTCTTCCCGCTTTTTTCGCGTACAAGAGAATTCTTCCTGACCTGAGGGATTGGGGATGGGTTCAGGAATTTAATGAACAGGTCACTATCGCCGGAACAGAAGTATGCAAACGCACCTACACCGTACAGCCTGGAATCGATATCCGTATCATAGCAGCGCCCGGAGACCCCTCCTGATCCCGACAGCCTTACCCCAATTTGTTTTTAACAAGCCCGCCTGTTTTGCCCATATCGATCTGCCCCGCATAGCGCGTTTTCAGCGCACCCATAACGCGGCCCATATCCTTGATGCCGGAGGCGCCAAGTTCTTCGATGACGCTGACGATTGTGGCTTCGACCTCTGATTCGGTGAGTTGCCGGGGCATAAAGCTCTGGATGATCTCGATCTCGGCTTCTTCCCGTTCGGCAAGCTCTTCACGGCCTGCGTCACAATAGACTTTCGCCGATTCCTGACGCTGCTTGATCATGGAGGAGAGCATCGAGAGGATTTCAGTCTCATCCAGCCCTTCTGCGCGCCCTTGTGAGCGGGCGGTGATGTCGCGGTCTTTCAAGGCAGCCAGAATCAAACGAATGGTTGAAATCGCGGTCTGGTTCTTGCTTTTCATCGCTGTTTTCAGCGATTCATTAAATTCTTCTCTTTTTTCCACCTTTTTCTCTTTCCTTTTGGTCGTAAGTTTATTATTAACTCTGTTTCTAGCGGCCCACTGCTAGAAAGACTGTGAACCTTATGGCTCAAACTTCTAATCCAAAACACCCCTCCAATGCAACGGCAGTCATTATTTTTGCTGATGGAACGACGTTCCTGGGGAAAGGGTTTGGCGCGGAAGGCAAGGCTACAGGCGAGATTTGCTTCAATACATCGATGACCGGTTATCAGGAAATTCTGACCGATCCGAGCTATGCCGGGCAAATTATCACCTTTACCTTCCCGCATATCGGTAATGTCGGCGCGAACAGCGAGGACATTGAAAGTATCAATCCGGCAGCCAGAGGCTTGATCGTTCGTGAGGATATCACGGCGCCTTCAAGCTGGCGGGCGGCTCAAAATCTTGATGAGTGGCTAAAGACTCACAATCTTCCGGGAATTGGCGGCTTGGATACGCGGGCTTTGACTCGATATATCCGCGACAAAGGCGCGCCGATCGGTGTGATCTGCCACGACCCTTCCGGTGCGTTTGATCTGGACGCCTTGCGCAAAGAGGCGCAAGACTGGCCGGGGCTTGAGGGTATGGATCTGGCCAAGACCGTATCTTGCACGCAGCGCTACGGCTGGAGTGAGAAGACATGGACCCTCAAAGAGGGCTATACCACGCAAGAGCACCCTCAATACAAGGTGGTCGCCGTTGATTTTGGGGCAAAGCGCAATATTCTGCGTTGTCTGGCTTCTGCCGGATGCGAGGTCACGGTCGTACCGGCTGAGACGCCTGCGGAGGATATTCTGGCGCTTGGGCCGGACGGGGTATTCCTGTCCAACGGTCCCGGCGACCCGGAGGCGACGGGCCAATATGCCGTGCCGATGGTCCAAAAGCTGCTGGAGGCGGATATTCCGCTTTTCGGTATTTGTCTGGGACATCAGATTTTGGCGCGGGCGCTGGGCGCACAAACCCGGAAAATGAAGCTGGGGCACCGTGGTGCCAACCACCCGGTTAAAGATATCCAGACCGGTAAAGTCGAGATCACCTCCCAAAATCACGGGTTCGAGGTGATCGCCGAGAGTCTGCCTGATCATGCGGAAGTCACGCATATCAGCCTGTTTGACGGTTCGAACGAGGGGTTGCGGCTTAAGGATAAGCCGGTATTTTCTGTGCAATACCACCCGGAGGCCTCTCCGGGGCCGCAAGACAGCCATTACCTCTTTGAACGGTTTGTGGAGAATATGAAAGCTGCGGCGGGATGAAAAAGACAACCACAGAAACCGCCACCCGTCATTGCGAACCGCGAATAGCGGTGAAGCAATCCAGAAGAGTCCTTTCCGGTGCTGGATTGCTTCGTCGGTATTGCCTCCTCGCAATGACAAAAATTCTGTAATGAATAAAAACGGGTAGAGATGATACGGATCGTAACAGAGAAACAGGATGAAATTTGCCGGGATATTTTAAACGGCCTACCCGAATGGTTCGGAATTCCTGCGGTTATTGAACGTTATGCGCAAGACGCCCTGAAAAACACCTGCCTTGCTTACATTCAAGACAACACAGCAGTTGGATTATGTACAATAAAAACCCATACTGCTATCCATACTGAATTGGCACTTATTGCGGTCCGGAAAGACCGCCAAGGGCAAGGCGTTGGCACAGGCCTTGTTAAGGAAGCCATAGCCTTTTTGAAACAAGACAACCCGCAAATGAAATATCTCTCGGTCAAAACGTTGGACCCGGATGCAGGCGATCCGCACTATTTAAAAAGCTACACTTTCTACAAACAGACGGGGTTTGAGGATTTTGAAAAATTTCCGGGATTATGGGCTCCCGAAAACCCGTGTTTGATGATGTTACAAAGAGTATGAAGATTAAAGAACGGACATGATAGAAGAGCTAATCAAAGGTTTTTACAAATTCCGGCGGAAGGAATATGAGGAGGCGGGAGCCTCTATGCCAACGTTGGTAAAAGAGGGCCAGTCCCCCTCCTGCTTTGTCATTTCCTGCATCGATTCACGCTCCAATCCCGGTACGATTTTCCATGCGCCACCCGGCACTTTTTTCGCGCATAAAAGCATGGGCGCGATTATTTACCCCTATAAGCAAGGCACTGCACTGGCCGCCGCACTCCAGTTTGCGCTTCATTACAACAAGGTCAAAGACATCATTATCCTCGGCCATACGGGATGTGGTGCGATTCAGGCACTGGTGAGCGGGCTGGAAGATCCGGAGATCAGCCGTTTTATCGATGTTGCGAAAAGCGGGCTGGAAACGGCACAAGAAAAATGCGGCGCGGCCTGTTCCGAAAAAGCGCTGCTCCGTGCAACGGAAGAGCAGATTTTGCTCGAAAGCTTCGAGAATATCAAAACCTATCCAAGCGTCGCAGGTGCGCTGGCGGAAAAGCGTGTCAATGTTCGCCTGTGGCTGTTTGACATGGAGGCGGGGAACATCCTTGAATTCGACGCCGCCACACAAGAATTTGCACCCGTGACGAAGGAAACCGTTCATGGCTGAGCAGATAAGAATGATTGCAGGAAACAAAACACATCGTCATTGCGAACCACCGACAGTGGTGAATAAGTAAAAAAGGACCAACATGCCTAAACGTACCGACATCAAAACTATCTGTATTATCGGCGCGGGGCCGATCGTTATCGGACAGGCCTGTGAGTTTGATTATTCCGGAGCACAAGCTTGTAAGGCTTTGCGGGAAGAAGGCTACCGCGTTGTTCTGATCAACTCGAACCCGGCTACGATCATGACGGACCCGGAGATGGCTGATGCGACCTATATCGAGCCGATCACGCCGAAAGTCGTGGCCAAGATCCTGGAGAAAGAGCGCCCGGACGCTCTGCTCCCGACCATGGGCGGGCAAACAGCACTGAATACCGCGCTGGCGCTGGCGGAGAACGGCACGCTGGACGAACTCGGTATCGAGCTGATCGGCGCGGATCAGGAGGCGATTGAAAAGGCTGAAGACCGCGATAAATTCAAAAAATGTATGGATGAGCTGGGCCTCGAATCGGCGCGCAGCAAAGTTGTGCACTCCATGCAAGAGGCTCGCGACGCTCTGGAAGAGATCGGCCTGCCCGCGATTATTCGCCCCTCTTTCACGCTGGGCGGTACAGGCGGCGGGATCGCCTATAACCGCGACGAATATGAGCGGATCGTACGTGAAGGGTTGGATGCTTCCCCGACAACGGAAGTGCTGATCGAAGAGTCTCTTCTGGGTTGGAAAGAATATGAAATGGAGGTCGTGCGCGACCGGAACGATAACTGCATCATTATCTGCTCCATCGAGAATATCGACCCGATGGGCGTGCATACGGGGGATTCCATCACAGTCGCCCCGGCCCTGACGCTGACGGACAAGGAATACCAGATTATGCGGGACGCTTCGCTTGCTGTCCTGCGCGGAATAGGCGTGGAGACGGGTGGCTCGAACGTACAGTTCGCGCTCAACCCTGATAATGGCCGTCTAATTGTGATTGAGATGAACCCGCGCGTATCGCGCTCCTCCGCGCTGGCCTCAAAAGCAACCGGCTTCCCGATTGCAAAGATCGCGGCCAAGCTGGCGGTCGGCTATACGCTGGACGAGTTGGGCAACGATATTACCGGCGGTAAAATCCCGGCGAGTTTTGAGCCGACGATTGATTATGTTGTTACGAAAGTGCCGCGCTTTGCCTTCGAAAAATTTAAGGGCGCACAACCGACCCTGAGCACGGCTATGAAATCCGTCGGAGAAGCGATGGCGATCGGACGCAGCTTTGAGGAATCGCTCCAGAAAGCACTGCGTTCCCTTGAAAAGGGTTTAACAGGCCTCAGCCCTGTTTTTCCGGTTGATATGCTGGACCCGGAAGAGCTTCAGGATGCACTCCACGCCGCAATCGCCCGCCCGACGCCTCAGCGCATCCTGCATATCGCGGATGGGTTCCGGCACGGCTTGATGCTCGAAGAGATCCACAAAATCAGTAAATATGATCCGTGGTTCCTGGAGCGTATTCAGAATATCGTGCGCACGGAACAGGAAATCGTCAAAAACGGTCTGCCGACGAATGCCCAAGGGTGGATGCAAGTCAAGCGGCTTGGTTTTTCGGATATGCAGCTTGCGAAGCTGATGAATGTTTCGGAAGAGGCTGTTCGCACAGCGCGTGGAACGCACAATATCCACCCTGTTTACAAGCGCGTAGATAGCTGCGCCGCTGAGATTCCTTCGGAAACACCTTACATGTATAGCTGTTACGAAGGGGATGGGTTGAACCCGGCTGAAAGCGAAATCGACCCTTCGGACGATAAGAAAGTCGTCATTCTGGGCGGCGGGCCGAACCGAATCGGGCAGGGGATCGAGTTTGATTATTGCTGCGTCCATGCGGCCTATGCGCTGAAGGAGGCCGGCTATGAGACGATCATGGTCAATTGCAACCCGGAGACAGTCTCAACCGATTACGATACGTCTGACCGGCTTTATTTCGAGCCGCTGACGGAAGAGGACGTGGTTGAATTGATCCGCGCTGAAAAAGAGAGCGGGGCGCTGCATGGCGTGATCGTGCAGCTTGGTGGACAAACACCGCTGAAGCTGGCTGATGCGTTGCAAAAGGCGGGCATTCCGATTTTGGGCACTGATCCGGATGCGATTGATCTGGCTGAAGACCGGGAGCGGTTCCAGAAGCTTTTGCATGATTTGAAGCTGAAGCAACCGCCGAATGGACTGGCGCGCTCAAAAGACGAGGCAATGGCGATTGCAGACGATATCGGCTTTCCGCTGGTGATTCGCCCTTCTTACGTTCTGGGCGGGCAGGCGATGCAGATCGTCCATTCTCTTTCAGAGCTTGAGGAGTATATCAATACGGCGGTGAAAGTCTCCGGCGATACGCCCGTCCTGCTCGACCGTTACCTGAAAAGCGCGATCGAGATTGATGTGGATGCGCTGTGTGACGGGGAAGAGGTCTATGTTTCCGGGATTATGGAGCATATCGAGGAAGCCGGGATTCACTCCGGGGATAGCGCTTGCGTATTGCCGCCTCATTCCTTGAGTGCGGAGATCGTTGCCGATCTGGAGCGTCAGACGATCCAACTGGCCAAGGCGTTGAGCGTCAAGGGCCTGATGAACGTCCAATATGCTGTCAAAGAAGGGGAAATCTATATTATCGAGGTGAACCCGCGCGCTTCACGGACCGTACCCTTCGTGGCCAAAGCAACCGGCGTGCCCGTCGCCAAGATTGCCGCACGGATTATGGCCGGGGAGAAGCTATCCGATTTCAGGCCGCTTCTGACCGGTATGACACCTGCTCATTACGCGGTGAAGGCGCCTGTCTTCCCGTTCAACCGTTTCCCCGGCGTTGAACCTTTGCTGGGGCCTGAGATGAAATCAACCGGTGAGGTCATGGGTATAGACCGGGAACTTGCGCACGCTATCGCGAAATCCCAGCTTGCCGCAGGCGCCCTTCTCCCTAAATCCGGCACGGTGTTCCTGTCGGTTAAAAAGGACGATAAGGACGCCCTCCTCCCCATCGCCCGCGAATTGGTGGATATAGGCTTCAAGCTGGTTGCCACCGGCGGGACGTGCCGTCACCTGAACGAAAACGGCATTGAAACGGAGCGGATCAATAAGGTCATGGAAGGCCAGCCGCATGTTCTGGATGCGATCATTAACGGCGAGATCGCCCTGATGATCAATACCACGACCAAAAGCCCGCAGGCCGTTGCCGATGCAGGGAATATCCGCCGTATGGCGCTGATGAACAAAATCCCTTACTATACACTGCTTACGGCGGCCTCCGCGGCTGTGCAGGCTATCCGTGCAATTAAGGCCAAGGATATCGATGTAGCGAGCCTTCAGAGCTATTTTGAAACGGATATCGGCGAAGAAAAAAGAGAGAAAACAGCCTAAGCGTTGAGCTTGACCAGCGCTGTGCTGCGCAGAGATGTCAGCGCTCTTAAGCCTTCGGCATTTGACCTTTTTCGACCGGGACTTTCAGAGGCGTTTCGACGGATGAAAAAGGCAGGAAGACCGTGACTTTCGTGCCTTTGCCCGGTTCGCTGTCCAGCGTGATCGTTCCGCCATGCAGCGCGATAATGTTTTTGACAAGTGACAGGCCCAGCCCGGCACCACTCTTGGCCGGGCGACCTTCCTTCAGACCGCTTTGCGCGCGTTCGAACGGTTCGAAAATCCGGATACGGTCTTCTTCGGGGATCCCGACGCCGCTATCGTCAACCGTGATCTCCAGCCCGTCTTTTCGCCGCCGCGCGCCCAGCTCGATTTTACCGCCTGAGGGCGTAAAGGTGATCGCGTTACGGATAAGGTTGATAATCGCCTGCTGCAAACGGCGTTGGTCAGCGACCACCGTGCCAATATTGGCAGGGCATTTGAGTCTGATATCGATTTTTTCCTTGCGTGCCCACTCCCCGACCAGATCGAAGATCGCTTCCATCATCGGGCGGACCTTCACCTCTTCGCGCTGGAGCATCATATAGCCGGCCTCCAGCGTGGACAGGTCCAGAATATCGTTGATCAGGCTCAGCAAGCGCTCGCTGGCCTTCTTCATATCCTGCGTATAGTCTTTTTGCCGTGCGTTCAGAGGGCCGAAATATTCTTGCCCGAGGATTTCGTTAAAGCCCATAATGGCGTTGAGCGGCGTACGGAGCTGGTAGGATACGTTTGCCAGAAAATCGAGTTTCAGCCTTTCCGCAGCTTCCAGCGCGGCGTTCTTTTCGCGTAGGGCATTCTCGACCCGGACTGTGTCGGTCACATCCGTATAGGTGATCAGCACGCCGCCATCGGGCAAAGGTACGGTGGTAAAATCGACAAGCGTATCGTTGGCACGTTTGAGCCGCCCTTCATGCATCAGGCGGTCCAGCGCCTTGGCGATCAGCTCTTCGCGCTTGTGCGGCCATTCTTCTTTGGTAAAGAATTTACCCACCTTATCGACGATTTTTGTGACATGCGGCTCCCCGGCCAGATCCTCCGGATTGAGATCCCACAGCCGCCCAAAGGACGGATTCCAGAGCTTCAGCCGCCCATCCCCACCATACACGGACACGGCCTCAGCCAGATTGTCCAGAGTCTCTTTCTGGACGGCAATCAGCGTATTGTAGGATGATTCCAGCTCAAGGCGGCTTGTCACATCCTCGAACGTCATCATCAGCCCGCCCATCGAATGCGGGATCATCAGCATGCGCAGGGCGCTGCCGTCCGGTAGGTACAGCATATCCTCATGCGGTTCGATCAGCCCGGTGAACATGTCGATCCAGCTTTGTTTGAAGCGGCGGAAATCGGCTTGCTCGGGTAGGCGGCGGGTTTCACGCAGCTTTTCCATGATCTCGCCGAGGCGCGGGCGCGTATTCAGCCAGCCATCTTCCAGCCCCCAGAGCTGCGCGAAAGCGGAGTTGTAAAATTCGAGCTTTTGATCGGCGTCATAAATGGCGATGGCCGTACGGAGCTGTTCGAGCAGTTCCTTCGTGGAAGACTGATAGCGTTTCAGCTCGGCTTCCAGCTCTTCTTCGCGCGTGATGTTATAGGCGATGCCCAGCGTCATTTCGAGCGGCGTCAGCGGAATCTCGTTAATCCGCATAAGCAGCCTGTTCCCCTCGAAAATGATGTGAATGCGGGCCTCTTGCGGTGTTTTATCTTTCAGGGCTTTTGCGGCCAGCGTGCGTCCGGGCTGGATTTCGTCTTTCGCAGCCGGTTTTTTCTTGCGGCTTTGGGCGGCGATTTCACGCTGTTCTTCAAGAATTTTACGGGTGCCCAGCCCCAGAAAATCCGCATAGGTCGCGTTGCACCAGATGATCTGCTGGTGAGCGTCCCGAAGCCAGAGCGGGCGCGGAATCGCATTCAAAACAGCCTGAAACTGCTGAAGCTCGTCTTCTTTTTGCCGGGAGGCTTCGACAGAACGGTTCTGGACCTCGACCTGTTCGGTAATGTCTTCGACCCAGAGAATGTCAAACCGCTCGCCCCCGTCTATATCTTTCCCTTGAGAGCCGCATATTTTCAGGCTCTTACGCTCGTTTTGGCTTGTGACGATGATTGTAAAGGCCGTGCCGTCTGCTTGCAGGCGGTCGAAAACACCTTCGAGCGCGGCAGCATCTCCTGCCGAAAGGCAGGCCTGTATGTCGCTGATATCTTGAACGGATTCCAGACCCAGAATACGGCAAAAACCGGGTGAATAGGCCGCGCTGCCATCAGCCATCCAGCCGCAATATTCGCCGGGAATGGCGCTCAAAAATGCCTCCAGCCGCGCCTTTTCACGGGCGAGTCGCTCCCGCTCGCCTGAGGGGTCAAGTAGGCGGGCGATCATGGACAGATTTTTGCGCACAGCAGGTTCACTCACAATGGTTCCGAGTTTAAGAACAGGGCATAGAAAGAACAAGAGCTGTTTTCATGCAAAAACCCATATTTTTTACATAATGCTCTCTGAGGTACAGGATGCCCTATACTGAGAGCTCTTGTTTGAATGGGCGGCTTAAAAGCGCCTCTAAAGCATCTTTCACCGGTAGATCGGCGTTAAGGCATTGATTGATGGCATGGGCGATCGGCATGTCAGTGCCGTATTTTGCCGCTAGGGCAACGGTGGCAGCGGCTGTATGGACGCCCTCGGTGACGGCGCGGCGCGGGCCGAGGATCTCTTCAATGGTTTTGCCGGCACCCAGTGCCGCCCCTAAAGAGAAATTCCGGGACTGCATGGAGGAGGCTGTCAGAGTCAAATCTCCGATCCCGGACAGGCCTAGAAGCGTTTCCGCGCGGCCACCCATCGCAACTGTAAGGCGCGTGATTTCTGCCAGCCCGCGTGTGAGGAGCGCCGCGCGGGCGCTTTCTCCAAGCGCTAGACCGTGAGCGATACCGCAAGCGATCGCGATGACGTTTTTCAGCGCGCCGCCAAGCTGCACGCCGGTCAGATCATCGGAGATATAGGGGCGGAAATAACGCGTACCCAGAACATTTTGCAAAGATTCGCCCTGTGCGGTGTCGGCTACACCGATTGTGACGGCACCGGGCAGGCCTCTGGCAATTTCATGCGCGAAGGTCGGTCCGGTCAGAACGGCTACGGGAAGGCCGGGTGCAATCTCTTCGGCGACTTGCGACAGGAGTAGGCCTGTTTTAAGCTCGATCCCTTTGGAACAGATCACAACCGGCTTGTCTTTCTTCAGCGCACCTGCGGCGGAAAGCTGTTCGAGCGCAGTACGGAAATGCTGAGCGGGCGTGACCATCAGGAGAATGTCTCGTGCGGCGGCCTCTTCGGCCGAACCTGTCGCCTTCAAACGTTGATCGAGCGGGATTCCGGGTAAAAAGACCGTGTTTTCATGGGCTGTGTTAATGGCGCCAACCGTTTCCGGCTCGCGGGCCTGAATGAGAACGTCCTGCCCGTTTGCCGCAAAAATCTGAGCCAGCGCGGTGCCCCATGCGCCTGCACCAATGACGCCGATTGTCTTTTTTGTCTCTTCCGTCATGACACCACGCCTTTCTTTACGCCTTGATCCCCGCACCATGCCGTGGTGCGGCATCCGGGTCAAGAGGCCAGCGCGGACGGGCCTTGAAATCGAGCGGATCGCTGATCCCTTTGCGTAAGCGCTCGACCCCGGCCCAGGCGATCATTGCGGCGTTATCCGAACAAAGAGACAAAGGTGGCGCATAGGCACGTACGCCTGTCTCTGCACACAGCGCATCAAGGCGCGCGCGTACGGCGCTGTTCGCTGCCACGCCACCAGACACAACAAGAGCAGGCGTTTCCGGTGCGTACGTTTCCTTAAAACGTGCCAGTGCCTTCCCGCAGCGCTCTGCCAGCACATCAGCAATCTGGGCCTGTAAGGCGAAAGCCAGATCAGCGACGTTGGTACGTTTAAGGACGCCTTCGGGCAGGTTTTCGACATGTTGCCTGACCGCTGTTTTAAGACCGGAAAAGGACATGTCCAGCTCTTTGCGGCCCTTCATCGGTGCAGGCAGCGGGAATCGGGCACGGGCAGCGTCCGGGTCCGCGCATTCACTTGCAAGCGCCTGTATCTGCGGGCCGCCCGGATAGGGAAGGCCCATAAGTTTTGCGGCCTTATCGAAACACTCTCCAGCGGCATCGTCCAGTGTCGTGCCCCAGCGCTTGTAGCGTCCGACATCTTCGGCGACCAGAATTTGCGTATGCCCGCCCGATACAAGAAGGAGGAGATACGGAAAAACCAACCGGTCGGTTAGTCTGGGTGTAAGCGCATGGCCTTCGAGATGATTGACTGCGATAAAGGGAATGTTCTTCGCGGCAGCGATGGCTTTACCGGCAACCATACCGATCATAACCCCGCCGATCAGGCCGGGTCCGCAGGTCGCGGCCACCCCGTCAAGATCGCCAGCGCTCAGCCCGGCATCGTCCAAAGCGGCCTTGATCAGCGTATGCACATGATCGATATGGGCGCGGGCGGCGATTTCGGGAACGACTCCGCCAAACGCGCGGTGTTCTTCGATCTGGCTGAGGACGAGATTGGACAGGATCGCGCCTTCATCCGTTACAATCGACGCGGCTGTTTCATCACAGCTTGTTTCTATGCCCAATATCTTCATAATACGCCTTCGAACAATCCTTAAGGGTTTATACGTATATGAGTGTTGCAAACAGGACAATTAAAATCGGGACTCGCGGCTCGGCGCTTGCATTGACGCAGACAAACATGGTGCGTACGGCTTTACACGCGCATCACGAAGGGCTGCAAACCGAGATTGTCGTGATTAAGACATCGGGGGACTGGCGGCCCGAACAGGGTGAGACGCGCCTGCGTGAAGAAGAGGGCGGCAAGGGGCAATTCGCCCGTGAAATCGAGCAAGCGCTTTTGGAGGGTGCGATTGATTGTGCCGTTCATTCAATGAAGGATATGGAGACGGCGCTGCCTTCGGGGCTTGTGATCCGCCATATGTTGGAGCGTGAAGATCCGCGCGATGCGCTTTTGCTTCATCAGCGGCCCGGCGGGCAGGCACGTACGCTTGACGATTTACCGCAGGGCGCAACGGTCGGGACAGCCAGTATCCGGCGGCAGGCTTTGTTACTTCGTCGTAGGCCCGATCTCAAAATCGTGCCGTTTCGGGGGAACGTACAGACGAGGATCGATAAGCTCAGAGCGGGACAGGTCGATGTAACGCTGCTGGCGCTCGCAGGCTTGCGCCGTCTGGGTCTTCAGGAGGAAGCCGATATGATTCTTTCGCCGGAGGATATGCTGCCCGCAGCCGGGCAGGGTGCCGTAGGGATTGAAGCCCGGGAGAGTGATACGCAGATGCTGGACCTGCTGGACCCTTTATCTTGTCGTAAGACTCTGCTGGCTGTGAGTGCAGAGCGAGCGGCGCTCGCGGCGCTGGGCGGCTCCTGCCATACTCCGCTCGGGGCATGGGCGCAGGAAAACCCTGAGGAACCAGAGATTTTGAACATGCAACTGGTGATTGTTTCGGAGGATGGGGCTAAATCTTTCGCCGAAGAAGGCAGCGCACAGGTTTCTTCCGTAGAGGAGGCTGAGGCCTTAGGCGCGCGGCTTGGTCACAGGCTTAAAGAGCGGATTCCGGCGGGGTTTGCCGGTTTGAAATCATGACGGTTCGGCGCGCAGTCCTCATCACACGGCCTGCGCGGCAAGCAGTCCCTTTTGCAAAGAGGCTGGAAGAAAAAGGTTTTCAAACGCTTATTGAGCCGATGCTGGAGGTTTTATCTCTTCCCTTTGTGCCTGTTGAGATAGAGCGTTATCAGGCTGTACTTCTCACGAGCGCGAACGCCGTTCCGGCGTTGGAAGCCGCATGCAGCAAGCGGGAGATTATGATTTATACGGTTGGTCCGCAGACGGCGCGGGCCGTGCAAAAAGCCGGGTTTTTAAATGTGCGCCCGGCGGAAGGGACGGCTACAGCGCTGATCCGCAGGATTCAGGGCGAGCTTGAATCCTGTGCCGGGCCTCTCCTGTATCTTCGCGGGCGGAGCGTATCTTGCCCGCTCGATGCACAGCTTGCTTCATCGGGATTTACGGTCGATGCGCCCATCGTCTATGAGGCCTTACTTTCTAAGGCGTTTAGCCCGGCCTGTCAGAACGCGTTGAAAGAAGGCAGGATAGAGGCCGTCACTTTTTTTTCAAAGCGTACGGCCTTGAATTTCATGAAACTCGTTGAGAAACATAGCCTCGGCGATAGATTGCGGGGCATAAAAGCCTTGTCAATCAGCAAGCCTGTGTTAGAGTGCGTACAGGCTGGAAACTGGCTGGAGACGTACGCCGCGCAAACACCCGACCGGGACGGTATGCTCAATCTTGTTAGCAGTGTATGTGTTTAGACGGGCTAATCGGCCTTGATCGTTTTTTAAAAAAAGATGGAAGAGTCATGAGTGCGACTAAAAATGGCGTGATTGAAAACGCGGAAGAAGTGATTGAACGGTTCGGCGGTATCCGCCCGATGGCTAAAAAAATCGAGGTCGCCGTAACGACCGTGCAGGGCTGGAAAAAGAGGAATGTCATCCCCGCTGGTCGACGGACCCAGATTCTTGAGGCAGCGCAGGCGCATGATGTCGATTTGTCGGATTTGATCAAAATTCCCGCCCGCAATAATGATAATGAGAAAACCGCACCTGCCTCTACCCAAACGGAAGTGCCGGTGACGCCCGCCCGCCCCTCATCGGATTCTACACCGGAAGAAATCGATTCGAAATCGGCTTCGAGCGCAGAAAAGGCTGAACCTGAAAAAGCCGAAGACGCTGCGGAAGAGGTTGCAGAGATTGTTATGTCTGCTGCGGAAACCGAAAGCACCGCTATAGAAGACGATGCAAAAGATGACATTAAGAATGACAGTAATAAGAGCGATATAGAAGAGCCGCCGGTCGATTTGCATGTACGTGCGCCGGAAAACGTCCCTGCAGCCCTGAAACCCGGTATAGAGGCACTCGATGAGAAGCTGGCAGAGGCTGAGAAGAAAGCCGTGACGAAAAGCACGTGGATTAATCTGGCGCTGTTGGCGCTTGGTCTTGGCGCTGTTGCCGTACTTCTGTGGCCGCAAGGTAACCGCGATCGCTTAAATGTGCTTGAAAAAAATGTCGGTCAAATTCAAAGCGACGTGGATGCCGTTAAAGATAAGCAATCCTTTCTTGGTACCCTGATCCCGGATAATCTGGACGAAAAAATCGCAGGACTTCAAACGCAGGCTGAAGTTGTGAAAGAGCAGGCCATCGCTGCGAAGGAGGGCGTTGGTGAAGCCGTTCGTCAGGCGCAGGTCATCTCCGAAGACGTACTGGGTGAAAATGCCGGCAATCTGGGTCAGAGGATGGAGCGGCTGCAAACCCATATGGATGCGTTGGTCACTTCGCCGCAGATTGCCGGGCTGCTCGAGCGTTTCTCTTCATGGCAGGGCGATGAAAACGGTCAAACAATTATGGACCGTTCAGTGCAGGAAATTTCAGGCCTCATCGAAAATATGAATGGTGATATGAGCGGCTTTTCGGGGGCGCTCGACAGTGCGCGTACGCAAAGTACGGCCCTTGGGCAAAGTCTGGACGGCGTTCCGGCTGAAGACCTTAAGGCGGCGGCACTGCTGCTGGGAATGACGCAGATGCGTACGGCTTTGAACCGCGACAATGCGGCCTTTGACGATGATTTGGGGGTGCTATTGTCCTTGGTCGGCGAAGATCATACGGAGCTGCGCGGTGCGCTTGAGCGGATGGCACCCCATGCAGAGAGCGGTGTGCTGACTCCTGCCGGGCTGAGCAATGAGTTCAGGTCTATGGCCGGGGATGTCGTCGTGGCTTCTCTCAAAGGTGAAGACGTGTCGCTCAAGGAAAAAGCCGCTGCCAGAATGAACGAAATTTTTCAGGTCGAAAAAGACGGGGAGCTTGTGACGGGTACGCCGACACAGGCAATGCTTGCCAGGACAAATAAATTGCTGGAAGAGGGTGATCTGGCTGGTGCGATCGCGCAGATGGAAACGTTGGAGGGCGCAGAGCGTGAGGCTGCGGCACCGTGGCTTGGTCAGGCGCACGCGACTCTGGCTGCCAAACAGATGAAAGCCATGATTACCGATTTGTTTGGCGGGATATCGCAAGGGGCGGATGGAATCACAAACATCGTGCCGGGTATGGGGCCAAGGCTCGTTCAGGATAAGGAAAGCGGCATTAATATTCTTGTGCCTGCGAAAAACCCGATGGAAAAACTTCAGGAGTCCATGCCGTAAAGAGTGCTTTATCGCTGCGCTGGGGAAGCAGGCAGCGTAAGAAGAGCGAAGGGGGCATGGTGAGGATAAGCGGATGATACGCGCTTTATGGTTTCTGCTCAAAGCCGCCTTGCTTATAGGCGCCGCCCTGTGGGTCGCGGAGCATCCGGGAACTGTCCAACTTGACTGGATGGATTACAAAATCACAATCCATATCGGGCTGTTCCTGTTCGGCCTTTTGGTATTGCTCTGGTCGTCCATGGTGCTTTACCGGGTTGTCTGGAGTTTCATATCGTTCCCGGCCAGTCTTCGGCGTTATAGAGAGATCCGGCGTAAGGAAAAGGGCTACAAGGCGCTGACGCTCGGCTTATCGGCTGTGGCTGCAGGGGATACGAAAATGGCAACCTATCAGGCATACAGGACAACCAGATTACTGCCTGACGATACGGGTCTTCCGCTTTTATTGCAGGCACAAGCAGCTCGTATGGATGGCCGCGTACAGGATGCGCAGGACAGCTTCAAGCGGTTGCTTGAGAATAAGGATGCCGGTTTTCTGGGTGTACGCGGCCTGCTTCAAACGGCGCTTGATCAGGGCCATTACGAAGAGGCGCTCACCTTAGCGCGGCAAGGGCTGGAGGCTTATCCAAAACAGCATTGGCTCCTGACCAGCGTATATGATCTGCAAACCCGCCTTGAGCGTTGGGATGAGGCACGTACGACCCTTAAACGGATGGAAAAAGCGGGTGTCTGTACGCCTGAAAAGGCCCAAAGCGACCGTATTGCACTCTGGCTGGCCGAAGCCGGTGTCGGTGTCGGAAGCCACGGAAGATTGCCGTATGATGGGGAGGCTCGTCTGAAACTCCTTAAGCGGGCCTATAAGGACGGGCCGGATTTCGGGCCGGCGGCGCTGGCACTGGCAGAGCTTTATGAAGAACTCGGCCAAAGGCGTAAGGCGGTGTCCGTTTTAGAAAAAATCTGGAAAAAGGCGCCGCACCCGGCTCTTTTGCCGCTCTGGGACAGGCTGGCTCCTGCGAAGAAAGGTCCGAATGCACGGCTGCACTGGTATGAGCATCTTTTATCCCTCAATCCGGACCATCCCGAAAGTCTTCTGGCCGCTGGGCAGGCCGCGATGCGCGAAGGGCTGTGGGGTGAAGCGCGCGCTTATTTGACGAAAGCGCAAGGGATGCAGCCTTCCTCCCGAATTTATAACGCGCTCGCCGATCTGGAGGAGCGGAGCACGCATGATGAAAAGGCAGCGCTTGAGTGGCGGGAAGAAGCCGCAAACGCCCCGGCGCAACCTTGTTGGACCTGTACGCAGACGGGGCGTATTTATGAGCGTTGGTTGCCGGTTGCATATCCGCATCATGCTTTTAATACGATTATCTGGGCCGTACCACGCCTGAGTTCTCCGGATTTTGGCAGCCTGTCAGCCTCTTCCGGTGATATGCTGGAGTTCAGCTCATAAGCAGCGCCTTTCACTCTAGCGGCTGGCCCTGAAAACCCCCTGTTGATCCGGAGCCGCCCGGCGCGTTATACTCTGTGCATATAAGCCATATTCATTACAAACCGGATCAAACCATGAGCGCTTCAAAAAAAATCCTTAAGCCTATTATGCTGATTATTCTGTTGGTCGTTGCCGGAGGCGGCGTCTATCTCTATAAAAATTTCGGCGACATCACAAAGCGGATTGCTGAAAGAACGGCAAGCAACACGCTGGGCGTTCCGGTTTCAATTGGAAATATTGCGATCAATCTTGGTGAAAAATCCGTAACCGTCTCCGGGATTAAGGTCGGTAATCCGAAAGGCTACAAAGGCGCGCAGTCCGTGACGGTTGAAACGGTCTATATGAAGGCGCAAACGCTGTCCCAGACATTGTTGCGCTTTAACGATATCACTGTGAGCGGAACGGAAGTTTATCTGGAGGTGCGCCCAAACGGTACGAACTTGACGGACATTAAAAAGAACGTCAATGCGAAGGCCGATCAGGGCGATAAGGCCGCACAACAGATCAAGGTCATCATCGAGAATATGCGGATTGAAAAAATGCGGGTGAATCCGAGTATTTTGCTGGCCAATACGCAAAATCTGGAGCCGGTTATCGTTCCGGATATTTTCGTACGCGGTGTCGGTGTGCGGGAAAACGGCGTTCTGGCCCGTGAGGCGATCGGGCAAGTCTGGACACAGATTTCGCAATCGGTGAGCGGCGCTGCGAACAGAGCCGGTTTTTATGAGGGGCTTTCACCGGATGCGCTTCAGGAGATCGGTGTCGGTCAGATTCAAAAAATTAAGGGCGATCTTCAAAAAGAAATCGACAATCTCGGTGATGGGCTGAAGGGGCTGTTCGGGGGAGAGTAAGGAACCCCCCTGTTCCGGTGAAAATCCGATATCTGCAGAGTCTAACTGAAAGGATAAGATTCAATCCAGAACGTCTTCTACGGTACCTTCGAACATATAGCCGATGCCTCTAACCGTTTTGATTAGTTCTGGAGATTGTGCGCTGTCACCGATTTTCTTGCGGATACGGGTAATTTGTACATCGATAGCCCGGTCATACGCATAGTCGTCATCGTCCCTGACCAGGGCAAAAAGATGCTCGCGAGATAGGACGCGACCTGCAGCCCTGACCAGAACCTCCAGAAGTTGGAATTCCTTCACCGTTAAGTTTCCAGATTTTCCCTTTTCATCAAAAATTTGATATTTCGAAGAATCGAGAAGCCAGCGCCCAAACCTGATTTTTTCACTGCCGCCTCTTAAAGTATAAGAGGGGGCTGGCTGGGCAGCTTTATAACGTCGGACATTCGCTTTGACCCTTGCCATTAGCTCCCGCATCAGAACACGCATATCCGTGGCCTTGACAAGATAATCGTCTGCACCTCTTTCCAGCCCGAGAATCCTGTCAACTTCACTATCCCGGCCGCTGACAATAATAATAGGAGCATTTGTTCGCGTTCGCATGCCTTCTATCAGATCCAGCCCGTTTCCATCCGGAAGCCCGAGGTCCAGAAGAACAATATCGATATCCCGTTTTGTATTTAAAATATCTATGGATGTACGTCCATCGGGTGCAGCAAAAATCTCATAGCCACTTGCCTGCAAGTCTGAGCTCATGATTCTTCGATCAAGTTCATCATCTTCAACCAGTAGAACGGATCCGGCTTTGCTATGCATTTATCTCAAATTCAAAATGAAAAATTCCCCATATAACCTAAATGAAACACAACACTTATCAAAATGCAACATATGGTTGTTAAGCTGGCTGGAATGGCTGGTGATTTTAGACAAAGAAAACAATAAGGCCGTTCTAGGGTAAAGGGTGTGAGTATAATGGAAAATCAAAGAGTTGAGTCGAATGCAACCGTTGGGCCGCAAGCAGAAGCGCTGCCTGATTCAATGGATATTTCCAGTGGAAAACTGGATGCAGACGAGTATTCCGCAGAAGATCTGGATGGTGTAACGGAAAGCCTGTTCGGCTCCGGCAATCTCAATTTTTTAAGTCTGCAAGCCGGTCAGAGCAACGATGCTATCGCTCTGAACGATCCGTTTGCTTTGGGGTCCGGTGATCTGTCTTTTTCTTCACCGCAGACAGAAGGGCAAGCTGTTCCGGCTTTTGACGGATCGTCTCAAAACGGCAATATTTTTGAAACGGCTCGTTCGAATGTCGGGCCTGTCGCTATGGACAGAGCTGTTGATTCTGGTGAATCGCCCAATATTGATGCTGTCGTTACGGACGGTCAGTTTTCGCATGGTGCTATCGGTTCAATAGGCGCATCGGCCTTGTCTTCGGATAAAGGTGTTTTTTCTGCCACGTCGAGTGCAAGCGTGGGGGATACCGGTGCCGATATCAGTGAGATTCATAACAGCGACTCTACAACGATCAATAATAATACAAACATTAACAACACGACGAACGGCGATACGATCCAGAATGCCGTGAGCACGGTTGGTGACACGATTGGAGATGTACTTAATCTGGGCGGAGATATTATTGAGAACATTATAAACGGCGATATCGACCTGACGCAGATCGTTAATACGCTGACTGAGGATATCACTCAAATTACGAATATCGCAGGTGATATCTGGAACGGCTTTAATCTCGATGAGATCTTAAATTTTGGAGATATACTTAATTTGGTCGTCAATAACGAGGCCGTGACAGAACTCACGGAAGTCGTGAGTACAACGATTAATAATACGCGCGATACGTTGACCGGTGATTTAACGGGCTTGCTTGATGGCGGAGTTATAGCACTCCATCTTGACGATACGCTTTTAAGCGGCGCCGGGTTAAATCTCGATCTTAGTCTCAGCGATACCTTATCCGGAGGGCTTGACGTTACAACATTAACCGGTGGCGCAGGTGATTTGATTCTGGGGGCAACCGGCCTTGACTTGCCGTTGCTCTCAGATGCGCAGGCTTCTATAGGGTTTGATCTTCTTGGCGGCGGTGGTGAAACGGACAATGCGCAGGGCGATACCGATATTGCTCTCAACGGTCTTGATAATCTTGGTCTTGATATTCCGGATATTGCACTTGACCCTGTAGAGGCGCTCGTCGGGGATATCGATATCGCTCTTGATATTCCGGAAGAGCTGACCGATCCGGGCGCATTGGTCCAAGACGTGCAGGATATTGTTGGCAATCTGGACACGCTTGATCTTGGCGGATTGGGTGACATTCCCGATTTGCTTGGTGGTGAAGGCTCTGAAGGTACGCTTGGAATTGAAATACTTGACGTGGGTATGGACCAGAATCTCGACATGACGCTGGACGATCTGACCGAGGGTGCTCTCGATAATTTACCCGGTGACTCTCTTGAAGGTGTTGGAAATGCTGTAGAAGACCTGATCGGGCTTGATGATGCTTTAGAGATTTTACCGGAGATGGCTGATACAGGGCTTGAATCCGGATTGGAGGACGCTCTTGGTCTTGATCTTTCTGCGTCTCAGGATACTGAATCGGGAGATAATCTTGCTGATGGTCTGCTCGATATTGTTGATGATGTGCTGGATCAGACGGACTCTCTTCTAGATGGTCTAACCGGCGAAGAGGATGTTCCGGATCTTCAGGAGATCAATGATCTTAATGATCTTACCGGTGACCTTGCAGAAAATCTTACCAACGATCTGACAGAGGATCTTGTCGACGCGCTTGACCTGCTAAGCGGCGGGGTTGAAGAGGGCAATGACTCCAGCGGTCTTGATGACGGCATATGGACGGATATCGGCGATACGGGTGGCGGGTTGTTTGATGATATCATTAGCGGCGATCTGGGCGGTGATGATGTTCTTCCCGATCCGACCGGCGGTGTGGCCGAAGGGCTGGGTGGTCTGGATATCCCGCTGGATCATGATGGCGGCGCCTTTGGAGGGTTGTTCGGGTAATGGACTCAGCAATACTTCAGAATACGGCGACGCAACCAAGGCACACATTCGGCCTTAAACCGGAAGGTTTTAAAATTGCCGTATCCAGCCTGCTTTTAAGCACGCTGGCGATTAATATCCTTTCGCTGGCTCTTCCTGTCATGACATTACAAATTTACGACCGGATTTTACCCAATCCCGGCTCCGGGACCCTTCCGGTTCTCATAGGCGGCGTATGTCTGGCGGTCTTTTTGGAGGCCGTCCTGCGCCTGTGCCGAGCTTATATGATCGGCTGGGCGGGCGCTGCCTATGAGCATGGTTTATCCTGCAAGGCGATGACGCATATGCTGAACGCCAATCCGTTACATATCCAAAAGACCGGGGTCGGCGAGCATCTGCACCGCATGGCCTCTATCGGAAAACTCAAGGATTTTTATAACGGCTATACTTTAACGACCCTTGCGGAACTTGCCTTTGTTCCGCTTTTTCTTGGCCTGATTTTCGCGATCGCGGGGAAACTTGCCTTTGTTCCGGCATCCATTCTGCTGGTTTTTGCGCTGGCCTCGATTCTGGATGGCTACAAGCTGCGAAGAGTTCTAAAGACGCGCGATGAAGCGGACGATGCGCGCTTTAATTTTCTGGTCGAAGCGTTGGAGGGAATCCATACGATCAAGGCCTTCGCACTCGAAAGGTTTTTTGAACGGCGCTATGAAGCGCTGGAAGAGCGTTCTTCGTTGGCCAGCTATAAAGTTACGGACGATACGGCGGCAACCTTCAATATGGGGACGATCTTTTCGCATCTGATGGTGGCGGCTGTGATTTCAATCGGCGCCCTGTTCGTTCTGGAGGGGCAATTAACCACAGGGATGCTGATCGCAACGTTGCTTTTGTCTGGCCGTATGATGCAACCCGTTCAGCGGGCTCTTGTTCTATGGGCGAAATATCAGGATTGCGCTCTTGCGCGGGAAAAGCTGGAGACACTTTTTGCCATACCGCTTTACGCGCCGACAGGCGATTATGCGGAGCCCAAACCGGAAGGGCGCTTGCAGATCGAAAATCTGAGCTTCCGTTATGCTCAGGATACACCGTGGATTCTTAAAAATATCCGCCTGCATATGGAGCCTGGGGAATGCGTTCTGCTTTCCGGTGCACACGGGAACGGGAAAACAAGTCTATTACAACTCATCTCCGGCATTTATCCCGCTGGAAGCGGGCAGATCGCCATTGATGGGTTGGATCTGCAGCATTATCCGCTGGGCAGCCGCGTGCGGCATGTAGGATATATCCGTACCGATGCGCTGATTTTTCGGGGTACGATCCGGGACAATCTGACCTGCTTTGGCGCGATAGATGAAAAAAGTGCAAAAGAGGCAGCTTCACTTTTGAAAGTGGACCGGGATATTTCCAGACTCCCTTCCGGCTTCGATACCTTCTTGAGCGGCAGCGATACGGATGGCGTACCGCCGGGTTTCAAACAGCGTATCGCAATGGCCAGAGTTCTTGCGGCCCGGCCCGGCTTAATCTTGTTCGATAACGCCGATAACGGGTTGGACCGCGAGGGGTATGAGCTGGTCTATATGCTGCTGGCCGGGCTGAAGGGAAAAAGCTCTGTGATCTTGGTAACGGAAGACCGCAATATGCAGGCGCTCGCGGACCGGCGTTTTATTCTTGAAAATGGGACGTTGCATGAAGCGCCTCATCAATCGGCAGGCGGCGGCGCTTGTATCGGACTATACGATCAAGGGGGCCGATCATGAACGATTTTCCACAGGCGGATTTCGAAAAGGTTCAGGAAAATAGCTCGATCTGGAGCATGATGAATTTGCTTGGCCGGGCAGGGCGGGATAATTTTTCGAAAGACGCCGTCTGGGAAAAATGCTTATGCGCGCTCGTCGTTGCCTTGCGGCCCAAAGCCAATGTGCGGCAAATTCTGGAAGCGCTGCCCGGAACAAGTGCCGGGATGGACGAGCTTGATATGCTCAATACTATGGCGCATCTGGGGTATTCCGCTCGTACGGTGCAGGCGAAACTATCCGATATTGACAGGCGTTTATTGCCGTGTCTGCTGATTGCCGGAGAAGGAAAACCCTTTATCGTTCTGGGTGAGACGGCAAGCGGACAGCTGAAATTTTACGATCCCGATTCACTGATCGTTACAGAGACGCCGCCCGAGGATGAGCGTGCAGGACGCCTGTGGTTCTTTGAGCTTTATGACGAACACAAGGAAGCAACCTCGAAATTTATCCGGGCCGGAAGCGGTCACCACTGGTTCCGTGCTCTTTTGGGGCGTTTCAGTGGAACCTTCGCGCAAGTGATGGCTGCCGGGCTTATGCTGAATTTCGTTGCGCTGGGCACGCCGCTTTTTATCATGCTGGTTTACGACCGTGTCATCGCAGCCAGCGCGCCGGATATATTGCCGATGATCACGCTGGGCGCCTTGCTGGCGATCGGCTTTGAGTGGGTCTTGCGCCGGATCCGTTCGCAGGGACTGTCATGGCTGGCTGGGCGGCTGGATAATATGGTCGGAAACAAGATTTTTGCGCATCTGATTGGTTTGCCGCCGTCTTTGATCGAAACCGCATCTGTTGCTTCGCAGATCGCGCGGATTAAAACCTTCGAATCAGTCCGGGATTTTTTCAGCGGCTCGGTCTTTTTGTCGCTGCTTGAATTGCCGTTCGTGATCGTCGCCGTTATGGCGATTGCCTTTGTCGCCGGGCCGCTCGTCTTTGTACCGCTGGGTATAGCGGTCTTATATATGGGGCTTTTCTGGATTGTGCGCAGCAAGGTCAAGCTTGCGATCCGGCTTGCGGCGAAAACCAGCTCGGCCCGTCAGCAATTTACAATCGAAAGCTTTGAAAAAATAGAAGGTATCCGCGCTCACGGGCTGGAAAAGAAATGGCAGGAAAAATTCCGCCATTTATCGGGCCGCGAGATGATAGCGCATTTCCATCTCAATTTTTTGGGGATGGTCGCGGAAACGGCAGCGCATGCTCTGACCGTTATGGCTGCGGTGGCCACAATCGGATTCGGCGCGCATCTGGTTTGGGCGGGCGGGCTCAGCACCGGGGCGCTTGTTGCGACCATGATTCTCGTCTGGCGTGTTCTGACGCCCTTCTACAGCCTGTGTACGATGATCCCCCGTCTTGAACAGCTCCGCAACAGTGTCATTCAGGTCAATAAGCTGATCGAGATGGATACGGAGGAACAACTCGCAAAAAGTGCGTCAAGACTTCCGCAGCTTAAAGGCACTGTTTCTTTCGATCATGTTGCGCTGCGCTATGAAACGGGCCGTGATGCCGTTTTTTCCGGGCTGAGCTTTAAAGTGCCGCCAGGTGGATTTCTGGCCGTGACCGGTAATAACGGAACCGGGAAAACGAGCGTTCTGAAATTGATTAAGGGGCTGTATCCGACATCGGAAGGCGCGGTCCGGATTGATGGGTTTGATATTCGCCAGCTTGATGCACCTGATTTACGTCGCCAGATCGCCTATGTACCGCAAAAACCCGATTTCTTCCATGGTGAGATCGCTGAAAATCTGCGCTTTGCCAATCCGCTGGCCGGAGACGATGAGATTGAAAAGGCTTTGAAACTGGCCGATGCGTGGGAAGAGATCGAGAAAATGCCTGAAGGGCTTCATACCGTGATTGACGCGAACAGCCTGACCGGTGCTTTGCGGATTAAATTATCGCTCGCCCGCGCCTATTTGCAGCAATCGCGGATTGTCCTGATCGATGAATTGCCGGGCGCGTTTCTGTCCACCAGAGCCGGGCATAATTTGAAGGCTTATCTGGAGAGGATCAGAGGGCAGCGGACGGTGATTATGGGCACTTGCCGGGATGATTTTCTACAGGGTGCGGATTTTGTGGTCACGCTGCGCGGTAAGGACGCGCCTGTTTACACTGTGCGGGAAGAGAGTAAACCGCCAATAGAGTCCAAACAACCCGCACAAGCGTCTTTGGTTCGGGAGGGCACCGTATGAGCATTAAAAAAGAACGACAAATGCGTTACTTGTCGCAGGCTATCCAGCTTGAGGAAGCCGTCAATCCGCATATTATCCGTGCGACCATGGTTGCCGTCTCGCTGGCGATCCTGACCTTTATCGGCTGGGCCGGGATGACGAATATCAACGAGGTTGCACGAACAGCCGGTGAAGTCGTACCGCACGGCTATCAACAAACAGTCCAGCATCTTGAGGGTGGGATCGTTAAAGATATCGCCGTTAGCGAGGGCGAAACTGTCCGGCAGGGTGATATTTTGCTGCGCCTTGATGGTACGGGTGTCGTCAACGATTTAAACCGTGCGCGTAGCAAACAGACTGCTCTGGAGATGCAGGAGGAGCGGCTGCGGGCTTATATAGAGGGGCGGGAAGCCGATTTTTCCCACTTTGACGATCAGGCACAGATCGCCGATCAACAGGCCTCTTTCGTAAGTATGCGTCAGGCGCGGGATAAAGAACGGCAAATCATCCAAAACCAGCTTTCCCAAAAGCAGCGCTCTCTTCAGGCTCTGCGGAATGAAGCGCAAACGGCCCGGCAGGATCTGGAGATTACCCAAAATCTCTATAACCGCCGCGCGAAGCTGAACGCGCAAGGCTATGCACCGACTGTCGAGCTTCTTGAAAATGAACGCCAGCTCAACGAGATTAAGGGCCGCATTAAATCCATAGAGGATAGAATTGCGGTTACGCTCAATGAGATCGGGGAATATAAGGCACGGCTGGAGTCCTCACAGGCCTCCTCTTTAGACTCCGCTCACGAAAATCTTAATCAGGTCTTGGCTGATAAGGCACAAAATGCCGAACTGATCCGCAAGTTGGCCGATCGTAACGCCCGGCTGGAGGTGCGTGCACCAGCGGACGGTATGGTCAAAGGGTTGGCCGTCAATACGGTCGGTGCTGTCGTGCAGCCCGGACAGGCGCTTATGGAGATCGTGCCGCTGGATAAAAAGCTGGAGGTCGCGGTCAAGATTCCACCGCAGCATATCGGGCATGTCAAGCCGGGGCAGAGTGTTCAAATCAAATTCAGCACGTTTGATTTTTCCCGTTACGGCGCAGTTTCCGGCACGCTTGAGAGTATTTCAGCTACGACCTTCACCGGGGAAAACGGGGAGCGTTATTATCGCGGCATGATCACGCTTTCACGCACTTATGTCGGTAAGGATCATCACAATCTTGTGATCCCGGGCATGACGGTTATGGCTGATATCGTGACGGGTGAAAAAACCATTCTCGAATATCTGTTCAAACCCGTCCATCTGTCGCTCAAAACGGCTTTTATGGAGCGTTAAGCAAAAAGGGTACAAGGAGGAAAACCATGAAAATACACGGACCGAATTCAACGCAAGATGCTGCGGGTATTGCTGCCAGTATCGCCACAGATGTCAGGAGTTGGCACGGCTGGACCGCATTGCATATCGAGGTGCCCGGTATGGATGCGGAGGCTTTTGAGAATGCTGCACGCTCTGCGCAGGCGGTGCTGGGCTCTTGCCTGAAAGAGGTGGAGGGCAGCGCTTATTTTTGCAACGGGCAGGATCTTTATGTGCTGTGCAAACACTTGCCGGAAAGAACGCTTGAACAAATCGGCGCACAAATCTGTGATCTGGTTTTTGTAGATAACGAACTTGCGGCCTGCTGCGAATCGTATGATCTGGGTGTGCGCGGGATACAATTCGCGGAAGCTGTTTTCAGCGGAACCGGAGAAGGTTGGCCCCCGAAGCTTTCGATCGATTCCGGTGAAGAATCCCTTGAGCGGCCTGAAGAAGAGGCGCTCTTTTCTATTGAAGCACGTCAAGGCCCGGCAAAGGTCCTTCTTGTAGAAGATGACGCGGTCACACGCTGGATGGTGCGTAACAGCCTCAAGGATGAATGCGAATTCGCAACGGCGCAAAGCGCGGGCAACGCTTTTTCGATGTATGTTTCTTTCAAGCCGGATCTTGTGCTTCTGGATATCGGGTTGCCGGACAATAACGGCAGCGAGGTTCTCGACTGGATCATGCGTAACGATCCGGGCGCGTGCGTTGTGATGTTATCAGGTAAGGACAATGTCGATAATATTTCCGGCTGTCTGGAAAAAGGTGCAAAAGGTTTTATCCCGAAGCCGTTCGTGCGGGACGATTTGCTGCACTATATCCGCGGTTGCGGTACGGTTGCCTAGAGCGCGTCGTAATCACGGGAAAGAATGTTTATGAGTGCGGCGCTTTTTGTTCCTGTAGGGATATTTCTGGCGAGTCTGTCCGTTTTGTCACTCTTCCTTTTGCTGCGCGCCCGGTATAAGGCGGAGCGGCTGCGGGCGCATTTGCGTATCGCGCGGGGGGAGACGGAAGATATCGCGCAGATTTTGATCCATAACCCCTATCCCTTCATCCGCTTGTCTGCAGACGGCCAAATCACTTTCTCAAACCCCGCAGCTTTGTGGCAGTTTTTAGGGCTGGCCGAAGAGGGGATTGCGCACCCTGCATTGGCCGGGCTTGAAGATTTTCTGAACAGGCCGGGCAAGCGCCCGCTGACCCGTGAAATCGTGATCGAGGAAAAAAGCTGGCATCAAACGCTTATTCCCGTTTCATCGGGCGGCGCATCCTCAGACAGTGGGGGCGGTCTCGCAGTTTATTGCTATGATGTCAGCGAGCGTAAAGTGTTCGAAAAACAGCTTGAAGAAAGCCGGGAGGTTGCTGAATCTGCCAACCGGGCCAAAAGTGATTTTTTGGCGAACATGTCTCATGAATTGCGCACGCCGATGAACGGCATTATCGGTCTGTCCGATATTCTGGCGCGGATGGATCTGGGTGAAAAGCCGCGAGAGCTTGCCGGGGTGGTGCACAGCTCGGCCCGGAATCTTCTGGCCTTGCTGAATGATATTCTGGATTTTTCCAAGATCGAGGCCGGAGAGTTGACGCTGGAGCGTATTGCCTTCGATCCGCGTGCGATCGTTACGCAAATCATCCGTTTGCAAAAGGCTGTGGCCGATGAAAAGGGTCTGGTGCTTGAAGCGCTTATCGATCCGGAGGTACCGTCCTTTCTTGAAGGGGACCCGGCCCGCTTGCAGCAAATCCTGCACAATCTGGTGAATAACGCGCTGAAATTTACACGTGAAGGATTCGTTCGCATAGAAGCGTCCTATCTGGAAACGGACGAACAGGGGCAGGGAGAATTGCGCTTGCGCATCCGTGACAGTGGGGTCGGTATCGCACAAGACAAGCAGCACAGTGTTTTTGAAAAGTTTACGCAGGCCGATCTGTCAACCGCCCGCAAATATGGCGGAACCGGTTTGGGGCTGAGTATCACGAAACAGCTCGTGACGATGATGGAGGGGCGTATCGCGCTGGAAAGTCAGGAAGGAAAAGGCACGCTGTTTGAAATTACCATTCCGGCACCCGTTGCCGAGTCGGCGGAAAGTAAAGCGATGGAATCTGTGCAGCAAGCGCCGGGCGGGCTGAACAGGCAAGCCGGAATCCTGATTGTGGATGACCATCCCATTAATCTGCTGTTTCTACGGAACCTGCTGGAAGATTTCGGATTTACCCGCATAGAGGAGGCCCGGAGCGGTCAAGAGGCGCTGGCCTTATGCCGCAGCAGGCCGCCTTTCGACCTTATTTTAATGGATTGCCAGATGCCGGATATGGACGGTTATGAAGCCGCCCGGCGGATCGTTGATGATGGTACTGCGCAAGGGCGAAGAACGCCGCCGGTTATTGCTGTGACGGCGGACGCTATGGCCGGTGCGCGCGAAAAATGCCTTGAAGCAGGCATGGCCGATTATATTAGCAAGCCGGTTGAGCGGACGCAGCTTGTAGCACTTCTGGAGACGTGGCTTTCAGGCATGGCTGAGGTAACAGCTTCGAACCCGGTATTTTTGGAGACACGGAAAACCCGTAAGGAAAAAGAGCCACTCATGCTGGACCGGGCGCGGCTGGCTGAATTTACTGGCGGCGACCCGGAGAGGGAACGCGAGATTTTCGCACTGTTCTCGGAAAATATAGAGCATGATCTTGAAGCGCTCCGAAAGGCACTTTGCGAAGATGATCAGGAGGAATGGGAGAAATATACCCATAAACTCTACGGCTCTGCCGCCAACATCGGTGCGCAGATTTTGGCCGGGCTTTGTGACGAAGCACAAGAATTTTTGCCTGAAAACCGGGCGGAGAAACAGGCTGTATTCGATCAAATCACAACCCGTTATGAAGAGCTTCAGAGGATTTTTTCCGAGAGTGCGCCCACTACACGTCACGCGCAGGCCGGTGCGTAAAAAATATAGCCGATCCCCATATAAATGATTCAATTTACGTCATCCCGCTGTCAATGTCCTGCTTCGCAAGACCGTGGGGGGTGACGTTTTTTGTATTATAGGGATCGGCTATATTTTTTATTGTACATCGTTCAAAATTATGGCATAGTATAAATTGAACGATGTTTAATTATGGAGAATATCATGTCCTTTATAGGCCGGAAAACACAAAGATGGGCGGGGGCCGGACTCATATCCGAAGAGCAGGCCTACGGAATCGTGCGCTTTGAAAAAGAGCGCGGGGCCGGGCGGCTCCTCAAGGGAATGTATGGGCTGGGGGCTTTTTCGGTTCTTATCGGCATACTCGCGTTGGTCGCGGCAAACTGGCAAGCGATCCCTCCCGACGCGAAGCTCATCGCACATGTCATACTGAATATCGGCGTGGCCGGCACTGTTTATATAACGGCACAACGTGGCGTACATATCGCCCGCGAAATGAGCCTTTTCGCGCTCGCCGGGCTGACATTGACCCTGATCGCCCTGACCGGGCAGGTTTTTCACCTGAACGGTTCGATCGGCGGCGCCTTTATCCTCTGGGCCATGCTCTGTACGCCCTTCATCTTGATTTACGGGCGAACATGGATTTCGCTCCTGCCGTGGCTTGGCGGCTTTTTGACGGCTATTTTCGCAGGTGTAGACGAGTATCTCATGCCGCACCTGAACGATACGCAAGAAGCGTTGGCGGTTATCACTCTTGGTACGGTTTTGCCGCTCGCCTTTATCTACGGCGCAGCCAGCGCTGCGAAAGCCGACCGTGGTGACTTACAAAAACTCTTATTCCAAACCGGCGCCATCGGTTTTGTTTTCATCGCAAGCGTGGCTTGCCAGCTTTGGTATGATGACGGTTTGAGGGATGTCATCGACACACCCGCCTTACTATTGCAGATTTTGGGAATTTTTATATTCGCGGCGCTTGGTACAGCCCTGACGAAATATCTGTTCGTGGAAGAACAAACCGGGATATCCGGCGAGACAAGGCTGTTCATGTTCGGCTCTCTGGTCGCGATGGCTTCCCCCTTCATTCTGCCGGAACTTGAATCGGATATGCTGGCCGCGGCAAGCTTTATCGCCTATTGGTTGTTCCTTGGCCTGATCGGCCAGCGCACGGGACGGCAAGGGCTTGTTTCTCTAGCTATTACGGTCGTTGCGCTGCGGATTTACGTCATCTATCTGGAGCTGTTCGGCTCCCTGCTTATGACGGGGTTTGGCCTGATCACCAGCGGTTTGATCCTGATCGGAATGGTCTGGGGCATTCGCAAGCTCAGCCAAGCGGTTGGCAAAATCAATCTGGAAGGAGACAGCTATGAATAAGGGAAAAAACATCCTCAAGATCGCGGCGCTTGCGCTGCCGGTGATTGCGATGGCACTGCTGATCGGCATGCACATGCAAAACAGGGAGAACGGAACGCTCTGGAACGTGCCGGTCACAGGGTACGATCCGCGGGATTTACTGCGCGGCCATTACCTGACCTTCCGTTATGACTGGGATGGGGAGGAGACAGCTATTGTCTGTAGCAGAGGCGAGAAATGCGCTTTGTGCCTTCGGGAAAACACACCCGGAAGCCGTGACAATCCAAAGGTTCGGATCGTCAGTGTTGAAGACGCGCCGAAACAATGCGCCGCCTTTATTCACGGGCACGGTAACGGAAGTGTCAGCCGGTTTGAAATCGGCCCGAAAAGAGGGAACGGGCTGCGCCGTTATTACATTCCCGAAGCGGAAGCCAGACGGCTGGACGGGCTTCTTCGCGGCTGGAACCGTGATGAGGAAGGCGAGCACAAATTCTCCGTCAAGCTACGGGTCAGCGATGATGGTCGCGCCTTTATAGAGCACATGTATATTGACGGCATGAAGCTGGAAGAGTGGCTTAAGGAGCACCCGGCGCCGGATCAGAAAAGGCCTTAAAGATGCGGATATTGAGCGTTTTCCTAGTGGTGCTATTCGGTATGTTTGTGGGTGCTTCTTCTACGCCGGTTGCGGCTGAAACGGTGGATAAAGCGCCGGAGCGGCATGCAGAGCTGGTCGTGATCCTGCACGGGATCGCCCGGACCGGGCAGAGCATGAAGGCGATCCAAAAAGCATTACAAGACGCAGGCTACGAAACGTTCAATATCACCTATCCCTCGACGCGGAAAAATCTGGATGCGCTGGCTGATGATCTGCATGAGGCGCACTTGAAGCAACTCTGGCAGACCTATGACGGGAAAATCCATATCGTTACGCATTCAATGGGCGGGCTGCTGGCGCGGCGCTATCTTACGCGCTACGGGAAAGAGATTCCCGAAGGACGGCTGGGCCGGATCGTTATGCTGGCACCGCCAAACGGCGGCAGCGAGATCGCTGATTTGCTGCACGGCTTTGCGCCCTATCGCCGGTATTACGGCCCGGCGGGGCAAGAGCTGACAACGAGCGCGGCACAGGAGCGTCTGGCGGCAGAAACAAAAGCGCTTGAAACCCTTCATGCCGAACTTGGCATTATCGCCGGGACAAAGGAATGGCCCTATATCGCGGCGGCCTTTATCGTACCGGGCAAAGGCGACGGACGGGTTTCAGTTGAAAAGACCAAAATGCCGAGTATGAAGGATCATATAACCGTTAGCGCGACCCACACTTTCATCATGGACAGGCCGGACGTTCACAGGCACATTATACGCTTCCTGCAAGAAGGGAAATTCCATCATGAACCATAATCAATTTACATTGCTGAAAGACAGGCGGTTTTTACCCCTTTTCGTGACACAATTCCTCGGTGCGTTCCACGATAACCTGTTCAAGAATGCGCTGGTTGCGCTCATCATCTACGGGGTCGGCGTGCGTGCGCCTGAAAACCCGGAGCTGCTGGTTACACTGGCGACAGGCTTGTTTATCATGCCCTTCGTTTTATTCTCCGCGCTGGGTGGACAGTTGGCCGACAAATACCCGAAACACAAGGTCATCCGTGTCGTGAAGCTGGTCGAGATCGGCGTTGCCACACTTGGAATCGCCGCGCTTTTCAGCGGCTCGCTTATAATATCCTTTAGCGTTCTGTTCGCGCTCGGTACGCAATCAGCCTTTTTCGGGCCAAGCAAATATTCGATCCTGCCCCAGCATCTCGAAGAAGACGAGCTAATCAGTGGAAACGCGCTTTTGAACACGGGAACGTTTCTGGCGATCCTGATCGGGACGATCGCAGGTACGGTTCTGATTACGATGGGCGCTGGCAAGGTGCTGGTCGGCAGCCTCATGCTTTTATGCGCTGCGGCAGGCTATCTCGCCAGCCGGAAGATTCCTTATGCTGCACCAAAAGCGGCAGGCTTGAAGTTGAATTTCAATCCGGTTTTTGAAACCTTCGATATCCTTAAACACGCTTTCAAGCAGGAACGCAGCATCGTGCTGGCTATGATCGGCGTGGCCTGGTTCTATTTTCTGGGCGGCATGTTTATGGCCCAAATGCCAAACTATACTGAAATCACGATGGGCGCCGATGAGCGTGTGCTGGCTTTCCTGCTGGCTATTTTTTCCATCGGGGTTGCGCTGGGCGGGCTTTTGAACAACCGGCTCCTCAAAGGGCGGGTCGAGGCGGTCTATGTCCCGCTCGCCATGCTGGGCATCACGATTTTCTCCATTGATCTATGCCTCGCCGGGACAAGCCTTCCACTCCCCTCACCGGAGGGCGGGCTATTCGCGCTGCCCGGTTTTCTGGCTGAAACGGCACATTGGCGGATTATTCTGGACGTGGCGATGATTGCGCTGTGCGGCGGGCTGTTCGTCGTGCCGCTAAATGCGATTATCCAGCACCGCACACCGGAGCAGACCCGCGCCCGTGTACTGGCCGGGAGCGCAGTTATAAACTCTCTTTTCATCGTCGCTTCATCGGCTTTTTCTGCCGCGTTGATTGTCAAAGGTTTGGAAATCCGCGAACTGTTTTTTGTCTTTGCCGTGATGAACGGTTTTGTTGCGCTGTATATTTGCAGACTTCTTCCCGATTATTTGTTTAAAAGCCTGCTGCAAGGGCTGTTCAAACTTCTCTACAAGGTTGAAATTCGCGGGTTGGAGAATTTCGAAAAGGCCGGGCCGCGTGCCGTGATCGTAGGCAACCATGTCTCTTTGCTGGACCCGCCTTTGCTGGCCGCATTTTTACCCGGACGGCCTATGTTCGCGATCAACAGCTTTGTTGCTGAGTGGTGGTGGGTCAAGCCGTTCCTGCGGCTCGTGGACGCTTTCCCGCTCGACCCGACAAACCCGTTTTCGATGAAAGGGCTGATCCGCAAAGTCGAGGAAGACCGCCATGTTGTCATTTTCCCGGAAGGCCGCCTAACGGAAACCGGGGCGCTGATGAAAGTCTATGACGGGCCGGGCATGATCGCCGACAAGGCTGAGGCTGTGATCCTGCCGGTACGCCTCGACGGGGTGCAGCACACGCGCTTCGCCCGTCTCAAAGGCAAGGCCCCGCTGCGCCGTTTCCCCAAAATCACAATCACGATTCTGGAGCCTCGTACTTTCAAGATCGACGATGCGCTCAAGGGCCGTAAACGCCGCGCCGCCGCAGGCCGCAAGCTTTATGATCTGATGGAGGAAATGATGTTCCTGACGGGCGACCGGGAACAGACACTCTATCAGGCGATGCTCCGCGCCCGCGACATGAACGGCGACAAGGCTGCAATCGTCGAAGATGTCGAGCGCAAACCCTTGACCTTCAAAGCCTTAACGCGCGGCTCCGTTGTGCTGGGCCGAAAGATCGCCGCCATCAGTGAAAAGGGTGAAAATATCGGTGTGATGTTGCCAAACTCAACCGGTGCGGTCGTAACATTTTTCGCGCTACAGGCTTTTGGCCGTGTCCCAGCCATGCTGAATTTTTCTGCCGGTGCTAAATCGGTCGCGACAGCTTGCAAAGCTGCTCAGGTCAAAACTGTCCTGACCTCCCGGCGCTTTATAGAGCTGGGCCGTCTGGAAGACATGATCGCAGAGATCGGCAAAGACGCGCAGATCGTCTATCTGGAAGACATCAAGGCAGAGATCGGTTTCAAGGACAAGGTTCGTATACTCGTCACGTCTGCGGAAAAACTGCACAAAAAACAAAAAATCAGTCCACACGATCCGGCGCTTGTGCTCTTTACATCCGGCTCCGAAGGGTCGCCCAAAGGGGTCGTGCTGAGCCACGCCAATCTGATGAGCAATATCGTGCAGCTTTCCTCCCGCGTGGATTTCAACACGCAGGATATCGTCTTTAACTGCCTGCCGATGTTTCACTCTTTCGGCCTGACGGGCGGGACGCTCTTGCCGGTGCTTTCGGGTGTGAAGACATTCCTTTACCCTAGCCCGCTCCATTACCGGATTGTACCGGAGATGGTTTATTCCTCCAACGCCACAATCATGTTCGGCACCGATACGTTCCTGAGCGGCTATGCGCGGATGGCCGATCCTTATGATTTTTACCGCATGCGCTATATTTTCGCAGGGGCGGAAAAAGTGAAAGAGGAAACGCGCAGCCTGTATATGGACCGGTTCGGCGTGCGCGTTCTGGAAGGTTACGGCGCGACGGAAACCGCTCCGGCACTCGCGCTCAACTCTCCGATGCATATGAAGGCCGGGTCCGTCGGACGGCTTTTGCCGGGAATAGAGTGCAGGCTGGAGCCGGTGCCCGGCGTCGAACAAGGCGGGCGGCTCTATGTCAGAGGGCCGAACGTTATGCTCGGCTATTACAGGGACAGCGCGCCCGGTAGACTCGAAGCGCCGGAAGAAGGTTGGTATGATACAGGCGATATCGTCGATATTGACGCACAAGGCTATGTCACGATTTTGGGCCGAGCCAAACGTTTTGCGAAAATCGCCGGGGAAATGGTCTCCCTGACGAGCGTGGAAACGATGGTGCAGAATATCTATCCCGGCACAGAGCATGCTGTGGTTACTATTCCCGATGCGCGAAAAGGTGAGCAGCTCATACTGGTTACAACGCAGCAAAATGCGGACAAGAACGCTCTATCAGCTTACGCAAAAGAATACGGTATTACAGAGCTGGCTGTCCCGAAAACCATTCTGGAGATTGATAAAATGCCTGTTCTGGGCAGCGGCAAAACGGATTACACACAAGTGCAGCAATTTGTTGCAGAGAAAATGGCTTTAGCGGCCTGATTTTCTAACGCTCTTCCAAAAAGCTGGACGCCGCGCTTACAATTGACAAGGAAAAGGGATACAATTCCGTCCGGACAAACCCTATATTGAAGGGGTATATCCGGACGGGCGAATATCTCTATGGTTTTTTCAAAAACTTTCTCAGCATCATCCCAGTGCACCCTTTTATGGGCGTTCCTCGCACTCTTACCAAGTGCATGCGCTGTGCATGATGTCGATTACAATACCGCCCCCGCTATTCAAGCACCGGAACATTTTTCTGCGCTGCCTGCTTCTTCCGAAGAAGTACAGCCGCCGGCGACGGTAAACAATAATGCGCCGTGGTGGGAAAGTTTTGAACGCCCCGCTCTCGATACGCTGATAGAAAATGCATTTCCGGATAATCAAGCATTAGCACAAGCCTTTGCACGGGTCAGGCAGGCACAAGCTATAACCCGCAAAACAGGCGCGGATCGCCTGCCACAAGTCGATCTGGAGGGTTCTCTACGGGATAGCTGGGAAGACGGTGAGGGGCAGGAAAGCACAAGCGCGATCGGCACCGCCGTCCAATGGGAGCTTGATTTATTCGACAGGATCGGCTCTGCCGCCGAATCCGAACGTATGAGCGCACAGGCCAGAAAAGCTGAAGCCGAGGCGGTCCGCCTGTCGCTCAGCGCGCAGATTGCCTCTGCCTATTTCGGCGCGGCGGCGGCACAGGCAAGGCTTGCTTTGTTGAGAGAACAGGTACGGCTCGACCGGGAATTGCTGGGCCTTCTGGAGTTGCGGCTGGAGAGCGGAATCGGGACAAATGTAGAAGTGCTGCAACAACAAAGCCGTGTTGCGGACAGCGAAAGTTTTATCCCTCCGGCGGAAGCGGATTTACGCGTGTTCGAAAACCGTCTGGACGTTCTGTCCGGACGCATGCCGGACGGGCTTGACCGGGTCGATCCGAACGAAACGCTAACCTTTAAAGACGATCTCCCTCCAATAGGCATCCCGGCAAACCTGCTGCTACGCCGTCCCGATTTACAAGCCGCGCGGGCGGAACTGATCGCTGCAGACGCCGGAATTGCTTCGGCCATCGCGGACCGCCTGCCCCGTATCACGCTGGATGGCTCGCTGACCTATTCGGAGATGGCTAGTTTCAATGGCCCTGTGGCTGCAATTACGGGGTTGTTCGTGCAGCCACTTCTGGATTGGGGCCGCCGAAAAGCCGAAGTTGAACGCAATAAAGCGCTTTATGAAGAGCGGCTCGCAGCCTTTACGCAGCTTTATCTGGAGGCGGTCGAGGCGGTTGAAAACGCGCTTTACCGGGAACGGCGCCAGCGTGAATTTATCCGGAGGCTGGAGACCCGCCGCCGGATTTTGCAGGATACGGTAAACGAAACCGAAGCACGTTATGCCGAGGGAGTGGATGACTACCTCCCGGTCCTAAGCGCGTTGCAAGAATTGCGCAGCGTCGAGCGCGATCTGATCACGCAGCGCCTGAATCTGATCAATATCCGCATTACCTTGCATAAGGAAACGGGCGGCGCGATGAGTGCCTCCACTGCGCCCGATGCACAAAGCAAGACAGAAGAGATAAAGGGGAGCCGCCGGCCATGATATCTGCGAAATTACCCGTTCAATACGCCTTCATAATACGAGTCTTTACCGCGCTATTCGCCCTGCTCCTGTTTGCCGCCGGACCGGCCTTTGCACAAAATGCCCCAGTCCCTGTGTTTGTGGCAGATGTAGAACGGCAGGATTTCAGCGATGAAATCGAAGCGCTGGGTACACTCCAAGCCAACGAAAATGTAGAGCTGACCGCGACTGTGACGGAGCTTGTCACCCGCATTCATTTCGAAGACGGGCAGCGGGTGGAAAAAGGTGCTCTTCTGGTCGAAATGGATACGGCGGAAGAGCGGGCCTTACAGGCGGAAGAGCAATCCCGCCTTGAAGAGGCACGCCGGCAGGTCGAGCGCCTGAAGCCGCTTATAGCGCGCGGGGCAGCTTCGAAATCTGCGCTGGACGAGGCGGAGTTGGAATTACAAACAGCGCAGGCGCGTATGAAGGCTCTGGATTCCCGGATTGTGCAAAGACAGATCGCCGCGCCTTTCGACGGTGTTTTGGGCCTGCGCAATATCAGCGAGGGTGCGCTGGTCCAACCCGGAACACGCATTACAACGATCGACGATGATAGCGTCATGAAACTCGATTTTTCGGTCCCGGAGCTTTTTATCGCCGTACTGAAACCCGGTATGAGTATCGAAGCGGAAACAGACGCCTATCCCGGTGAAATTTTTAAGGGCACCCTCTCAAGTGTCGATAGCCGGATTGACCCGGTTACGCGGGCCATCGCTGCGCGGGCCTTGCTCGAAAACCCGGATTTCAGATTGCGGCCCGGCCTGTTGATGCGGGTGCGGCTCAGCAAAAATCCAAGGCAGGCGCTCCTGATCCCGGAAGAAGCACTTCTGGTACAAGGGGAACGCAGCTCCGTTTTCGTGGTCATTCCCGGCGAGGGCGATAGCGCTTCAGCCAAAGCGGAAAGCCGAACGGTTGAAATCGGTGCGCGGCGCAGCGGCGAGATCGAAATTCTGAGCGGGCTGAAAGAAGGCGAGCAGATCGTAACGCACGGCACGCTCAAGCTGCGGCCCGGCGCGGCAGTGATCGTCAAGGCCGTCGATAGCGGAAACGAGTCTTTGGAGACGCTATTAAAACAAAATACAGGCGCGGAGGAATAACGCCATGCTCCTGTCCGATATTTCGGTCAAACGTCCTGTCTTCGCAAGCGTCCTGTCCCTTTTGTTGATTGCGTTCGGGATCATCTCTTTCGACCGGTTATCCTTGCGGGAATATCCGGATATCGACCCACCTGTCGTCACGGTTGAAGTTGATTACCCGGGCGCATCAGCCAATATCGTTGAAACCCAGATTACCGAGATTATCGAGGATAGGATCGCCGGGATCGAAGGGATTGAATTTATTGAATCCTCCTCACAGGATGGGCGCTCCCGTGTGACGATCGAATTCTCAATTAACCGTGATATTGACGGCGCGGCTAACGATGTGCGCGACCGGATCGCGGGCATTGCCGATAATCTTCCGGAAGAGGCAGACCCGCCGGAAGTGCAAAAAGTCGATAGCAACGACGATGTGATTATCTGGCAAAATCTGACCAGCGACCGGATGAGCGTTCCGGAGCTAACCGATTACGCGGACCGGTATCTGGTCGATCAGTTTTCAACGCTGGACGGGGTCGCGCGGGTGCGCATCGGAGGCGGGCTGCGCTATGCGATGCGGGTCTGGCTTGATCGGCAAGCTCTGGCCGCACGGGGGCTAAGTGTTAGCGATGTCGAGCGGGCTTTGCGCGCGGAAAATATAGAACTGCCCGCCGGAACGCTGGAATCCGAAGAGCGTATGCTGCGCGCACGGGTAGACCGGAATTTCAAACAGCCCGAAGATTTCGCACGGCTTGTCATCGGCGCAGGCACGGACGGCTATCTCATCCGGCTGGGCGATGTTGCAAGGGTCGAGCGCGGACTGGTTGAGGACCGGATTATCTTCCGGGGCAATGAAATCCCGATGGTTGGAATCGGTGTCGTGCGCCAATCCACAGCCAACACGGTCGATGTCGCCAATGCCGTGATCGCGCTCAGCGACCGGCTGAACAAAAATCTGCCGGAAGGGATGGAGATCAAGCAGAGCTATAACGCCGCCGTGTTTATCGAAGCCTCCATCAAGGAAGTCTACCGAACCTTGTTCATCGCGATCGGCTGCGTCATCCTCGTGATCTATCTGTTTTTAGGAAATGTACGAGCGATGCTGATCCCCGCCGTGACCGTGCCGGTTTCGCTGGTCGCGACCTTTATCATGATGTATGCGCTCGGTTTTTCGATCAATATCCTGACCTTGCTCGCGCTGGTACTGGCCATCGGGCTGGTCGTAGATGATGCGATTGTGATGCTGGAAAATATCGTGCGGCGCATTCATGATTACGGAGAGTCGCCTTTACTCGCAGCCTATCGCGGCGCGCGGCAAGTCGGTTTCGCCGTAATCGCGACAACGCTCGTTCTAATCGCCGTCTTTGTGCCCATGACGTTCCTGCAAGGCGACATAGGCCGTCTCTTTACCGAGTTCGCACTCACTATCGCCGGGGCGGTCGGGTTTTCCTCCATCGTTGCGCTGACACTGTGCCCGATGCTGGCGTCTAAAATCCTGAAGCCGGGGCGCGAAGATATGGTCGGGCTGACACGCGCTATAGAGCGCTTCTTCAACCTGTTGCGCCGGGCCTACATGGCAGCGCTGGGCCGGGCGCTCAAACGGCCCGTCATCGTCCTGTTCATCTTTATGCTCCTGATCGCAGGAACAGCGTGGATTTATCCGAAAATCGCGCAGGAATTTTCCCCGAACGAAGACCGGGGCGCCTTCTTCGTCCGGATCAGCGGCCCGGAAGGGGCGAGCTTTTCCTATATGGAAGGCTATATGAACGAAATCGAGCGGCGGCTCATGACCTATGTGGAAAAGGGCGAGATCGACCGGCTTCTTGTCCGCGCACCCAATGGTTTCGGCAATATCGAGAATTTCTCCGGCGGCTTTGTGATCGCGATTTTGAAACCGTGGGGACAGCGGCGCCCGGCCTCTGTGATTATGGATGAAATTCGTGCCGACCTGTCGGATTTGCCCGGCGTGCGGGCCTTCCCGATCATGCGTCAAGGGCTGGGCGGCGGTACGCAAAAGCCGGTCCAGTTCGTTCTGGGCGGCTCCAGCTACGAGGAGCTGGCAAGCTGGCGCGATATTCTGATGGAAAAATTGCGAGAACATAATCCGGGGCTGGAGGGGCTGGATGATAATTACAAGGATACCCGCCCGCAGATGGATTTCACAGTCAATTACGCCCGCGCAGCTGATCTGGGCGTCACAGTCGCCGAGATCGGGCGGACGCTTCAAACCATGATGGGGGGACGCAACGTCACGACTCTTCTTGATCGTGGGGAGGAATATGACGTGGTCGTCGAAGGCGAACGGAACGATCAGCGCTCCTTCGGCGATGTCAGCAACATCTATGTCCGCTCAGAACGCACCGGTAAGCTGATCCCGCTTTCCAACCTTGTAAGCATCCGCGAATACGGCTCCGCAGAAACACTCTCACGCTATAACCGTATCCGCTCGGTCACGCTGGAGGCCAATCTGGCAGACGGATACCGGCTGGGTGAAGCGCTGGATTATCTCTCCACGCTGGCCCGCGACGTTCTGCCGCCGGAGGCCGTCATCGACTATAAGGGCCAAAGCCGCGATTTTATCAATTCGGGCCGCTCCGTCATTTTCGTCTTTATCATGGGGCTGCTGATCGTCTTTCTGGTGCTGGCCGCACAGTTCGAAAGCTGGATTCACCCGCTGGTCATCATGTTGACCGTCCCGCTGGCGATGGGGGGCGGATTGCTGGGCCTGTATCTGACGGGCAATTCGCTCAACATCTATTCGCAGATCGGGTTGATTATGCTCATCGGGCTGGCCGCGAAGAACGGAATCCTGATCGTTGAATTCGCTAATCAGCTCCGCGATGAAGGGATGCGCTTCAGCCGCGCCATATTAGAGGCGTCAGCCATTCGCTTAAGGCCGATCCTGATGACGGGGCTGACGACGATCGCCGGGGCCGTTCCGCTGGTGCTGGCCAGCGGCGCGGGCGCGGAAACCCGGATCGTGATCGGTGTGGTCGTGCTCGCAGGCGTGCTGGCCGCGACGATCTTTACGCTCTTTATCGTCCCGGTCGCTTATAGCCTGATCGCGCGTAAAACAGGCTCTCCGGGGGATGTCGCCCGGAAGCTGGAAGCGGCGGAAGGGGCCGTAGGAAATTAGATTAGTGGAGGCACGGACCGGAATCGAACCGGTCTACACGGATTTGCAATCCGCTGCATAACCACTCTGCCACCGCGCCGTGTCTGAGTTGGTAGGTATAGGCGGTTTTTTAAGGGATTGGTGCATGTAAAGTCAATCCGTAAAGCGTTCAGGCAGGTAAAAAAAACGTCTGGCCAGCGTCTTCAAACTCAAGTAATGATGGAGCGGTCGGCAAGGTTTAACAGGATAATATCTGACAAAGGCATATATCATGGATGATTTTGCACAAGCGCGAACACATATGGTTGATAGCCAGATTCATACGGCAGGCGTTACGTTTCCGGGTGTTTTGCAGGCGTTTGAAACGGTGCCGAGGGAGCACTTCGTCCCTGAGCATCTCAGGCAAATTGTGTATTGTGATGATAATTTACCTGTTGGGGAGGGGCGTTTTTTACTCAACCCCATGGTGCACGCCAAGATGGTGCAGGCTCTGGCACCATCTGCGCAAGATATCGCGCTCGATATCGGCGGTGGGACGGGTTATAGCGCGGCCATCTTATCATCGCTTGTCATGACAGTTGTAGCTATTGAGGAAAATGCCGCCTGTCTTGAGCTTGCGGCAAAGATGTGGAGTGATGTCGGGATTTGCAATATTGCAGGTGTGCAGGGCGCTCATGCGAATGGTGCGCCTGGTGAGGCCCCATTCGATGTAATTTTTATCAACGGTGCGCTCTCACATGTGCCGGATGGTTTAAAGGGGCAACTCGTGATTGGCGGGCGTTTGGCCGCTATTATCAGAAAGCCGGATATGGCGGGAGGGCAAGCTGTGCTTATCCGCCGATTGAGTCAAAACGAGTTTTCGCCCACTGTCTTGTTTGATGCTGCGTGTCCTTATTTGTCAGGTTTTGAACCGGAGCCTGTTTTTTCTTTCTAGGATTTTTTTTAAGGCGGATAAAAAATCATGCAAAGCAAGATGATATTCAAATACCCGCTCTCGCTCAAAACCGTTTTAGTTGCCGTAAGTATGCTTGGTTTTTCTTTTTCGGCGCAGGCTGCTGGAGGGGCGCAGGAAAAGGGGGGCGCTGCGCCGCCGATCCTTGTCATTAATCCCGCTCCTGCTCCGGCCTCAGATATGTCTGGAGACAAGGCTGTTAGTGATCAGGCTCTCTCTCTTGATCCGGCAGTCGCGCAGGCCGAGATTTTTGGTCCCGTCCGCCCCGTACAAGATACACAAGACGTATCCGCGCAGGATTTAAGGCATGTACTTGGCCGGACATATACGAACAATCCGTCGCTCAAGGCGGCCCGCGCAGAATTAAAGGCGGTTGAGGAAAAGCTTTCTCAGGCTTTGTCCGGCTGGCGGCCCACTGTTTCCGCAGATGGCAGCGTCAGTGTAACGGATGTGGAGGGGAGCAGCTTTGGCGGGGACGGATCGACGCCCAAGGATATATCTTTGTCCCTCAACCAACCGCTCTTTCGCGGTGGTCGGACCTTGGCGCAGACCAAGGCAGCCCGCCATACGATTGAAGCCCAGACAGCGCTGGTCGCAGCCGAAGAGCAGGATGTGCTTTTGGAGGCGGCGACGGCTTATATGGATGTGCTAAGGGATGGCGCTCTGTTGGAACTGAGCGGAAATAACCGAGAGGTCATCGCCCGCCAGCTTGAGGCCACGCGCTACCGGTTTGAGGTCGGGGAGCTGACAAAAACGGATGTATCGCAAGCAGAGGCTCGGTTGGCACGCAGTGAATCCGAAAAAATCAAGACACGCGGGGATTTACAAGCCAGTAAGGCGCGTATGGTCCAGATTACGGATGTTGTGCCGGAGGCTCTGGAGCAGCCTTCACTGGTCTTGCCGGTTCCCGGTACACTGGATGAGGCGCTGGCGGTAGCGGATACGAAAAGCCCGCTTGTGATAGCCGCGTTAAGCGGTCATCGTGCAGCAGAAGAAGATGTTGACGGTATTTTTGGCGAATTGTTGCCGGAGCTTGAGTTTTTTGGGTCGTGGAACAGGACGTATGATCCGTCTCCGGGCGTGACTGACGAGCAAACGACAGAGCTTGTCGGTGTATCTGCGCACATACCCTTGTATCAGGCTGGCGCTGTGCGTTCACGTGTACGGGAAGCCAAGCACCGCGCCAATCAGCGTTTTATGGAGATACAGGAGGCTAAGCGGCAGGTACGCGAATCCGTTGTCAGCGCATGGGAGGCCTTGGAGGCTGCGCGCGCTGAAATCGAAGCCCGTCAGGCGCAGGTTGAGGCCTCCCGGACGGCGCAGGAAGGTGTCCATGCAGAGGCCGAGTTCGGTTCACGCACGGTTCTGGATTCTCTGGATGCCGATCAGGAGTTTTTAGATGCGCAGGTTGCGCTGGTCACAGCCGAGCGTAATAAAATCGTCGCCGAATTCACGCTCTTGTCTAAACTTGGCGCTCTGACGCCGGAAGTTTTAGGATTCGCGGATATGGCCTCTGCAGCGTCTGGAACAGAAAATTCAAATATGGGTGTGGATAGGCTGGGGTCTGGGGGGTAATCCCTCTTTGACAAGCTCCTCCCAATGGTAGAAACTGGCGAGGGTAACAGTTTGAAAAAACAAAGCGTCCTCAATGGCAGAAGAAAAAGATACAGAGCAGGAGCCTTCCATCGAGGAGATTCTCGCCTCAATCCGGCAGATTATCTCCGATGACGACGAGGAAGAGGCCGGTGTTCCGGATGAGCCGCAGGATGATATACCTGCGGAGCCGGAACCTGCCCCCGAGCCGGACACATCTGCGGAAGCTGAGGACGATATCGTCGAATTGACGGATAAGGTCGATGAAGAGCCTGAGCCGGTGGCGGAGCCTGAATCCGTCGAAATTGATATGCGTGATCCGGAAGAGGAGGCTTTCGAGTCTGAGCCGGAGTCTGAAGTTGTTCCCGAACCGACGCCAGAGCCTGAACCGGAGTCTCAGATTAAGGCAGCGCCTGTCGAAGAGGATCTGGAGTCGATTTTGACAGGAAATGCAGAAAATGCCGCATATGAAGGCTTCGCAGAGCTTGCTCGCAAGACGGCGGTTGAGCATGGCGGGATTACGCTGGAAGAGATCGTTCGTACGGAGCTCAAGCCTTTGTTGCGTGGTTGGCTGGATAAAAATCTGCCCTCCATGATTGAGCGATTGGTTCAGGAGGAGCTTGAGCGTGTTGCCAAACGTGCTCTTGATGAGTAAGTGTTAGCCTCCCCCGAATCCGGTACTTAACGGTTGATATGTTCAATATGAGTTGTTAACTATCAAGCTGTTAACTTTTTAGCGGCTAAAAGATCATGCTCGACAAGACATTCGACCCGAAATCCATAGAACAAAAACTCTACGAAAGCTGGGAAAAGGACGGGGTATTTGCCTGCGATCCTGAACGCAATTCCACGCCCTTTACAATTATGATGCCCCCGCCCAACGTGACCGGCAGCCTGCATATGGGGCATGCGCTCAATACGACCTTGCAGGACGTGCTGATTCGCCATGCCCGTATGAATGGCCGTGATGCGCTCTGGCAGCCGGGAACAGATCATGCGGGGATCGCAACACAGATGGTTGTCGAGCGCAAGTTGGAGGCTGAAGGGCTTAACCGTCGTGATATGGGCCGGGAAAAATTCCTGGAGCGGATCTGGGCATGGAAGGAAGAATCCGGCGGTACGATTGTGCGCCAGATGCGGGCGCTGGGGGCAACGCCGGACTGGGCGAGGGAACGCTTTACGATGGATGAAGGCCTGTCAAAAGCGGTTCTGAAGGTTTTTGTGCGGCTCTATAAAGAAGGACTGATCTATAAAGACAAGCGGCTCGTCAACTGGGACCCGAAACTGCTCACGGCGATCTCTGATCTGGAGGTTGAGCACAAGGAGATCAAAGGAAAATTCTATCATGTTCGCTATCCGATCGAAGACGGTAGCGGCGATATTTCCATCGCTACGACACGGCCCGAAACGATTCTGGGAGATGGAGCCGTTGCCGTTCACCCCGATGATGAGCGCTATAAGCATTTGATCGGGAAAAAATGCCGCTTGCCGATCATGGACCGCTTGATTCCGATTGTTGCGGATGAGTACGTCAAGGCCGATTTCGGCTCCGGCGCGGTCAAGATTACGGCGGCGCACGATTTTAACGATTTCGAGGTCTATAAGCGCCACAAGGATGAAGGTGTGCTGCTGATCAATATCCTGACGCCGGATGCGCGGATGAATGAGAACTGCCCGGCAGAGTATCAGGGTCTTTCGCGGGAGGCAGCTCGCAAAAAGGTCGTTGAGGATTTCGAAGCGCTGGGCCTGCTGGACAAGATCGAGGACCATGTGCATCTGGTGCCTTACGGGGACCGGGGCGGGGTCGTAATCGAGCCCTATTTAACGGATCAATGGTATGTGGATACGCCGACTCTGGCTAAACCGGCGATCGAGGCGGTACGCGCTGGGCGGACGACATTCCACCCGAAACAGTATGAAAATATCTATTTCGACTGGCTTGAAAATCAGCTTCCATGGTGTATTTCCCGCCAGCTCTGGTGGGGGCACCGTATTCCGGCTTGGTATGACGAGGCCGGTCATGTCTATGTCGCGGAGACGGAAGAAGAAGCCCAGGCCGAGGCCGGTGCAGGCGTTACACTGACCCGTGACGAAGACGTTCTGGATACATGGTTTTCCTCCGCGCTCTGGCCGTTTTCAACGCTGGGCTGGCCGGAAGAGACACCGGACGTGCAAAAGATGCTGGAGCGTTATTATCCCGGCGACGTGCTGGTGACAGGTTTTGATATCATCACCTTCTGGGTGTCGCGCATGATGATGATGGGACTGCATTTCATGGGGGATGTACCGTTTAAGGACGTGTATATCCATGCCCTCGTACGCGATTCCAAGGGGCAGAAAATGTCCAAATCAAAGGGTAATGTGATTGATCCGCTGGAATTGACGGATAAGTTCGGGGCCGATGCGTTGCGCTTTACGCTTGCAGCGATGGCGACGCAAGGCCGCGATATCCGCCTGTCTGAGGACCGGGTGGCGGGCTATCGGAATTTTGCGACGAAGCTTTGGAACGCCGCGCGTTACTGCGAAATGAATAATTGCGCGCCGCGTCCCGGCTTTAATCCTGCTGCCGTAGAGGCCGTACCCAATAAATGGATTATCGGGGCAGTGATAGAAGCGCGGGAAGCGATTGATACCGCCATTGCTGAATACCGTTTCAACGAGGCTGCGGGCGCGATCTATCAGTTTACATGGGGGACGTTCTGCGACTGGTATCTGGAATTCACAAAGCCGATCCTGCAGGAAGAAAGCCATGCGCTTGCGGAAGAAACGCGGGCGGCGACCGGCTGGGTGCTGGAGCAGATTTTGATTATGCTCAACCCGTTTATGCCCTTTATCACGGAGGAGCTCTATGCGCAGCTTGCCGAGAGGAAAAAGGATGATCGGCTGGTTACGTATGATTATGCGTCTTACGGGTCCGATTTGGCCGCGCCGGAAGCTGCCGAAGAAATGGACTGGCTCATTCGCCTGATTAGTGAGATTCGTTCCGTCCGGGCGAATATGAACGTCCCGGCAGGCGCGAAGATTGACCTTCTGGTTAAGGATACCGATGTGGGCACGCAAGAGCGTCTTGCGCGTTATGATGAGATCATCAAGCGTATGGCCCGTCTTGAGAGCATCGCACAGGCTGGCAGCGCCGTTCCGGCAGGGTCCTTGCAGGCTATTTTGGACGAGGCGACCTTAATCATGCCCGTGGCTGATATCATTGACCTTGATGCCGAGCGCACGCGGCTGGAAAAACAGATTACGAAGCTTGAAGACGATATCCGGGCCATTGAGAAAAAGCTGGGGAACAAGGCGTTCGTCGATAACGCACCCGCCGATATCGTGGAGGAACAAAAATCCCGCCGCGCCGAAGCGGAAGCGACACGGGAGAAGCTTGCTCAGGCACTTAAACAGTTGGCAGCGGCCTAGAGCTTTCATCTTTCGTCATCCCCGCGCCCTCCGGAGCCTTCGGCGAAGGAGGGTTAAACGGCGGGGATCCAGGAAAGAGACGTGTCAACAACGTCTTCCAAGCTTTTTCAGATTGATAATCAAAAGGGCCAGAAGCAGAACCGCGCCGCTCTGATGCAGGGCGGCGGCGGGAATCCACACGCCGGACAGGAGCGTCCATAGCCCAAGGGTAAATTGCACAAAAACCATAACAGCCAGCAGGTGAAAGGCTAACGATCCGTATCGTTTTAAATAACCGTGAAGCCACAGGCTGCTGATTACCAGCACGGTTGAGACGGCTAGCCAGCGGTGAAGAAACTGGACGCCCTCAGGTTTTTGCAGGAGGGCCAGCCAGGCCGGGCCATGCCCGAAAACTTCCGGCGGAATCCAGCGTCCACCCATTTTGGGGAATGTCTCGTTATAGACCAGCCCGGCATCCAGCCCGGCGGTAAATGCACCCCAGAGAATCGTACAAATCAGAAAACCTAGAGCGATTTTCGCATGGCGGTAGAGTGCTTTGTGCGGAGCGGGTTGAACGCCCCGCAAACTCAGCGCAGTCCAGAGGAGCAGGCTGAAAATCAGCAGGGCCAGTGATAAATGGGCGGCAAGTCTGAAATGGCTGACGGAGGGACGGTCGATAAGGCCGCTTTGGACCATAACCCAGCCCATCAGCCCTTGCGCGCCGCCGAGGGCCAGCAACCCCAGCAATCTGAGTTTAAATCCTTGCGGGATCATGCGGCGGACCCAGAAATAGAGGAGCGGCAGGGCGTAGACCAGCCCTATTGTCCGCCCAAGCAGCCGGTGGAACCATTCCCAGAAGAAAATTCGTTTGAAATCCTCAAGGCTCATCCAGAAATTTTTGGCTGTATATTCGGGGCTGGCCTTATAGAGCGTAAAAACGCGGTGCCATTCCTCTTCGTTCAAGGGGGGGAGCGCACCCATCAAGGGCCGCCATTCCACCATTGACAGGCCTGATTCCGTCAGGCGGGTAATGGCGCCGACGACGATCATGGCGAAGACTAGGCCTGCGCTGCAAAACAGCCAAAGCACAAGGGCTTTGGCTTGCGGGTGCGCTTCATACGGTCTGTATGGCTGTGTCATTTTGGCCTCCTTTATGCCTGCCGTGCCTATCTATCAGGAATATCCTGTGCTAAACAAGGGGGAGAGGAAAAGCTGTAAAAAAGTGAAGGCGGACCGGTTCCGATATGGCGGCATTTGATTTTGTAGATTCGGCGGCGCAAAGCTATCAGTTCGTCTGGGAAAAGCGTCAGATGCTTGCACGGCTAGCCTTTTTACCGCTTATGGTGAAGCTGGGCTGTTTTGCCGCTGTGATTCTTTTGGGTCTTGAGGAGAATTTTTTACGGCAAGGTCTGTTCCTTCTGCCCTCTTATTTTGCCGAAGGCTGGCTGGTTTGCATGGTTGTACGCCATGCGCTTTTGCCGGGCCGGGATGCAGAAGGCCCCGCCTATGTCAGGACAATTATTGCCGCCATGATCGTCTATGTGCTGATTCAACTGATTATGTCCCTTTTATCCGCGCTGGCCTTGACGGGGCAAGCGCAGGCTCCGGCGGAAGCGCCGCCGCCGACAGGAGAATCGTTCGTGGCCGCCTTGTTGCTGCTGGCTTTTACGCTTTGGGCCTTTCGGTTGATATGGCTCTATATCCCTGTCGTACTGGGCTATTCAGTCAAAGATTTTTTGTTCAAGGCCAGAGGATATAGAACGTCCTTTTATATGATCGGGACATGGCTCTTGTGCTTTGTGCCCTTTGGTTTGTTCCTTGTGATCGTTTCACAGCTTGTTCTGGCGGCCCTTCCTGCACAAGGTGAGACGTTATCCTTGCCTTATATGGTCGTTATGGCGGCAATACAGGGAGCTGTTGAAATGCTTGTGGCTCTTGTCTCTTCCGTGGCAATGGCGTATGGAATACGCTCGATTTATGAAGGGGCGCAGAAGCGGAAGCAGCCATGAAAATTTACGTTACGGATCCTGATGGTGTTGAACACGCGCTGGCCGCAGTCGAAGGCTGGCGTGTGATGGAAATCATTCGCGATCATGGTCTGCCGATTAAGGCCGAGTGCGGTGGCGCTTGTGCCTGTGCGACCTGCCATGTCTATGTGGATGAAGACTGGGTTGAAAAGATTCCGGCCATGCGCGATGACGAAGAGGAAATGCTGGACGAGGCCTTTAATGTTGCCGACAATTCCCGCTTGTCCTGCCAGATCATTATGAGCGAAGAGCTTGATGGGTTGAAGGTCTCGCTTGCGCCCGCGGATTACCAGATATAGGATTTTTCCGATTACGAAAAGGCCTGTAGAAGCTCAAGAAGCCGTTCATTTTCTTCCGGCGTGCCGATCGAAATCCGCAGGCAGTTTTCTGTTCCCGGCTTATCTGAAAAATCGCGCAGGATCATATTGTTTTGAGCGGCAAAGGCGTGAAAGCCCGTAGCATCCTTCATCTTCACCAGCAAAAAGTTTGCGTCCGAAGGGTAGATGTGCACGACTTGCGCGCTTTCCTGAAGCGCTTTTTCAAGCCGGTTCCGCTCCGCAAGGATTTTGCGGATATTCTCGTGTACGATCGCGCTGATTTCCGGCGAGAGCGCGTGGAAAGCCGCTTCAATAGAGGTGCGGGGCAAAGGATAGGCTTCCAGTGCCTTTGTCCTGGCCAGATGGATAAAATCCGTATCGCCGCAGATAAAGCACCCCATCCGCATACCGGCCAGCGCATAGGATTTAGAGAGTGTCCGCAGAATGATCAGGTTCGGCGTACTGGCCAGATCGGCGCACATGGAACCGGCTTGCGAAAACTCGGCATAGGTTTCATCAAGGACGACAACGGCTTCGCCTTCCAGTTTTTCACAGAGCACAGAAATGCCTTCATGGTCGAACGACGTGCCCGTCGGATTATTGGGCGAGCATAAAAAGACGATTTTGATCCCATTTGCGGCGTTTTTGACGGCTTGAACGATGCCGTCCGTATCAAGCGTAAAGGTTCCGTCTTGTTTCAGGAGCGGGACCTCGACGACTCCGGCGGGCATGGAGCGGGCATCCACCCCGTATATGCCGAATGTCGGCGGGCAGATCAGGATCGCATCCTTGTGTGGCTCACAAAAGAGCTTAACCAGAACGGCGATGGCTTCATCCGCACCGCGGGTCATCACGATCTGATCGGCCTCTACGCCGTAAGCGCGTGCATAGGCCTCCAGCAGTGCGGGCGGCTGCGGTTCCGGATAGCGGCTCAGCCCCTCCAACCCGGGCAGCATGTAAGGATTTTCATTCGCGTTCATGAAAATGCGTGTTTCGTCTTTCTCAACTTCCATCCCTGCGGACACGTAGCCTTTCAGGTCATGGTAGTGAGCGCGTAGTAATTTGTGTAAAGCCGGGGTCATCATCTTTCTCCAAAACATATGCTCTATCGCATGGATGGTTTGAAAAAGCGACTCCCGTGCACATATTTTTGTCCGCTCAGTTTTCAAAAGGCGCATACGCCGATATGTGTGCAATCGGTTTTATTGCATTTTCAACTTATGGGTGTACGCTTCTTAAAGCTGCATGATGTCTCGACATGCTCTGGAGTACCCCACCTCAAAATTGAATCTGTAAAATTCTGTATTGCATGTCTTTTTTGTTTTTTAAAAGAGGAAAAAAACGTGGCCGCGAATCCAAATATCAAATTGACGGGTAAAGAAAGGGTCTTTGACAGGGATGAAATTCTCGTTAGCAAAACGAATCCCAAAGGACACCTGACTTATACGAACGATGTTTTTATCCGGCTTGCCGGTTACACGGAAAAAGAGCTGTTAGGGCAACCGCATTCTATTATCCGGCATCCGTCCATGCCCCGCTGTATTTTTCAGCTCTTATGGAGCAGGCTGGAGCGGAAAAAAGAGGTGTTTGCCTATATTGTGAACATGTCGAAAAACGGAGACCATTACTGGGTCTTGGCTCATGTGACGCCGACTTTCGATTCGGAGGGGCAAGTGACCTCTTATCATTCAAACCGCCGTGTTCCCAGTCGTGCGGTTTTGGAGAATACGATCATCCCGCTCTACAAGAGGCTGGTCGAAGAAGAAGACAGGCATAAAAACCGCAAAGACGGGATGAACAGCGCATCGGCCTTGCTGGAGTCTATCCTTGAGGAAAAGGAGATGTCCTACGATGAGTTCGTCCTGTCTTTGGCCGCTAATCATACTGATGACAGCCACACGCATGAAGGGAGTGCGCAATCATGAGAATACCGTCTCTTTTATGTATACAGGTTTTAATGGTTGCAATCGGCATAGGGGTTTTGGCGCTCTATCTGGGCGCGCCGGCTCATATCACCAGCGCTGTGGTTGGTATTTTGCTTATTTGTGCCTTTCTGCTCAGTTGGAAAGCGATCTATGAAATACGCAGAACGGCGACGATCATTACCCGTCTTCAGCACGGCGATTTTGAAGCGCGTGTTTTGAATATCACGGATGGCGGGCAGATCGGTAAAATGCAAAAGGCGACGAACGATATGATCGATTATATCGATGCCTTTGTCCGGGAGGCGTCAGCCGTGATGGTCTGTATGAATGAAGGAAAATATTTCCGCCGTATCCTTGAGGACGGGATGCATGGCAGCCTTTTGAACGGTACGAAGGTCATTAACAAGGCTGCTGATGCGTTTGAAGCGGCGCAGAATGATTTTGCATGTCGCTTGATGTCTTTGACTGATACGTTCGATACGAATATCGGCGGTTTTATTCAGGAGCTTGGGGAATCGATGACGGGCTTGTCCAATACGTCCGACGGGCTGGGTTCCGTGGCTGACTACGGCGAAGAACAAGCCAAGAGTTTGATCGATACTTCAACAGCGGCGTCCGGAAATGTAAATACGGTGGCTTCGGCATCGGAGGAGCTTTCGGCTTCTATCCGTGAAATCGTTTCACAGATTAGCCATTCGTCTGATATTGCGCAGGATGCGGTGACGCGTGCAGGTGATGCGAATGTAGCCATTCAGGGACTCAAGACGAGCTCTGATACGATCGGCGAGATCGTCAGTCTGATACGGGATATTGCAGAGCAAACAAACTTGCTGGCGCTGAATGCGACGATCGAGGCCGCGCGGGCTGGAGAGGCCGGGAAAGGCTTCGCCGTTGTGGCTTCGGAAGTCAAGGCGCTGGCTGCTCAGACTGCGAAGGCGACCGAAGAGATCGAGCAGCAGGTCGGTGCGACGCAGAAATCTACGCAGAAGACTGTCGATGCCATTGCGCATGTAACGGAGACGATTGAGAAGATGAGTGAGATTGCGACCTCTATTGCGGCTGCAATGGAGGAACAATCGGCTGCGATGGACGAGATCGTGCGTAGTACCCAAGGGGCCGCCGACAGTACGAATATCGTAACCGGCGTTGCTTCAAATGTTACGAAGTCAGCCTCACAGACAAAAGCAGCAGCGAACGATCTTAAATCCGCAACGGGGCGGATCGTTCAAAGGGCCGAGAATTTGCGCGGTGAACTCGAGGTCTTCCTTTCAAACATTAAAACCGCTTGATGATAATAGCGGCCATAAAGACTTTCTCTACCTTGTATCTACTGTAAAACGAAAAGGATCATACTGAAGATGAAAACATGCCTTGTGGTTGATGATGTTGCCGTAACCCGCTTTTCAGCGCGGAGCTTTCTGGATGAGCTTGGCTTGTCCGTTGTTGAGGCTGAGGATGAAAAAAGTGCTTTGGCCTCTCTTGAGGAAAGCCCTGTTGACGTGGTTCTTCTTGATTGGCATTTGAAGAAAAAGAGCGGGTTGGAGCTGCTTGAGATTATTCGTGAAAAGCACGGGCATGGTCTTAAGGTCGTTGTGTTTAGCGGTGTTGAAAATGAGGGGCGTGTCGAAGAGGCCAAGCGTGCGGGTGCAGATGGTTTCATTACAAAGCCGACAACACGCGAAAAGATTGAAAGCGAGTTTAAAAGGATCGGGGCACTTTAGGGTTCTGACTCTGGAGGGCTGCTCCTATGCTTGAGGCCTTGCCGTTTCCTGTATTAGCCGCAATAGGCTTCGGAGTGGGCGGGGTGGTTTTGGGTGCTACTCTGGCCTATGTTGCAGGCAGGGTCACGGGCCGTCATCTTTATGAGAGTATCGAAGAGGCACGCCGCAGCGCTGAGCATGCCTCTAATGCAAAGGGCGAGTTTCTTGCCCGGATGAGCCATGAAATCCGTACGCCGATGAACGGCATTATCGGAACGGCCAGCCTTTTGGAGGAAACGGGCCTAAACGAAATCCAGATCAACTATATTAAAACGATCAAAAGCTCAGGTCAGTCACTCCTTGTGATCTTGAATGAGATTTTAGATTTCAGCAGTCTGGAAGCCGGGAAAATCAAACCCGCCAGCGAGCCTTTCGACCTCTATCATTGCGTGGATGAAATTTATCATCTTTTTCAGGCGATCGTGCAGGATAAGGGGCTTGAGTTTCATCTCGACTATCAGGAACTGCCGGAATATGTGCTGGGCGACCGGGGCCGGATACGTCAGATTTTAACAAATCTTCTCAATAATGCCCTGAAATTTACGGATCAGGGATCGGTCACGTTGAGTGTATCTGTTGTTGAGGCTGAGAATAGCACGCGTGTTTTGCGTTTTGCCGTGCGCGATACGGGTATGGGAATTCCAAAGGACAAGCAGGATGCGTTGTTTCAGGCTTTTTCGCAGGTAGATTCCTCTTCAGTCAGGAAGGCCGGCGGGACAGGGCTCGGCCTGTCTATCTGCAAAAAGCTCGCCGAAGCGATGGGCGGCGGAATCGGGCTTGAGAGTACTGCCGGAGAAGGGTCTGTTTTTTATTTTACGATGCCTTTGCGTATTCCGACGGCGGAGGATCTGGAGGCCTTTGTCGCCGATTCCATGGCCGGGATGAAGAGACGCCTGCCTTCGCGTTATGATGCTTCGGTACTGCTCGCGGAAGATGTGGAGATTAACCGCTTTGTCATCACGGAAATGCTCTCAGGATATGGATGCAGGGTCGAGCACGCCGGTAATGGCCGCATGGCTGTGGAGATGGCCGGGGAGGCCTGTTATGATTTGATCTTTATGGATTGCCAGATGCCCGTTATGGACGGATTTGAGGCGGCTTCCCGGATTCGTTCAAGTGACCCGGATATGCCGATTATTGCGCTGACAGCCAATGTTTTGGATGAAGAGAAAGATAAATGCTTTGCTGCCGGTATGAATGATTTTTTGACCAAACCGGTGACAAAGGAGAGCTTTGCCCCTGTTCTGGATAGGTGGGCCGGGCACCTTGCCATTGATGAGAGTGTTTATTCGCCGCCGCAAAAGGAGCCGATGGGCCCAGAGGGTGGTACGGAAGGTGAGCAAACAAACGGCTTGATTAATATGGAGGCCTTAGCGCAGTTCGGGGCCAACAGGCAGAAAGTCATCGAGCTGACCTTACAGGATGCGGATCATTTTGTCGAAACGATAGAGGTTGCGCTGGAAGCGCATAATGCCGAAGAGCTGGGTCTGGAGGCTCATGCGCTTAAATCCGTTCTGGCGCAGATCGGCGCCGGGCCTTTGGCCGAAAAAGCGAGGGCTTTGGAGATAATGGGTAAGGCAGGCTCTATAGATCAGGTAGAGGCTCAAACGCTCTTTGCTGCATTGCAAAGCGAATATAGGCTTTTGAAAAAAATCCTGAACGGGCAGACAGCAACTCCGCCTTGGTAGGAGTTGCCTCTCAAGGCGCTTTTCTAAGAGAGTGGGTTGTGCCTTTACAGGCCTTGCTTTATATTTATGGTAGAGAATATCTTCATATCCTAGCGCGTACACCACGCGTTTCAGCCTGAAAGAGAGAGTAAAAAATGAATAAAGCGGCCTTGACCCTGAGTATGAGTCTATGCCTGATTTTGGCGGTGCCGGGTCAGAGTTTTGCGCGGACGGAGACGATTGGGGCGCCGGATTCCGGTGTAGAGCTGGGATTGGGCTGGGATACGCAGACTGCAAGCATGATACCGAACCGCTGTATCGAGTTTGCGCCTGTGCGGGAGACCGGCCAGACGATTAATATGAAGATTTCGGATGTGTCGGATTCATCGGAAGTATCAGAAAGTCTGAATGTTTCCGCCAGCATGTCCGTCAAGGCCGCTTTCGGTTCAGCCAGCGCGCAGGCTGAATTTTCCTCAAGTTCAAAAGTCAGTGCAATGGGTAACTCTATTCTGGTCCGTGCGACGGTCGACAATGGTGTGCTGTTCGCCGGGCCGCCGAAATCTCCTGAAATTACGCGCGACGCGTTCTCGAATATAGCGGAAAAACTCTATAAGTCCCCGCTATCCTCATGGACCGAAGATGATTTGCCTGCGCAGGTATCACTGTCGCAGGAGGCCCAAAAGATACTGGGTAGCGGCAGCGCCCGTGAACTTAAGGCTTTCGAAAAGATGTGCGGTGATTCTTACGTATCTGCGATTTACAGCGGCGCTGAAATGCTTGCGATTATGTCGTTCAAATCGGCAAGCCGCAGTGATGCTCAGAAGGCGCAGGCTTCCGTAAAGGCTGCATTTTCAGCTTGGGGTGTTTCCGGGAGCGGGAGCAGCAGCGCCGGAGGTTCCAGTCAGGTGGATCAAACCAATACAACGATTACGATCGATTACACGCAAATCGGCGGGGCCGGCGGTATTATCCCGACCAGCAAGGATGAATTTTTTGAGAAGCTGCGTGCTTTGCCGAAGGAGGCCTTGGATGGCCCTCAATTTCACTCAGTTGATATCACGCCCTATAACGAACTCCCGGGCTGGCCTGCCACTATTGCGCTGGACACGGAAGAAGATGCTCTGGATGTAACCTTGACGGATTACTACGCAACGCTTGGGTCTGTGAACTTCATGATCGACGATTTACTGACCGGGGAAGGTAAGGAGACGGCTTCGCCTCAGGAGGCACGGCTGAAGCTTCTTCAGGATAAAGTCACGGATTACCGCAGCCGGATTTATGCCCTTCTTAAGGAGTCCTATATTTTGGGTGATGAGGCACAAAATACGGTTAAGAAACGCTTTGCCTGGAGCCGCCCATCAAAAGCAGAACAGGAAAGAGCGCGTAGATATGCTACGCTTGACGAAAATATGGCTGCACTCCGTGACGAGCTGGTTGCTTTTAGTTTCGGTCGTAAAAACCCCAATCTGGTTAAGCTTTACTTGCCGACCCCGGAGGAGGCCTTGCCGAATGCCAAGGAAACGGATCAGCAAAAGCAGGCCCGCGGCAAAGCTGTGATAGAGTTTTACCTTGAAAAGCAGGCCAAAAGAATTTGTACTAATAATCCGGCTTCCGAGGAATGCTTGAAAAACAGTACTCTTGAGGCTTTGGGTGTCTGTGTACCGGCTCCGGATTTATGGCTGGATATTCCGGAAGGGTGTAGCGGGCTGCCGGAGGCACAAATACAAGATGATAGCCAGAACAACGAAGAGCAATCAGGCTGACCTATACTTTGTATCCTATAGTATAGGACTGTAATGGAGAGTTCCTTTTGTTAAAGGGCCCTTAACCTCTGGGCATTTATAATAAATTCATGTAGAATCCCTAAAGGGGCAAGGGTAAACCAAGTTGGGATACGTGTAACGTGTTGAATTTAGGCGCTGTTGAGCAGTCCCTGAAAAAGTGGGGCGATTCGGCAAAAGGGTTTGATTGGCATTCGCTTAAAAAGATTGCCGACCCCAAAGCAGCGGATGATCTCAACGCTTTTTTGGAAAAACTGCCTCAGAATGCCGGCCAAACCATGCTCATTATTGCTGGGGCGGTCTGGGCTTTTGCCGGTGCTACGGGGCTTTATTCTACGGTCCAGCTACAGAAATTGACGGCTATGAAGGCTGAATTGCAGGCTGCCGAGGCCTTGCAGCCTATTGTTCCAGAGGTTCGGGACGTTGCGGTCTCCGCCGATGACGTGAGCGCTTTCATAGAGAGGACAAAAGGAATTTACGGGGGGCTGACCATGAAGGCACAAGGCTCCTCAATCGTTATAACATCGCCGAGTTTAGCCGGTTTTGGCCAGTTTCGGGAAGCGATCGCCCATGTGCAGAACGGCGGCGATGGTTGGCGCGTGAGCATAGAGAAATTATGTGTTGGCCGTGAGTGCGAGCGGGAACCGCTGGCGGCCATATTAAAAATCAATAAAGTTTCCGTGCAGACCCCCGGATGATATGGTTTTTTTAAAAAAAAGGTGGAGATATTGCCATGACACTGAAGCGTAAAAACAACTATAAAAGACAGTCGGAGCGAGGGAACGTCCTGTTTCTGATCCTGATCGCGGTGGCCTTGTTCGCGGCTTTGTCTTATGCCGTAACCTCTTCGACGAGGACAGGCGGGGGAGATGCAAGCGACGAGACGAATCTGATCAGTACGGCAGAAATTACGCAATATCCCAACTCTCTCAAGACGCAGATTATCAGGATGAGCGTTTCCAAGAATGTGGATGTGACGACCCTGAATTTCGATCCGCCGTCCAATTTTGCAGCAACTTGTAACGGCACGCCTTCTGCTTGTGTGTTCCATCCTTTGGGCGGGGGAGCGATCCGTTCCAATGCGCCGGCAGATGTCATGGTATCCGGTACGCCGGGGACGTGGTATTATAGCGGGCACTACGAGGTCACAAATATCGGGCTTTCGACGGCGACGGACCCGGCAGGTAACGATATTATTGCCTTCCTTCCGGGGATTAAATCCTCGATTTGCGCACGCTTGAACACAGAGCTGGGAATTTCCGGTGATACAACCCACTCTGCAGACCTTGATGTCACAGCGGCTGCACAGCAAATGGTCAACGGTTATTCGATCCCAAGCTCGGAGATCAATATCGGGACCGCCGGGAGTACGGCGGCTCTTGACGGCCAGCCTTTCGGGTGTATTACCGATAGCGCTGGCGAATATATCTATTACCATGTTCTGGTCGAGCGCTAGGGCGGGAGCCATATTACGATGTCTTTGAAAGACACAGGCGAGCGCGCTGCCGAGAAAGGAAGCGCGCTCGTTTATATTCTGATTGCGATTGCGTTACTGGCGGCTTTGACGGTGACGTTCATGGAGCCGTCTTCACAGCAGACCTCTTCCCAGAACACTTTTAAGACGGTCACAGCGCTGGAGGGGCAGGAGAGCGTTATCCGCTCGGCGATCCAGCAATGCGTCCTGTCCTATCCGAAGGGGGATAATACGATTAATATTTCGGGGGGGGGGACCGATCCCGGCGCCCGCAGAAATTATCCGATCAATCCTGATTCCGACCATTATCTGACGGCGACGCCGGGTAAATCCGGGGACAGACTTGTGCGCAATATCCGCTGTCCGGGTAATAATCCGGGCGGGGCGAACAAGAAAAACCATGAAAAAATATTTGGGGGCTCGGACGGTAAATATTTGCCGCCTGCACCCGATATGTTTGAAGATTGGCAGTATTATAACGGGGAAGACGGCGTTTATTTCTGGACACAGACGGATAAGAGCGATGCTTTCCTGATGAGTGCGCTGACAAAACTGGACAGTAAGTTTTCGACCTGCGAGGCGGACGTAACCGATGCGACAGGCGGTGCTGAGGATCTGGATAGCGCGGGCACGGCGCTGACACAATGCCCGGCAGGCTATGTATGTTTCAGGGTTTGGCTCATTTCAAACGCCGCAACCCGGACGCTCGAAAATGTCGATGTGGGCTGTGACTAGAGTTTTTGGCTGTTTAGGCGGAAAGACAATGGATCATTCGATCTTTAAACGGTTATAGATACAGTTATAATACGGCATGATTATTTCTGCCGGTAACAGCTTCCAAAGGTGCTTTACTGCCCTTCTTCGTTTTGACGCCCCTGCGGTGTCTTTCAGCTTGTTCGTTAGCGCTGTCTTGCTCTATGCGCTGCAAGGTTCCCCGACACCCGATCATCCGGGTATTGTCGAGGCTTTGGTCGGGTTATTGCTGACTCTCTCGGCGCTCCCCTATCTCCCGGCGCTTTTCACCGGGCCGCACCCGAAAGGCGCGCTCTGGTATGAGGCCGGGAAAATCCTGCTGCTGGCCGGGATCAGTTTGCCGCTTGCAATCGGGATAATCGCCGGAAACGCCCCGTCCTTGATAATCCGGGACGTTATCCCCTTCATATTCATGATGATCCCGGTTCTCTACGTGCCGCTATTCCGGGAAAGACCGGCACTGTTCAAACCATTTCTGCTCCTTGTTCTTATTGCGGGGGCACTCTCCGCATTTCGGGCTTTTGCAGAATCTTTCAGCGGAATCGCCGGGTTGATGGCTTTGCTGTTCCCATCAGGCAGTAATGAGCTGTATTATCTGGCCAACGTGCCGACTGTCCTGTTTTCCGCCCTTTTTCTGACCGGGTGCGCCTTGCACTTTTTTACCGGTGCAAACCGCCTGCGGGATATAGTCTATGCAGGGATATGCGCCGCAGCGGCGGGGTTTATTCTCCTGCCTGTAGCCTTAACCCTGCAAAGAGCCAGCCTCGGCTTTTTCATACTTTATACGGGAATAGCCTTCGGCGTAGCCCTGATCCGCCGCCCGCGAAGAGTGCTTTTACTGCTTCCGCTCTTGCTGGCTGCCCTTTGGCCGCTGGCTGATACGCTCCACACCCTGTTTCAGGCATTGGCGCACAAGACAGCGCTGGTCGGAGTCAATATGCGCGCCGAAGACGCAAGAGCGGTCTGGATGGAAATATCAGGATCTCCGGTAAGCCTTCTCTTTGGGAAAGGATGGGGTGCTGTTTTTACATCACCGGCGGCGGGCGGCGTCAGCGTCAATTTTACACACAACTTACCGACAAGTTTTCTCCTTAAAACCGGCCTGTCGGGTCTAACGCTTGTCCTGCTGTATCTTTACGGCCTTGGCCGCCTCCTATTCACAATAATTTTACCGCAAAGGCCTCTGCTCGCCCTTGCGCTCGCAGGGCCGCTCCTGATTGATCTGACCCTGTATGCCAGCTTTAAATCTCTGGATTTCGGATTGGTCCTGCTTGTGATTCCTGCTGCCTGTGCCGTTGCATCCGAGGGCGGGCTGTTGTATTCAAAAAGGACGCTCCAACACACATATGATGAACAAGATTTTCGAACGTAAACTATGCGTAGACCTTCCGTCCTGTTTTTAAACCGAGTATATCCGCCGGGGCGCGGCGCAACCGGGAGAGTCCTGCGTGATCTCGCCCGCTCTTTCGCACGGGAAGGCTGGCAGGTAACCGTCATTACGACCGGGCCGAAAGCGGGGACGGAGCGTGATGGGGCCGTGCGTATCATTCGTGTAAAAGGACCACAAAAACCCGGAACAGCAGGCTATCTGGCACTATGGGCCAAAATACTATTTACAGCGCTCAAACTGCCGCGTACGGACCTTCTGGTCAGCATGACCGACCCGCCCTTACTGGCTGCGGCAGGTGATCTAATCAAGCGTGTAAAGAAAAACCGGCATGTCCATTGGTGTCAGGATCTCTATCCCGACATCCTGCCTGCGCTAGGCACAAATTTGCCTGAGTTTGCGCAAGGCTTTTTCAAAAGAGTGGCTTACGGCGCTATGGGGCGGGCCGACAAGGTGATCGTGATCGGGCGCTGCATGGCGCGTCACCTGACCTATAACGGGCTGGACCCGAAGCAGATTACGGTGATTCCAAACTGGCCGGATTTCGAACTGATCCGCCCGCCGGGGAAAAACGGTTTCAACGGCGCGGTCACAGGCCAGCCTGTTGTGGATGGAAGCCGGGCCTTTGATGATCAAATGAAGGACGGCCCGAAATTCCGGGTCCTGTATGCCGGGAATATCGGCAGAGCGCACCCGATCGATACAATTTTGGGTGCGGCGGAAATCCTGAATGAAGAACATCCGGAGATCGAATTCCTGTTCGTCGGAGACGGCCCGCGCTATGACGAAATCGCGCGCAGGCGGGACCATCTGCATCTGGGGAATATTCGCCTGTTGCCCTTCCAGCCGCTCGGACGGCTTAAGCCTTTGATGGAAAGCGGGGACGTACATCTGATTTCCATGAAGGAAGAAGCCGCCGGGCTGCTCGTACCAAGCAAGCTTTACGCGGCGCTGGCAGTTCACCGGCCTTGTATCCTGATCGGACCGGAACATTCGGAAACGGCCAAGGTTCTCCATGATTTCGGGGCCGGTCAGGTCGTCGCGCAAGGTCACCCGCGTGAGCTGGCTGACAAGATTAAGGAATACAGGCTTAACAGTGACCGCTGGTTCGCGGCACATGACGGGGCAAGTCATGCCGGGAGTATCTTTGTACCGCGCGAATCCATTAATGCGTGGATCGAGCGGGCCTGGGGCGTCGTCGAACAAGATGTTAGGCATACAGTCTTATGACAAGACAGGGTAACAATCTGGAGCGGGTACAACGAGCCTATGTGCTCGAGGCCCCGACGCTTGGTGATTTTCTGGCCGATATTGTACAGGCACGGCGCTTTATCGCTCTTGGAATACTGGCCGGGCTTCTAAGCGCCGCCCTCTTTACCGCACTCGCAATGCCTTTCTACAGGGCCGAAATGACCATCGCACCTGCGACCCCTCTAAACGGCGCGCAATTTTCTCCGGTCACGGCGGAAGGCAATTTTTCAGCTCTGAATTACGTTCTCCAACATATGAGTGCGGGCAGTGCGCCCGAATTCATCCGCTTCGAAACGGTCTATGCCGGACCGTCCGTTGCGGCGCTGTTGCTGGAAGACCCCAATATCCTTAAGGGCTTGCGCTATGAGCGGACCTTCAGAGGGATTCGGCAGGAGCAAAACTGGAGCCCTGAAAAGCTTTCAGACTATATCGCGCGGCGTGTGAAAATACTTCCTGTTGGCTCTACCTCCTTGCGCAAGATGCGCTACTTGCATTCCGACCGCCGTTTTGCGTCTTATTTCCTGCGCCGGACCCATGCGCTGACGGATGGGCTTATCCGTCAACGGCTGAAAGCTGAAGCGCAGGAGCGAGCAAATTATCTGAAAGACGCGTTGCAAAAGGCTGCGCACCCGGAGCATAAACGCGCTTTGACAGGTTTGCTGCTGGAACAGGAGCGGCTGCTCATGCTTGTCTCGATTGACCAGCCCTTTGCGGCTTCGCTCGTCGAGCCGCCCTCATCCTCGCTGAAACCCACATGGCCGGACAAGCTGCTGGTCTTTCCTGCCTTTGTCTTCGTAGGCGGGATGATCGGATTTATCCTGCACGGCTTTCGAACGGGCTTGCGGACAACGCGGAAAGCCACGCCCATCATAGAGAGTGCCGAAAACCCGGAGCCGGTAGCAGAAAAAACACCAGAAGCCGAAGAAGATACAGGCGAAATTCTCAGTACATGGTACAGGCTGGGGGAGCATGAAAATGCCAATCAAAGACCCGTCTCCCGAACGATGCCCTCTCGAAAATCTTCAAAACGCGCGGGATAAGCCTGTGTCGTCCGCGTTAGATCTTCCAAAAATCAGCGTTATTATCGTGACCAAAAATGAAGCGGCGCGGATTGAGCGCTGCCTCAAGGCGCTCGAGGGCTTTGACGATATCTGGGTCGTCGATTCGGGGAGCACGGACGGCACACCCGCTATCGCAAAACAAGCAGGCGCACATGTCGTTGATTTTCAATGGGACGGGTGTTACCCGAAAAAGCGGCAATGGTGCCTTGATACGCTGACACTGGCGCATGATTTCGTGTTTTTCCCTGATGCTGATGAGATCGTACCGCCTGCGCTGATCCGTGAAATGAAAGCACTGGATTTGACAAAGGCCGGGTATTTCATCAAAGGGCGTTATGTGTTTGCCGGGAAAACACTTCGTTACGGTTTACAAAATAATAAGCTCGCCCTGCTGGACAGGCGTAAAATGGCCTTCCCGGTTGTGGATGACCTCGATGCATCAGGCATGGGAGAGATCGAAGGCCATTACCAGCCCATCCTGAAACCCGGTTATAAGAGTGAAGAGATCGGGCAGCTTCAAACCCCGCTTCTTCATGAGGCCTATGAGGATGAAGCCGGGTGGCAGGCCCGCCATGAACGCTATGCGCGCTGGGAGCAAGCCATGAGCCGCAAGAACGCATGGCCGCAAGATCCGGACCCAAAACGCGAGCGGCTGAAGCGTTTTTTCCGCACCGTCCCCTTTCGGCCGCTGATCGCTTTTATCCATTGTTATGTGCTGAAACTCGGCTTTCTGGACGGGCAGGCAGGATTTTGCTTCGCCTGCTCACGTTTTCGCTATTACCGTATGATTCGCAGGCTCTGACTTCTATAGTCTAAGTCAGATAAGATGATCGTGAAATACCGTCATTGCGAGCGACCAACGGGAGCGCGGCAATCCAGTCTCATTGCTGGATTGCTTCGTCGCATTCGCTCCTCGCAATGACGATTTTTTGAATCAAATTATGCCAGTCAGACTCTAAACACTAAAATTTGTAATATTTTAACGTTTGTGGCACACTATGGTCATAACAAGCGGCATTCGGAGTCCGTCTTCGGGGAAGATCGCTAAAAATAATAAATAAAAACAATATATTAAAGGGTGTGTTTTTATGGGCGGTCCAGTTGCCTCCTCTACGCAAAATCCACAAGCTTTAAGTCCTGAGCAGCATCGTCTTCGGGACGACGCCCGTATCTTCCTTGGTTATTTCACAGGCAAAACAAGCGAAAATGCCGCAGAAAACGAGCGGACGCTCGGTCTGCACACATCCCGCTTTTTTGATACGCAGTTGAAACGGGCGAAAAGAGAGGCCGAGGCCGCAGGACAGCCGACCGACAATGAGAGCCTGAAAGCCGCCGTCGCAGACAGGCTGGTCGAGGGGTTTGCCCTTCTCCAGCGTAACGCGGATTACGAGATCGCGGATGAGGCGAAAAACAAGCTCCGTGCACTTATCACCGGGGCAACGGATAAGGACGATTTCGCGGCAAAGATGAAGGCCGCGCGGGACAATATGAGCAAGGAGGATAGCCTCTTTGCTTTGCTGATGGCGCAGGATGCGAATGGCAACAACCCGAATTACGCGACATCTTCACCGATGGGGCAAGGGCTTGAACAGCTTACAGGCATATTCAACCAGATGGGTTTCGGCGGAGCCATGTCCTGGTTCCAGCGCCTGTTCGGCGCGAATGCGGACCCGGACGCAAATCCAGACTATGTGAACCAGCAAAACGCGGAAAAACGGGTCTTTCAAGGCGCATGGGCATTAATGCGTGACGGCGGGCCGGTCAGCTATGCGCATTTCTGGGGCGTTGATTATAACAAGAAAGACCCTTATGAAACGCTCAACATCTTCAAGCCGCCGACGGCAAATTCAGAACGGCTCCGGGACTTTATGATGAGCACCGGAGACTATGCGCGGCGTCACGAACTGACGCGCAGCAATGCGCCCGGCCCGGTCTTTGAAAAAAGCGGCTTTAACGAGATGATCGTCCAAAAATGGGTGGATGAGGGTTTCATCGAATTCGAGAAGCCGGAGGACCGAAAGAATTTCGTGCTTTACGCTGCGGAACTTGTAGTCGGCAATCATGATGTAAACCCACCCAAACCTGCGGTTCACAATGCCCACCAATTTTCCGACCAGCTCATGAAATATGCGATGCAGCAAGACGGCATTACGCTTAAATCCGACTATATTCCGGCACGCTTGGATAAGAAGAAGGCCGATCTGGTGCCGACCAATACGAATGCGACACTTATTTTCAAAGCCGGGAAAATTGACGCCGACGAACAGAAGGGAATTTTCGACTATGGCAAGGCCATAGAGGCCAAACTGGACAAGGATACGTTAAAAGTCACAGATCACCGGGGCAGAGATTTATTCAGTTTCGCCGATCAATTTTCCGCTTACCGCCTGCGGATGAACGGAACTGAGATCATACATGATAAACGGACAGAGCTTGATTCTCGGTCCTTAAGAAATGCGCTTAAGGACGGCTTTAGCGTCCAGCTTGTCACCCATAGCGATGCCGGGCAGGATGTCGGCGACAGCAGTGTGCTGGGCTACTGGATTGAAGGGCCGAACGGCACGCCCGCCTTCTATGTCGGCCCGGATGCGATCCCGGAAGACGATGTTACGGACCTGTTCGTAGAAAAACGGCAGGAAAAACTGGAGGATCAGCCACATAATGATCAACCTTCTCAGGCTTCGAATGCTGAGAATTTCCTGCTCGGGCTGCCCGGCCAACCCCCGCTCCGCTTTAATCCTTAGAACTCCGACCGTATCCTCGACAGTTCTTAAAAAAACAGGTGGATTTACCGCCGGATTTGTAGGATTTTATATGCCATGATCAGCAAAATAAAAACGATTCCGTTATTGTTGCTTGCCGTTTCAGTTTCCCTCACCGGATGTGTGAGCCGGGAGCAGGCCGATGCGCGGCTGGCCCGCGGATGTCTTGCGGGTGCAGAAATCTTCATCGAGGATGGTTTTAAGATCGGTGAAATCCGGGATAAAACCTATCGCGATGCGCCGGGATTGGGCAAAGGATACCGCGAGGTGACCGTTAAAGTTCTGGAAACTGACGGCTGGTATGAAAATGAAACGGATTACCAGTGCATTTTCGCAGAAGAATTTTCCATCGGGCATCTTAGCCACAAGGCTTCGCTCTACCAGCTTCGTATAGGCGAGAAGGTCTACGGCAAGGAAGGCGACAAGATTCTGGGTTCCTTTCAGGATCATCTCAAACTGACGGAAGCGGTCGATCAGGCCATGAACCGGTAACCTTCACACCGGTTACGGCGAATATAGGGCGGATCACCCTCTCGATCTGCAACCGGCCATAAAGGAGTCCGCCCCATGCAAAAAATCGAATTTACAGGTACGCACGGCGAAACTCTGGCCGCCCGGCTTGATCTGCCATCGTCCGGAGAACCGAAAGCCTACGCCCTTTTCGCGCATTGCTTCACCTGCTCGAAAGATATCCTCGCGGCCTCGTATATTGCCAAAACACTGACACAACGAGGCATCGCCGTCCTGCGGTTCGATTTCACCGGACTGGGCGCGAGCAACGGCGATTTCGCCAACACAAATTTTACATCCAACATCAAAGACCTGATCTGCGCCGCAAATTTCATGCGCGAACATCTGCAGGCCCCGGCCCTGATGATCGGGCACTCTCTGGGCGGGCTGGCGACGCTCGTCGCCGCCGCACAAATGCCCGGCGAGGTAAAAGCCGTTGTCACGATCGCCGCCCCGGCCAGCTCCGCCCATATCGTCGAGCATTTTAAGGACAGGCGGGAAGACATCCTCAAACACGGTGAGGCGGAAGTCTGCCTTGACGGACGCCCTTTCCGGATCCAAAAGCAATTTATCGACGATGCGGAATCACAAAATACAGACGCAGCGATCCGGACGCTTAAACGCCCGCTGCTGGTCATGCACGCCCCTCTCGACCCGACGGTCGGCATCGAAAATGCGGAGCATATTTTCCGGTTGGCCAAACATCCGAAGAGCTTTGTGTCCCTGGACGATGCGGACCACCTGCTCGGAAACAAAGAGCATGCGCGTTATGCCGGGCAGGTCATCGCCGCATGGGCGGGCCGTTATATAGGCAGCGAAGAAAACTCGCAGAGCGAAGACGAAAAAACCGCAACAGAGCCGCCTGCAAACGTGGAGGCCGGTACAGTCACCGTCACATGGACCGGGGAAAGCAAATTCCGGCAGCGCATACAGGCCGGGAAACACACCTTTTTTGCCGACGAACCCGAAAGTTACGGCGGCGGCGATACGGGACCAGACCCTTATAGCTTGCTCCTGTCGTCACTTGGCGCCTGCACGTCAATGACCCTCAAAATGTACGCAGACCATAAAAAACTGCCGCTGGAAGGGATCGAGGTCCGCCTGACACACGAGAAAATCCACGCCGAAGAGTGTGAAAGCTGCGAAACACGCGACGGAAAGCTCGATCAATTTTCGCGTGAAATTACCATACAGGGCGATAAGCTTACGCAGGAACAGCGAAGCAGGCTGATCGAAATCGCAAATAAATGCCCGGTCCACAAAACGCTGGAGAGTGAAATCATCATCAGAACCTCCGGAAAATAAACCCGAAGGGCCAATCATCAAGATTTCCTTGATTTCCGCGCTGAAAATCTGTTTTATGCGCGGACGGTTAGATTATTTTTGAAAGATGAAGGGTTTTAAAATGGCCACAGGAAACACGGCGCACGCACAAGACATCCCGGAAAACAAAACCGGCATGAAAATTTACTACGATAAAGATTGCGATCTGAATCTGATCAAAAGCAAAAAAGTCGCAATTATCGGTTACGGTTCACAGGGACATGCTCATGCACAAAATATCAAGGATAGCGGCGTAGAGAACGTCATTGTCGGTTTGCGTGAAGGTTCTGCTTCCGCGCCCAAGGCTCAGGCCGCAGGGTTTGACGTGATGGACCCGGCCAAAGCGGCTGCCGAGGCTGACGTGGTGATGATCCTCGTTCCCGACGAGCTTCAGGCTGATTTGTACAAGGATTCGCTGGAGCCGAATCTAAAGCAGGGCGCAGCGCTGGTTTTCGCGCACGGGCTGAACATTCATTTCGGGCTGATCAAACCCAGAGCCGATCTTGATGTTTTCATGGTCGCGCCCAAGGGCCCCGGACACACCGTCCGCGGCGAATATCAAAAGGGCGGCGGCGTACCATGCCTGATCGCTATCGCGCAGGACGCCACAGGAAATGCCAAGGCCCTCGCACTGTCTTACGCTTCTGCTGTTGGCGGCGGGCGTTCCGGCATTATCGAAACGACCTTCAAGGATGAGTGCGAAACCGATCTGTTCGGCGAGCAGGCCGTGTTGTGCGGCGGGATTTCCGCCCTGATCAAGGCCGGCTACGAAGTGCTGACCGAAGCCGGGTATCCACCGGAAATGGCCTATTTCGAGTGCCTGCACGAAACGAAGCTGATTGTGGATCTCATTTATGAAGCCGGTCTGGCCAATATGCGCTATTCCATCTCCAACACGGCGGAGTTCGGGGATTATGTGTCCGGTCCGCGTGTGATTACGAAAGAAACAAAAGAAGAGATGAAGCGCATTCTGGCTGACATCCAGTCCGGGAAATTCGTCGAGGATTTCATGGGCGGGAATAAAGAAGGCCTGAACCGTCTCAAGGAACTACGCGCCGCCGAAGCCGCGCATCCGATTGAGGAAGTTGGCGCAAATCTTCGCGCCATGATGCCTTGGATTGGCAAGAACAAGCTCGTAGACAAAGAGCGGAACTAGAGTCTCGACTTATATGGCTCTATGCCCGCCCGTGCCTTTGCGAACGGGATCCATAAGTGAGTCGTTGAAAGCGGCGCTCTTTGTGGGTCTCCGCCGCCAAGAGTTTCTACCGGCACAGAAAAGCTGCGGATATGGCGCTGTATCTATATTTTTGAGATTTGCTATAAATATTTATATCACCTAACCATTTTAAAATGATTATGCCTCCCCCGCGAAAGCGGGGGCCTTAAGTATATGATTTCAAAAGATCCCCGCGTGCGCGGGGAAAGCAAAAAGGCATGAATTTTGAATCAATTTATTTTGGGCAGGCTATACGGTATCATCCCCGCTTGGCCCAAAGCGCCTTTTCCCCGAGTTTTTCCAGCAGGGCGGCATGGGCCTCTTCTTCCGCTTGTGAGGGGGCATGCGGCCGAGGTTCACGCTTTGCGCGGGCGATCTTTTGCGCGCCGTTTTGGCCTTGGGCATCCCCGGAGCCGTTTTGTGTAGACAGGGAAAGCCCGTGTTGGCGGCCTCCGAGCAGTTCCAGATAGACCTCAGCCAGAAGTTCGGAGTCCAAAAGCGCGCCGTGATAGGTCCGCTCTGTATTGTCAATGCCGAACCGGCGGCACAGCGCATCCAAATTGGCGGGCGAGCCGGGAAATTTCTTGCGGGCCATAGCCAGCGTATCGCAGACACGGTTCCACGGCACCGGCTCGTGGCCGACCTGACGCAACTCCCAGTTAATGAATTTCATATCGAACTCGGCATTATGAATGACAAGTTTCGCATCTTTAATAAATTCCATGAACTCGCCATAGACTTGCGAGAAAACGGGCTTACCCCGGACGAATTCGTCGGTGATGCCGTGAACAGCGGTGGCTTCGGGCGGAATTTCGCGCTCCGGATTGATGTAGAGCTGGAGAACGTTCCCGCTGGGCAGGTGGTTGACCAGCTCGACACAGCCGATTTCGATGATCCGGTGCCCGTCTTGTGGGTCCATGCCGGTCGTTTCGGTATCCAGTACGATTTCACGCATGACGCTCCAGCTCCTTTACGATCGCTTTGAGTTCTTTCACCATATAAGCGCGGCCCAGCCCGGAATGCACGATATAATCGGCCCGCGCGCGTTTTTCTCCGTCCGGCATCTGGCGGCGCAGGATCGCGGCGAGCTTGGATACACTCATGCCGGGGCGTTTCATGGCCCGCGCCTCTTGTAAAAAAGAGGGGGCTGTGACAGTGATGGTTACATCAACCCGGCTGTCCGCACCGGTTTCGAACAGAAGCGGGATATCGAGCGCTACGAGGGCCCGCCCGGCTTTTTCCTCCGCCCGAACAAAGCGGTTTTGTGCGGCCCGGACGTAAGGGTGAAGAACGGATTCGAGCTTTTCGCGCTCCTTATCCTTGGAAAAAGCCAGACGGCCAAGCGCTCCGCGGTCGATAATACCGGCTCCACCCCGCTTGCTCCGCGTATAAATAAACGGATAGCTGAAATAGGGAAAGGCGGCGATCAAAGCCGGATAGGCTTCGCTGCCCGGTTTCAGGAGTGTATGAACTTCCGCATCCGCATCATGGACGGGTACGCCGAGCCGCTCCAGCGCGGCGGCGGCGGTGGATTTTCCCATGGCGATAGAACCTGTCAGCCCAATAATAATCATAGTGCAGGGTCCGCAGTCCCAAGGATAAGTTTTTCCAGCGCTGGCGTAACATCCGGCATAACCCCGAACCAGGCTTGAAAGGCGGGCCGTGCCTGATGAAGCAGCATGCCGATCCCTGTGACCGTTTGATTTCCTTGCGTCTCTGCCTTTTTTAGAAGATCGGTGTGCAGGGGCGCGTAAACGATATCGGTTACGAGCGCCCTTTTCGGCAAAAGGGCCAGACGCAGATCCAGCACGGGCTGCCCGCTCATCCCCAGAGATGTCGTATTGATCAGAAGATCGGCCTCGCCCAGCCTGTCATGGCGGTCTTCCCAGTCGAAGATTTCTATTTGCGGAACTGTGGCCAGCATCTCTGCCTTTTCACGCGTGCGGTTTGTCAGAAGAATTTTAGCTACGCCCTCCTCTAAAAGCCCCTGAATAACGGCCCGTGCCGCCCCGCCAGCGCCCAGAACAAGGGCCGTGCAGCCGGTAAAAATGAAGCCGGGCCGCGCCGTTTTGATGTTCGTAATAAAGCCGAATGCGTCCGTATTCATTCCAATCCGGCGCCCCTCTTTGATCTGCATTGTGTTAACCGCCCCGATCAGCCGCGCAGCCTCGTCCAGCTCATCGCACAAATCGCAGGCTCTTTCTTTGTGCGGGATTGTGAAGTTAAAGCCCGCATAGCCTTCACTGATCAGCCCCTCGATCCCGTTTGCAAGCTGGTCCGGCGGGATATCGATCGCATCATAGTGACCGGCCAGTCGGTATTGATTGATCCAGTGATTATGGATCAGAGGAGATTTGCTGTGCGCAACAGGGTGGCCGATCACAGCGGCTTTGATAAAAGCTGTCGTCCCGGTCATGGCGTAACTCCGTGATATTCGCGCAAATAGGCCAGAAGCGGCAAAAGCGGCAGGCCCAGAACGGTGAAATAATCGCCCTTTACGGCGGAAAAGAGCCATGAGCCGCGTTCTTCCAGCGCATAGGACCCGACGCAGGCGGTCAAGGCATCTCCCGCCTTCTCACAGTATAGGTCAAGGACATCGTCGCTGAGGTTATGCATGGAAAGCTGGGCCTCGTCCGAGACGCTCCACAGGATCGTTCCGGCTTTGACGACGCTGACGGCAGAGATCAGCTTGTGCGTTTTACCCCGAAACGCGCCCAGCTTCTCGCGGGCTTCTTTTTTCGAGGCGGCTTTGGTGACGAGCGCCCCCTCGAATTCAAGGATCTGGTCCGCCCCGATCACCAGCGCGTCCTTATGGGTTTGTGCGACTGAAAGCGCTTTGGCTTTGGCCAGTTCCAGCGCTATGTCTCGCGTGGGGATATGTTTTCTGTGAAACGCATCCTCATCAAGCTGCGCGGGGACAGCCTTAAAAACCAGCCCTGCATTTTTGAGCAGGCTTTGCCGGGCAGCGCTTTGGGAGGCCAGAATCAGTTGCGGCTTCGTTTTACTCATACCGGTCCGCCTTTCCCTGATTTTTCACGGCTATTTTGTAAAAGTGCCATGATTTCGGCGGCTGTCTCCTCGACCGAACGTTTTGTCACATCGATAACCGGCCAGCCATGTTTGCTGAAAAGCCGCCTTGCCTTGCGCACCTCCTCTTCAATTTTGTCATGATCGAGATAGGTGTTTTCTGAAAGCCCGTGCGCCGCAGTACCTTTATCTCCGGCTTTCAGGCGTGTACGGCGGAGCTGCATAAGCCGGTCCGGTGCAGCTGTGAGGCCGATATAAAGCGGGCCTTCAAGCATGAATTTTTCGGGCGGCACATCCACGTCCGGCACAAGCGGGATATTCGCTGCCTTGATGCCGCGCCGCGCCAGAAAGACGCTGGTTGGCGTTTTAGAGGTCCGGGAGACACCGACAAGAATAATATCCGCTTCCTTCAGACCTTTCAGCGTTTTACCGTCATCATGGCGCATCGTGTAATCGATAGCGGCTATGCGCCGGAAATAGGCGTCGTCCATGGCATGTTGCAGCCCTGGTACGCCTTTGGCATGGACGCCCAGATAGCTTGACAGGCCCCGGATGATAGGATCGAGGACCGCGACGCAGGGCACGCCGAGCTGATCGCATTTATCCTGAAGCCGTTCGCGCATATCGTTATCGACGAAGGTAAAGATCACAGGGCCGGGATTGGCCTCTATGCGTGCGATCACGCGCTCAAGCTGGCGCTTTGTGCGGATGAGTGGCCAGAATTTCTGCACCGGTTCTGTGTTTTCAAATTGGGCCAGTACCGCGCGGGATAAGCCCAGAAGGGTCGTGCCCGTCGCGTCGGAGACAAGATGGAGGTAAAATTGCCGTCCGCCGCCGCCCGTCCGGTTTGAAATATTGCTTGTATCGCCTGTATCGCTCATTTCGGGCAAAGCCGCCTGCTCTTGTCTATGACGGCTCTATCCTAGGGGCAGGATCATTTTGTTTCAAGAAAAGCCTCTCCGGTTTCCCGTGAAGTCTCTTCCGGGAAGATTTTTGCGGCCAAAACCGGATCACGGAACGGGACGTTCCCGGCATAGGTAACTTGAAGATCATAGAGAATATGCATGAGATGGCTTTGATTGACCGGATCGCCCAGCCCGGCATAAAGCGGATCGGCAAGAATGTCTGCGCCGCGCCCCCGAAGATAGGCAGTTTTATCCGGCATACAGGAGAGAATTTCGATTCCCACCGGGCGAAGCTTCGTCCGTCCAAACGGATTTGTGCCTTGGTTAGCGGTTAGAACCTCATCGATATATTCCAGAGTTTCGTGGTCGCAGGCATCGACCCGCTCTTCGTTTCTGAACCAGCGCGCGAAAGCTGCAGCCAGCGCTGCGCCGTTGAACAAAGCCGTCGGATCACGCTCCAGATAGGTTGAGAAACACATGGCGATATCGCCCTCTTCCGAGCCGATCAGGTGGCGCCATAAATCCGTATAGCCTTCGCTGCGTAGCTCCCAGCCGGCGAGCGTGGCGATCACGTCAAGATCGGCGGCCCGGACGCGCTCCAGCGCCAGAACGGTTTCAGGCGCGTATTCCGTATCGAATCCGCCATGTCTTTTTTCCTGCCACGCATCACGCAATCCGCGGATCAGCGATACGAGAAGGATATTGCGGAAGTAACCGGACTGGCCGAGTGCCGAGGCAGACAGGCCGTTATTGCCGATCACGATGACCCGGTCCGGTACATCCAGATGGAAATCATGGCTATCCAGATCGTCCAGCGCCAGATGCCAGCCTTCCGCGGCAGCTTCTTTCAAGAGTGCGCTCATAACCGGGCTTAAGGTCAGGGCGGAAAGTGCCCAGGCAAAGAGCGTATAATCGTCGCAGCCTGCGGGGTTGTCCTTGATCGGATCTGCGAAGAGCAATGTGGCTTCGGCGCATAATTCGGATAGCGGCCAGGCATCGCGGAAATTTTGCGGATTAAAGGGTCTGGCGCCGGGAAAGAAAGACGGGGCCGCGCCGTGGGCGCTTTTTGACCGCTCTCTTGAATAACGCTGTGTTTTATCGGTTTTCACGGTGTCGAACTCATACGTACGGATGTTATTCCCGGAAACCTTGCCGGAAATAAATGACATTTCCACCGGCCGCGTCATCTGCGCTGCTTTTCCCGGCCCTTTTTGAAGGACGACGGAGCTTGAAATTTTTGCCGGATTTTTTCTCCTCGTTCCCCGTTTCTCTGCCGTTTGAAGAGAAAAGCGTGATGATATCTGCCGTTTGTGTGCCGTCATGAGAAAGACTCCGATCTTCGTGTTGGACAGGATGCCGAACGGCCCCTGTGGATAGATCGGAATCGGTTTGCAACTCTTGTTCCGTTTTGCGGAAAGAGTGCTCAAACTTGATAAACCATAGGAAATTCGCGTTGGAGCGGTCCCGTACGTCTGTAAAAACAGCATCCTCCATGATCACGCCGGCATGCTGTGCCAGGTAATTTTTGCCGTAGGGCATGCTGCCCAGCGCGGAAATGAGAGAGGGCGTAATTTGTTGGGCGGTACATTCTTCCATGCTGAAGACATAGCCCTGATAATCCGACAGCATTTGCTGGATGAGGCGTTTATCCTCCTGACGGCAACGGTCGGACAGGAACCAGCACTCAAAAACAGAGGCAGCGGCTTGCCCGTTATTCAGGGTGCGGAAGTCCAGAAAGGCTTCGCGGGCGAAGGCGCGGCCTAAATCATTCATGGAAGAATTTTCAATACGCTCCCAGCATTCTTTATAGCCTGAAAGCTGTAACTCCCATGCGACGCGGACCATCGAAACGACGAGATCGGCAATCTGGGCGCGGTTAACCAAAATGGCATTGTCCGGATGGAACAAAAGAGGATGGATCAGCGCCCCTTGCCTGTGCTGCCAGTGACGGCGTAATTCGCGGGCGGCCAGCAGGAGTTGCTCCGCTGGCTCAAGCGCCGGATTGATCTGTATGATGCCGGATTTACGCTCATAAAGCGCTTCAGCAACTTGCGCGCTGTGACGAATCGTGACGCTGTGCTGCCGGGCGGACTCCATATAGGCGGCGGCCAGACGGCTTGTGCCGAGCTGTTCCTGTAGTATTTCGATGGTGAAAGCGTCAGCAGCGTGGGCGGCTCGCGGTGCGCACATATCTTTATTGTCCATGAATCCGGCGATCAGCTCAGCCTGCGTATGGCCCATATCGCCAGACCATCTATCGAGAAGCTCAACCTCGTTTCTCAAAAATCCAAGCTCGTCCTCGATATTTTCGAATTCCGTGTCTTCGAACAGGCCTTCTTCTTCGAAATCATCTTCAAAATCGAGATAGAAAAGCGGCTGACTGTCGATAATCGTACAGGTCACAGGCTGTTCATTATTTAAAGTATAGGCAACGCGGCAAACGCGCTCCGCCTTGTTTCCTTTTTTACCGATCGTAAAAATCTGCCCGGTCGTATCGCTCATCAAACTTGCCCGTTTTACCTGTATTTTACCCCGCTACCCTGCACAAATCTGCGCGCAGACCAGCTCGCTCATGTTTTTATTATGGCGTGGAGTTATTAACGCTTTATTGATAAGACGAAGAAAAACAGTAGCTTATGGAAAAATAAGTGAATTTTTTTCACTTTTTTTGCTTAAGAGCCTGTGAAGCCCGGAGAACAGCGATTTTCAGAGGGTTTTGGCCTTAAGCCTTCGTGAAAACGGCGTAGAGCGCATAGCCCCTATATATGGGCTTAAGGGTTAGCGTTCCGGCTTTTTCAAGTTCCAGCCGTTTCAGATACTCGAAAATTTCGGGTTTGTAATGAACATGGAACAGGGACAGCCACCAGAACAGGAGGGTGCGGAACCAGCCTGGCAAGCCCTCTTGTCCGCCGAAATCGACGATGTGGATCTTCCCGCCGGGCGGCAGAAGCATGAGCGCGTGATCGATGGATTCCTGCCAGGGCGGAATGATCGAAAGTGCATAGGAAAAGACGATTTTGCCGAGTGGTGCGGCTTGAGAACCGAAAAGCTGCGCAGGGTCGAAATTTTGCGCATAGCCTTGTTTCAGCCGGACCGTATCCGTCAGGCGGGCGTTTTTAAGCGTTCGGCGCGCCGTTTTGAGCATTTCGTCCGAAACGTCCAGCCCGTAGAAATAAGCCAGCGGGTAACGCCGCGCCATTTTGATCAGATTACGTGCCGTGCCGCAGCCCACTTCGCAGACATGTTCATGCTCCGCAGGTTCAAGCGCCTTGATTAACTCGTCCCGGCCCAGCAGATAATATTTCCGGCTTGTGTCATAGACGTGCCGCGTCCAGCGGTACATCCGGTCCATATTCTCTTTGATCCGGCCTTGCGGGTCTGCGGAATTCGTCTCTGCCGTTCTTTCTCCGCTCATGCTGCCTGCTCGCCTTTAGACACCAGCGTGTAAACATGGAAGCCGCCATAGATGGAGGAGCGGTCTTTCGCGACGGCCTTTTCAGAGGCCGCCGGGTCGTAATTCCATTGGTCCAGAAGATCTGCCGGGAGTGCTTTGGGAAGTGGGCTGTCTTCTCCGGCGGTGCGGAAAATGACGCGCGCGCCGGGGCGGGCGGTGCGCATGACGCCGTTCCATAGCGCGTTAAGCTGGGTTTTGTTCATCCAGTCTTGCGCATCAAGGAAGACATAGCAATCAAGGCTGTTCTCGGGCTGGGAGTCCAAAAAGCCGGATAAGGATGTGTGATAAATCTCGACGCATCCGGCATGGGCTTTGAGCGTTTCGTAATAATCCTGCCTTAGATAGCGCGGGATGGCTTTTTTATTTCGCCGGTCGTAGCCTTTGCCGAAAGCCTGCCATGCGAAATAATTATCTTGGATCGGAAAGTCGCAGGCCAGCCGCTCCAGCCGCGCTTTTAAAAGAGCGGCCATATCGCCGCCTGCGGACGCGGCTAACGCATCGAACTGTGCGGGTGGAATGCCAAGCCCGTAAAGAGAGACGGGGATATTGCAAAGGAAGCGTACGATTTTTTTGTCGAAGAGCGGGCCAAGCGTCCGGTCAAAAATTGCTTTTTGTTCCTCCAAAGATTTGGCCTCCAGTAATTCCCGCGGGTCCTGCCCGTAGAGGCGGGCCAGAAGATGAACGAAGCTGATGGAGCGGCCCAGAAGGCCGAACTGGTAAAGGTTTTTCCGGAAATAATTAATTCGCCGCCCGTAAATCAGGCTCCGACCCTCCCAGTATTTTTTTGAGAACGCATCAAGGTTGGGTGCGATATAGCGGTCGTAATTCTCGATATTGCGCTTGTCGTCGGCATGGCCAAAAAAGAGGAAAAAGCTTTCATAGTCCGGAAGGTGCTTGGCAGCGGCGATTTTCAGGCGGGCCAACGCGACATGGGCGGGGTTCAGATCAACAGCCTGTATGGATTCGGGTTTGGCTGTCAGATAGTTCATGATATTGCAGCCGCCCGAGGCGATGGTCATGATCCGGCTTGTTTCCTTGATTTTCAGCGCGTGCAGATCGACTTCCGGGTCTTCCCAGATCTGAGGATAGACAAAGCCGCGGAACATCAGAGCGAACAAGCCGTTTAGCAGGCCGCGCTTTCCACCCTCCTTATTGCCATGAACAGCCTCATCCAGAAGCTTATTGCGCGTATGGCTGATTTCACGGGCTGAAATAGAGGAAGAGCTTGTCATAGTATTTCCTTCTTTGCCTTTAGAGATAAAGCTATATATAAAAACGCGGGATCACACAAACACAGAATTGCCACGGCGTTAAGGATGAATGTGATGGGTCATATACACATACGGCAGGAATTAGAAAATACCGCGCGCGCCATGATTTACGGCGCGCCGGAGGGACAGGATGCGCGCATTCTGGCTGACAAGGCCCGCGCGCTCATGCCGTCCGACAAGGTGCTGGTTCATATCGCGCTGGACGATGCGCGTATGGCTGAACTCAAGGAGCTTTTAGGTTTTTTTGCGCCTGACGTACGGGTTGTGGAGTTTCCGGCGTGGGATTGCCTGCCCTATGACCGTGTATCCCCCGGCAGCGATATCATCGCGCACCGTGTCAGCGCTCTGGCGCAGCTTCTGGATTGGGAGCAGGAAAGCGCCCGCTATGCCCGGATTATCTTGACGACAGTCAATGCGGTGCTTCAGCGCGTTATGCCGCGTGAGGCTTTGAAACAGGCGGCTTTATCCGTTCAGGTTGGGGAGAGGCTAGACCGCACGCAGCTTGAACGGTTTTTGTCCGGCAACGGCTATATCCGCAGCGAAACGGTTCGTGAGGCCGGAGAATATGCCGTGCGGGGCGGGATTATCGATTTGTTTCCGCCCTCCTGTTCAGCGCCTGTCCGGATTGATCTATTTGGCGATACGGTTGAAACCTTAAGAGCGTTCGATCCACTCTCCCAGCGGACGCAGGATAAAATAGCGGATTTAACCTTGCGGCCTGTGAGTGAGTTTTTTCTGAACGAGGAGTCGATTGAACGCTTCCGGGCCGGGTATCGTTCGGCTTTCGGTGTGGTGAACGGCGCAGACCCGCTCTATGAAGCGGTATCCGCCGGGCGGCGCTATAACGGGATGGAGCATTGGCTGCCTTTATTTTACACCCATATGGAGACGCTTTTTGACTATGTGCCCGGCGCGGCCGTCACGATGGATCACCACGCCGATCAGGCTGGAACCGAGCGCCTCGCGCAGATCGAGGATTTTTATCAGGCGCGCAGGACGCTCGAAGACGCCGCCGGGCGTAAAAAGCCCGGAAAATCGAGTGATGTCAGCTTGTCAGGTGCGGTTTATCATCCTTTGCCGGTGGATCAACTTTATACGGATGGGGCGGTCTTTTTGGCGGGAGCAGAAATGCTGTCTCCATTTGGCGGTCCGGATGAGGCCGTGCATGAGGGCTTTGCCAAAAAGGGCCGTGATTTTGCCGATATCCGCGCCTTGCCGGACGGGAATGTATTTGGAGAGCTCAAAAAACATCTTGCCGCATTATCACGGAAGACCCTCATCGCCGCCTATAGCGAAGGATCGGGAGAACGGCTCAAGACCCTGATGGAAACGGCGGGAATCGGTCCTTTTTCCATGTGCCGGGATTATGGCGATATCAAAAAGCTCGGTCCCGGAAAAATCGGGCTTGCGATTCTGTCTCTGGAACGCGGCTTTGCAGCAGATGATCTGGCCGTCATTACGGAACAGGATATTCTTGGCGACCGATTGGCGCGCAAGGCGAAGAAAAAGCGTCAGGCCGATAATTTTCTGACTGAAATCTCAGCCTTGTCGGAGGGCGATCTCGTTGTCCATGTCGATCACGGGATCGGGCGCTTTGTGGCGCTGGAAACGCTTGAAGCAGCGGGCAAGCTTCATGATTGCCTCAAGATCGAATATGCTGGTGGAGATAAATTATTCGTTCCCGTTGAAAATATCGACGTGCTCTCCCGTTTCGGCGCCGATGAGGGGACCGTGCCGCTCGATAAGCTGGGCGGTGCGGGCTGGCAGGCCCGAAAAGCACGGGTCAAGAAAGATCTGATGATCATGGCCGACGGGCTTTTGAAGATCGCAGCGGCACGTTTGCTTCGGAAGGGGCCGCAGGTACATGTGTCCGAAAGCCTGTATACTGAATTTGCCAGCCGTTTCCCCTATCAGGAGACGGAAGATCAGGACCGCGCGATTACCTCTGTTTTGGAGGATATGGGCAAGGACCATCCGATGGACAGGCTTGTGTGCGGGGATGTCGGGTTCGGCAAGACAGAGGTGGCCTTGCGCGCGGCCTATGCTGCCGCGATGGAGGGGCTTCAGGTCGCGCTGGTCGTACCCACAACCTTGCTGGCCCGCCAGCATTACAAGAATTTTATGGCTCGCTTCGCCGGGACGGGCTTGCGGATCGAGCAGCTTTCCCGGCTTGTCTCGGCGCGGGAAGCCAAGCATGTCAAAGAGGGGCTTGCGGACGGGCGGGCCAATATCGTGATCGGGACGCATGCTTTGTTCGGAAAAGGCATGAAATTCGCCAATCTCGGGCTTTTGATCGTCGATGAGGAGCAGCGTTTCGGTGTTAAGCAGAAGGAAAAGCTCAAAGAGCTGAAAAACAACGTTCATGTGCTGACCCTGACGGCCACGCCGATCCCG
>JAGRKA010000059.1 GCA_020442475.1 Alphaproteobacteria bacterium | reverse complement strand
TTTTCGGATTTGTCGATAGAGACGGTCCCGACAAGGACAGGCTGACCGCGCTCGTGGCATTCCCTGATTTGATTAACGATCGCATCCTCTTTTTCGGCCAAAGACTTGTAAATCTTGTCATCATGGTCGATCCGGGCAACCGGAATATGCGTCGTAATCGCGACGACCGGCAGATTATAGATTTCCATCAGCTCGGCAGCCTCCGTCATCCCGGTCCCGGTCATCCCGGCCAGTTTCGGATAGAGGCGGAAATAATTCTGGAAGGTGATCGAGGCGAGCGTCTGGTTCTCCGTCTGGATTTTGACGCCTTCCTTAGCTTCAATCGCCTGATGCAGCCCTTCGGATAAACGGCGTCCATCCATCATCCGGCCCGTAAATTCGTCGATCAGGATCACCGCGTCATCCTTAACGATGTAATCCGTGTCTCTGTGGAAAAGCTTATGAGCGCGCAAAGCCTGATTGGCATGATGAACAAGGCTGATATTCTGAATGTCGTACATAGAGCCTTCGGAAAGCAGCCCGTGCTCGCGCATTAAATTTTCGACATGCTCCATCCCGGCTTCGGTCAGAGCGATACTTTTGTGCTTTTCCTCAAGCTCGTAATCTTCCGCCGTCAAATGGGGAATAAGCTTATCCACAGAGACATATAAATCTGTGGACAGGTCGGACGGCCCGGAAATGATCAGCGGCGTTCTGGCCTCGTCGATCAGAATCGAATCCACCTCGTCGACGATCGCGAAGTTGAACGGGCGCTGCACCATACGGTCCATCTGGAAGCGCATATTGTCACGCAGATAATCAAAGCCAAACTCGTTATTCGTACCGTAAGTAATATCTGCGGCATAAGCACCCTTGCGCTCATCGGGCTTCAGGGAGGCCGTCACACAGCCGACGCTCATCCCCAGAAACTCGTAAATCTGACCCATCCATTCCGCATCGCGGGATGCGAGATAATCGTTTACGGTTACGACATGCACCCCCCTGCCGGAGAGCGCGTTCAGATAAACCGGCAGAGTCGAAACCAGCGTTTTCCCCTCCCCCGTCTTCATCTCGGAGATCATACCCTTATGAAGCGCGATCCCACCGATAAGCTGCACGTCGAAATGGCGCTGCCCCAGCGTCCGCTTGGCCGCCTCACGTACGACGGCGAAGGCCTCATGCATCAGATCATCGAGCGACTCGCCGTCTTCAAGGCGCTTGCGGAACAAATCCGTCTGCCCGCGCAGCTCGGCATCGCTCATAGGCTCGAAGCGCTCCTCAAGAGCGTTAATCGGCGCGACATGTACGCTCAGGGATTTTAAAACACGGTCGTTACTTGACCCGAACAGTTTGGCAGCCAGTTTCAGCACGTCTAAGTCTTTCTCCAGATATCGCCAGTAAAACAGAGTGTCTTGTGATATAAGCACCTTGGAACGGCGCGTCAACGACTGTTGCAAATTCCATGTTGAAAAGAGCCATGGGCTTCGCTACTGTTCCGCCTGTGCCCTAAGGGGATATCCCTGAACGGCGTATACACCTTATAGAACAAGGAAGCATTATTATCATGTCCAGGTCAGAATCAGGAAACGCTCTTGTCGTCGTACTCGCGCTGCTTGTCCTCGTCGCAGCGGGCGCCATTGCGTTCGTATCAGGTTACATTAATGTCGGCGGTAAAGACGCGGCCCCTCAGGCGGCGGAAGCCTCTGCCGAACCTGCAAGCGGAGAGGTCGCTGACGCAAGCGGCGCGGCGCAGGACACCGCCTCTCCACAGACGCAGGAAAACGGTGAAGCAACTGCCGAAGCCCCGGCACTCGAAGTCAGGCCCGGCAACCCGGTTGTTGCAAAAGTGAACGGTCAGGACATTACGCGCCTCGATGTGTTCAACTTCATCCAGACTCTGCCCCCGAACGCTCGCCAGATGCCGGTCCAGCAGCTTTTCCCGCTGGCCGTAGATCAGGTTGTCAGCGCAAAGATCATTGCCGCCAAAACGGACAAGGCCGATCTGGGCGACGACCCGGAAGTTAAAAAGCAGCTTGAGATGGCCAAGCAGCAGATTGAACGCACTGTCTATCTTCAAAAAGAAGTTGAGAAGGCTTTGACCGAAGAGCGGCTGCAAGCGGCTTACGAGAAATACAAGGCCGATTTCCCCGATATCGACGAAGCCAAAGCCAAGCATATCCTCGTAAAGGAGGAAAAGCTGGCAAAGGACATCATCAAGCAGCTTGACGAAGGCTCCTCTTTTGACGCGCTGGCTAAAGCGCACTCGACGGACGCCACAGCCGCAAATGGTGGAGAGCTGGGCTATTTCGCTAAAACGGATGTCGTACCCGAATTCTCCGAAGCCGCTTTCTCAATGAAGCCGGGCGAATACAGCAAAAAACCGGTTAAATCCGAGTTCGGCTATCACGTTATTCAGCTTGAAGAGCTGCGCAAACGCCCACCTGCCGATTTTGAACAGGCCAAGCCGTTCCTTGAGGGCCAACTTCGTCAGCAAATCCTGAGCGAGGTTGTTCAGAAATGGCGTGACGATGCGAAAATCGAGCGCTTTGACATTAACGGCGACCCGATTGAACCTGCCGCCGGTGACGAAAGCGCAGAGGATGCTCCTGCACAATAGCAGGACACTTCATGATGTTTAGAAAAACCGCGGGGGATATCTTCCGCGGTTTTTTATATAGCCATTCCCGTTAAAAATTGAACATCCTCTTATTGTCATCCCCGCGGGTGAGCATAGCGAACCTAAAACAGCGGGGATCCAGAAATGTCAGCCGTAAAGCGGCTGACCTTATGTGGATCCCGTTCGTGCAGGCTTTCGCCTGCGCGAAAGCGCCAACGGGATGACGTTTGAGAGATATGTTCAATTTTTAACCGGAATGGCTATACAAGCAGCAAGGTATCAAGCCCCCCCCTCTCCCTCAAGGGGGCAGCCTCTCTTTTAATCTTTGCCTCTTTACGCCTTGATGGTAAAACCTCTTTATGAATTGCAGGGACGCCCTTAAACAACCACCGCCGGAGACAACCCCGGATTTGCCGACCCTCCTCGTCAGCGCCGCCGCGCTCGTCGATGAGAGCGGACGGGTGCTGATCGCCCAAAGGCCGAAAGGCAAGCCCATGGCAGGATTGTGGGAATTCCCCGGCGGCAAGGTCAAAACGGGCGAAACCCCGGAATTCGCCCTGATGCGGGAACTGCGCGAGGAGTTGGGGATCGAGACGCGCCCCTGCTGTTTTCATCCGGTCGCCTTCGCCTCTCACAGCTATACGGACTTCCACCTCCTGATGCCGCTTTTCGCCTGCCGCGTCTGGGAAGGCGTCCCGGCGGCGAAAGAACACACAGATCTCGCATGGGTCAAACCGCAGGATATACTCGCATATCCGATGCCCGCAGCCGATATCCCGCTCGTTGGAACCTTGATGGATGTGCTCTAAGAGCGTATCCTCATCACATGACCCGCTTTGCCGAACAGCAAATTCTAAGCCGTAACCCGAAAGGGGAACACAGAATTGTCTATAGCGATATCGGCCCCAAAGACGGACGCCCCCTCCTGTGCATCCACGGCCTGACCTGTAACGGCCATGATTTCGACGTGCTGGCCGGAGCGCTCGCGCAGGATGGATACCGGGTAATCGCGCCGGATCTGCCCGGACGCGGGCGGAGCGATTTCCTGCCCGACCCGGCGGATTACAATTATGAGCAATATCTGAGCGATATCCACGCCGTGCTGGAGCATCTCGGCCTGAACAAGCCGGACAGTGTAGACTGGCTGGGCGTATCGCTGGGCGGGCTGCTCGGCTTCCGGATGGCTGGCGCTGAAAACAGTCCCATCCACCGCCTGATCGTCAACGATATCGGCCCGGAAGTCCCGAAAGAGGCGCTGGATTTCATCCGGCTGGTCCTCTCGCAACGCTACACATTCGATACGATGGATGAGTTCGAACGCCGCCTGCGCGGAACGCGCGGCCTGACATGGGGGCCGGTCACGGACGCGCAATGGAAACACATGGCCGAGCACAATGTTCGTGCACTCGAAGACGGCAGGCTAACCTATGCCTATGATCCGGATATCGCCGCCCTGTTCGACAAGGAACCCACGGGCGGCGAAAATTTATGGCCGTACTGGGAAAAGATCGCCTGCCCGGTTCTGGTGTTGCGCGGGGCGGAGTCTGCTCTCCTGACCGGAAAAATCGCAGAAAAGATGAAAGAGTGCTATAAAGGACACTCTTTCACCGCAGCCGTTTTCGATGGCTGCGGCCATGTCCCCTCCCTGATGGAGCCGGGACAGATCAGGATTGTTCGCAAGTGGCTGGCGCATACTCCTGAATTATAGGCTTATAGGATTGCTCCTCAGCATAAGCGCTGTAAGTCTCAATACACGCCTTCGGGGTCCCTTCGAAAAGCTCTAAACCATTCCCACTCTTGATTTTTACGACAATGGAATCAGGGTTTTCATGTTGCTTTTGCAAAGCCTCAAGCAACTGAATCGGGTTACAATCCGTGACGACAGGCATACCTTCCTTTGAGTACAGAGTTGATGAAGCGCCATGAGGCCGGCCATCAAGCGCGATACATAGCTCTACACGCTCCACCTGCTTTAAAAGATCGAGAGACGGCAAACGGTCTATTGCCGGAAAGCTTATAATCTCCGCGCTCCGCGTTTGCGCAGCCGTGGAAAACGGCCCGCTTGTTTGTAGTGTCCTATTTTTGCTCATAATATCCCTGCCTGTTATTTTTATTTTTCCATAACATACATATTTGAGGTATGAATGTCAAGTGATATAACGCGTTTTTCACAAAGGGCAAGAGAGCGGTAAAGACTCTACTCTAACGCGTATAATCCAGCCCTATAAAATAATATGAAAAAAGCACTTTACAAAAAGAGTAAACTTATGTCAACAAAAACCCTTCCTGTTGCCATGACCGGAAAAATCCCCTACCAAGGACATCATGACGAAACACACCACAGACATTGTAATCTTTGGTGCCGGGATTGCCGGTTTATGGCTCCATGCGCGGCTGAGAGGCGCAGGCTATGACAGCTTGCTGCTGGAATCCCGCGCGATCGGCGGTGGGCAGACCATCGCGGCACAGGGCATCCTCCATTCAGGGTTGAAATACGCCTTTGCGGGGAAAATCAATAAGCTTGCACAATCTATCAGCGCGATGCCGGACCGCTGGCGCGAATGCCTGCGCGGCGAGGGCGATGTCGATTTGACACAAGCGCGGCTCAGGGCGAACTCGCAATACCTCCTGATCCCGCCGGGCATGATGGGCGGGCTGATCGGGCTGGTCACGAAAAAAGCGCTGGGCGGGAGCGTGGAAAGCGTCCCCGAAAAGGACTGGCCAGATGATGTTCGCCGCACGGGGTTCAAGGGCTCCGTCATCTATATGGGTGAGCCGGTGCTGGACGTGCCGTCCCTCCTCCGCGCACTGGCGGAGCCGCATAGGGACTCGATCCGCCTGATCAACACACCGGACGATCCGCGCGGTTTTCTGGAACAGCACGGAATCACGCCAAGGCTGCATATTTTCACCGGCGCGGGCAGCAATCACGCGATTGCAAAAGCCCTCAGCCATGATAAGGGGCTGGAGACGCAAAAGCGTCCCTTGGTACAAGCCATGATGAAAAACGCCCCCTTCCCGCTTTACGCGCATCTGGTCGGCGCATCGGACAAGCCTGTGGCCACGATTACAACCCACGAAATGAAGGACGGAACGCTAGTATGGTATCTGGGCGGCGGCGTAGCCGAGCGGGCGCTGGATGCCGACCCGCACGAGGCGATAGAGGCCGCGAAAACAGAATTTGCCAAATATCTGCCCGCACTTGATATGTCGCAGGTAGAGTGGGCGACCTTGCCCATCAACCGGGTTGAAGGCAAATCGGATACGGATGGCTGGATGCCCGATACACCGACGATCCACAGCGCAGGAGATGCGCTCTATTGCTGGCCGACGAAGCTGACCTTCGCACCGATTCTGGGTGATATGGTTCTGGGCAAAATCGGGTTTGAGCCGTCCGGGAAGACTACGGATTTTTCCGCCCTGCCGGATGTGGATTATGCACACGCACCGTGGGATAAGACAGAATGGAAGGCATAGAGGAAATACGATCCGGAATCGCAAAGACGCCAAGACGCGAAGCTTACAGGGCAAACCGCGGCAAAGCCGCAACCAATCAAATCTATTTAAGGTTTTAAGGCTGTTTATTATTGCCTGCGGCGCTCGTCTTTTGTGATGATTCTTTGCGTCTTCGCGTCTTTGCGATGCCACAAACAGTTCGATAAATTTCGAAGACAAACAAGGAACATATCATGGAAAAAAGGCAGCTAGGCCAAACCGGGATTGAAATGTCCGTGCTGGGCCTCGGCACGGTGAAATTCGGCCGCAACGAAGGGGTTAAATACCCGGAAAGCTTTGACATCCCGGATGATGCGGCGCTGGCAGACTTGCTCAGCATCGCAAAGGATCTGGGGATTAATACGCTGGACACAGCCCCGGCTTACGGTACGTCAGAGGAGCGACTGGGCGGCCTGCTGAAGGGGCAGCGCGAGGACTGGGTGATCGTCGGCAAGGCGGGGGAAGAATTCGAGGGCGGCGAGAGTGCCTATCACTTCACGCCGGAACATTTCGAGATGAGCCTTGCCCGCTCGCTCAAACGGCTGGATACGGATTATATCGACGTGCTGCTCCTCCATTCGGACGGGAACGACCTTGAAAACCTCTCCGATGAGATCATTGCAACCTTACAGGACTTCAAAAAACGCGGGCTGGTCCGGGCAATCGGCGCCTCGACCAAAACGGCTGAGGGCGGGATCAGAGCGCTGGAACACATGGATACCGTCATGGCGATGTATACGCAGGGCTACACGGATGAAAAGCCTGTCCTGGATTACGCCGCGCAGCACGGCAAGGGCGTGCTCCTGAAAAAGGTGCTCTCCAGCGGGCACGATAGGAACGTTGCGGAGGCCTTGAAATTCGGTCTCTCCCATCCGGGCGTCACCAGCGCCATCGTCGGCACGATCACCCCTGCGCATTTGAAGGCGAATGCGGAGAGCAGCTTAATATCATTCCCCTTCTCCCCTCCGGGGAGAGGGCCGGGGTGAGGGGGCTTACGGACTCTAATCCACCCTCAAACTTGCCACCCCCACCCTAACCCT
>JAGRKA010000058.1 GCA_020442475.1 Alphaproteobacteria bacterium | reverse complement strand
AGGTCAAACGGGCGGTCGAGGAGTTTAGTGCTTCGTCTGCATCCGGCGTGATTATGGATGTCAAAACGGGGGAAATCCTTGCCGGTGTATCTTTGCCTGATTTTGACCCGCACGATCCGGGGGGCGCGCCGAAAGAGGCCTTGTTCAGCCATTTGACGCAAGGGGCTTACGAACTTGGCTCCGTATTCAAGGTTTTTTCTACGGCTGCGCTGTTTGAATCGCGTAATGTGCCGATGGGTACGATGTTCGATGCGCGCGAGCCTTTGAAGCGCGGGCGTTATACAATCAACGATTATCATGCCAAAGACCGGATACTGACCTTGCCGGAAGTCTTTATGTACTCGTCTAATATCGGTTCGGCCATGATGGGAGAGGCTGTCGGGACGGACGCGCTGAAGGCATTTTATGAAGATCTGGGGCTTTTAACACCTCTGGAGCTTGAAATCCGGGAGACGGCCCATCCTATCGTGCCTTCGCCATGGCGGGATATCAACGCGCTTACCGCCTCTTACGGTCATGGGGTCGCAACGACGCCTGTTCAACTGGTAACGGCGGTGTCTTCGATCGTGAATGGCGGTTTGCTGGTCAAGCCCTCAGTCGTTTTGCATGACGCTACGGCCCAAACACCCGATAGTTCGGCGCATATCCGGGTCGTTTCAGAGCGTACGGCGGAAAAGATGCGTGAATTGCTTCGTCTTGTTGTTACGGACGGAACCGGCTCGAAGGCAGATGTTAAGGGCTATCAGGTCGGTGGGAAAACCGGGACAGCAGAAAAGCTTGTGAACGGGCGTTACGACCGTACGAAGCGCATGTCTTCTTTTGTTGGTGTGTTTCCAATGGATGCGCCGCGCTATGCTGTCTTCGTCATCGTGGACGAGCCTAAGGGCAATAAGGACAGTTTTGGCTATGCGACCGGAGGCTGGGTCGCCGCTCCGGCTGTCGCGCGGACGGTTGTCTCTATGGCCGCGATTTTAGGTCTGCCGCCGGAATCGCCCTCTCGTCTCGATCCTGCGAGTCCTTTAAAGCAATATATCAGTACGGCTGGGGATTAGGGCGATGGCAGTCGTGAATGATCAAGACATAGTAGGTAGAATTACAGGGCTAAGCGCAGATAGTCGGGCCGTAAAACCGGGCTATCTTTTTGCTGCGTTGCCCGGTAGCGCCGTTGATGGGCGAGACTATATTCCGGATGCCGTTCGAAACGGCGCGGCGGTTATTCTGGCCTCTGAAGGGACCGTTTTACCGGAAAGTGCCCGCGCCGCCGGTGTGATGCTAGTGACAGATGCCCGGCCCCGGCGTGCCTTTGCGCTGATGGCCGCGCAGTTTTACGGGTACCAGCCAAAAACGATCGCGGCGGTGACGGGCACGAACGGCAAAAGCTCGACGGTTCATTTCGTACGCCAGCTCTGGGAGGCGTTGGGATACAGGGCGGCATCGCTTGGTACGCTGGGAATCGAGGGGACGGGCGTTAAACGCACCGGTTCGATGACAACGCCGGACCCTGTGACGCTTCATGCGGAACTGGCAGCGCTGGTGGCGGAGGGAATAACCCATCTGGCGATGGAGGCTTCCAGCCACGGGCTAGACCAGTACCGTCTGGATGGGGTGCGGGTGAAGGCGGCGGGCTTTACCAATCTCTCCCGCGACCATCTGGATTACCACAAGGATATGGACGCCTATAGGGCTGCAAAGGCGCGGCTTTTTACTGAAATTCTGGAGCCTGACGGTATCGCGGTTTTGAATGCGGATGTGCCTGAATATGAGACGCTGGAACATATCTGCAAAGAGCGGCAGATCCGCATTATCGCTTATGGACGCGCTGCCGGGGTATCAGGCCTTCGCCTTGTCTCTCTGGAGCCTTTGGTACACGGGCAGGAGATTGAAATCGAGTTTGAAGGCATGGCTAAGAAATTCGTGCTGCCCCTGATTGGAGAGTTTCAGGCGATGAACACGCTGTGCGCGCTGGGGCTTGTGGTTGCGGAGCGTCCGGATGATGCGGTGCATATGGAGCGGGTGCTTAAGGCGCTGGAGACGCTCAAGCCTGTGCCGGGGCGGTTGCAGCCTGTCTCTGGCCATCCATCCGGGGCGGCGGTCTATATCGATTATGCGCATACGCCTGATGCGCTTTCTCATGCGCTGGGGGCTTTGCGGCCTCATACGGACGGGCGGCTTGTTTGCCTGTTTGGGTGTGGCGGGGACCGTGATCATGGAAAACGCCCCTTGATGGGAGAGGTGGCGGTGAAGCTGGCTGATCAGGTCATTGTGACGGACGATAACCCGCGCAGCGAAGACCCGGCCTCGATCCGCCGCGAAATTTTGAGTGGTGCACCCGGCGCGCTGGAGGTTGAGGGGCGGGCGAAGGCTATTCAAGTTGCGCTGGAGGGGCTGGAGGCAGGTGACGTGCTCTTGATCGCTGGAAAAGGCCATGAGCGGGGACAGATTTTTGCAGATCGCACAGAGCCTTTCGACGATGTGGAAGAGGCGGAAAAAGCTATTGGACGTTTGAAAAGGAGTTAGGGCTATGATGAAGGGGTTAAAAACAGAATGAATATCAATAATCGCGTTTTATGGTCGTCTTTAAAAGTACCGGGCGCCAGTGTCAGTGTCCGGCCAAGGCCGCATTTTTCCTATATGGTGATGCGTGTTTCCAGCGTCGTTGATACCGGTAACGGCGAACAGACGGCTGTTTTGGGAGATGTGCCCGTGGACTCTCTGGGTGGAGAGTGTGGCGGTTACAGGAAAAATTTGTCCATTCCGCGTAAAATCGCTAATCTGAACTGCCTTTATACGGGGAAGAGATTCGGAATCGTGTCTGATGCCTATGCGGCGATCAAGCGCGTTACACAAAGCAATCGGCTTGCGGCTATCGTGCCGGATGTAATCGCGCCGGGAGACTTTATTGTTTTTCGTCATGTAAAGGACCGTTCCCGCGCGCAATTTGCCGGGGTATTGCGGGCACTGCCCGCTTGAGCAGGGTTCAAACGAAACAAAACAACAAAAGGGGCAACAGCCCATGCTTTACCATCTCCTGACCCCTCTGGGCGACGAGTTTATCTTTTTCAATGTATTCCGTTATCTGACGTTCCGGACCGGTGCGTCGATCATGACAGCGCTCCTGATCAGCTTTATCATTGCGCCGTCGATGATCCGTTGGCTGAAGAAAAAGCAAAAAGAGGGGCAGCCGATCCGTGCCGACGGGCCGGAAAGCCATTTCGAAAAGGCCGGAACGCCGACGATGGGCGGGCTGATGATCTTGATATCGGTCACCATCTCGACATTGCTCTGGGCCGATTTGTCGAACCCGTTTGTCTGGTATGCGATGCTGGTGATGGTCGGGTACGGCTTGATCGGTTTTGGAGATGATTTCCTGAAGCTGACCAAGCGCGGAACGAAAGGTCTGCCGGGGAAGTTGAAAATAGCCGGGCAGCTTGCGATTGGCGGGGTAGCCGTTTTCGGGATTATGGAGGCTTTGCCCGGTCATCTGGATCGTCATATTGCGATTCCGGTGCTGAAGGACGTATATCTTTATATCGGGATTTTCTTTGTGCCTTGGGCGCTTCTGGTCATGATCGGCGCGTCGAACGCTGTTAATCTGACGGACGGGCTGGATGGACTGGCGATCGTGCCGGTCGCAATCGCGGCGGCCTGTTTCGGGTTGATTGCCTATCTGACGGGGCGTGCGGATTTCGCCGACTACCTGAATATTCCTTATGTGCCCGGCAGCGGTGAGTTGGCTATTTTATGTGGGGCGCTCATTGGCGGGGCAATGGGTTTTCTCTGGTATAACGCGCCGCCGGCGATGATTTTTATGGGGGATACGGGTTCGCTTGCGATGGGCGGTGTTTTGGGCGCGATGGCCGTGATGGTCAAGCATGAGCTTGTTCTGGCCATTATCGGCGGGCTGTTTGTGCTGGAGACGGTGTCTGTGATCGTGCAGGTTGTGTCCTTCAAGCTCACGGGCAAACGGGTGTTTGCGATGGCGCCTTTGCACCACCATTTTGAGAAGAAGGGCTGGTCCGAGCCGACGATCGTTATTCGTTTCTGGATTATCGCTGTGATCTTGGCTTTGGTCGGGTTGGCGACGTTGAAACTGCGATAAGGCAAGATGATCGATTGTAAGAAATTCGTCGAAACCCTGGAAGGCAAACCCGTTTTTGTCTTCGGGCTTGGTGCGTCCGGCCTGTCCGTTATCCGGGCATTGCATAAAGCCGGGGCGAAAATCGCGGCATGGGACGATGATGTGGGCAGGCGCGCTCAGGCCGAAAAAGAAGGCGCTTCACTGGCGGACCCGGAGCAGGGCGGCCTTGAAGGGGCGGCGTGTCTCGTACTAGCGCCGGGCGTGCCTTTGCACTATCCGGAGCCACACCCGGTCGTGCATGCTGCGCGGCGGGCCGGTGCAGAGATTATAGGCGATCTGGAGATTTTGCACCGGGCCGGGCATGGACGCAAGACGGTAGGAATTACAGGGACGAACGGTAAATCGACGACGGCCTCCCTGATCGCGCATATCCTCAAACAGGCTGGTCGTAAGCCTGTTCTGGGCGGGAATATCGGGGTGCCTGCTTTGAATCTGGAGATGCCGGCCAAAGACGACGTGTTTGTTCTTGAAATCTCGTCTTTCCAGATGGATTTATGCCCAAACTTCAGGCCCGATATAGCGGTCCTGCTGAATATCACGCCGGATCATATTGACCGTCACGGCAGTTTTGAAGGCTATGCGGCGGCGAAGGCTCGAATGTTCGAAGGTCCCGGTACGGCGGTGATTAGTGTAGATGACAAGTCTTGCCGTGCGATCTTAAAGGATATCAGCAGAGGCGGGGAGCGGGATATTGTAACCTTTTCCGTTGATAAAGATTTACGCGGAGAGGTGCCTGAAAGCCTCGCCGTTTGTATCCTTGAGGACGGTGCGGTGATTGATATGATGGGAGATACGCCTGTGGAGGCGGGAAATCTCAATCAGGCGAAAGCGCTTCAGGGGCGGCATAATGCTCAGAACGCCGCCGCGTCTTATGCGGTTTGCCGTCTTTTGGGGCTTACGCCGGAAGAAATTGCGGAAGGGTTTAAAACCTATCCGGGGTTGGCGCATCGCCAACTTTGCGTGCGGGTGATTAACGGCGTGTCTTACGTGAATGACAGCAAGGCCACGAACGCGCAAGCGACGGCAACGGCGCTGGCTTGTTTTCAGAATATTTACTGGGTTTTAGGGGGGCGTCCCAAGGCCGGGGGGCTGGCCGGTCTGGAAGCGCTGACGGAGCGGGTCAGACATGCTTTCGTGATTGGGGAGGCGGAAGATGAGTTTTCCGCATGGCTGGAGCGTCATGGCGTACCTCACAGCCGAAGCCATACGTTGGAGATGGCGGTTGCCGAAGCGCACAGCGCGGCCCAGCAAGAGCGCGGGCAGCCCGGCGGGGCGGGGGTTGTGCTCCTCTCTCCGGCCTGCGCCTCTTTCGATCAGTTCACGTCCTTTGAGGCGCGCGGGGATGCGTTTGCAAAACTCGTGGGGGCGCTGGAGGCATGAGTTTTTTTTCCCGCACGGATAAGTCTTTTCTGGGGCAGTGGTGGTGGACGGTTGACCGGGGGATGCTGGCAGCTTTCCTGGCGCTCGTCCTGATCGGCATTATGATGGTAACGACCGCCAGTCCGCCCGTAGCTGAGCATCTGGGGCTTGGGAGCTATCATTTTCTGATCCGGCATCTTGTCATTTTGATCCCGTCTTTGGGTTTTTTATTTGGGCTGTCCTTTCTGGAGCGGCGGCAAATATGGCGGCTGGGCAGCATGCTGTATGCCGGTAGTATTGCCGCGATGGTACTGGTGTTGTTGACGGGGATGGAGATCAAGGGCGCGCAGCGCTGGCTTCATTTGCCGGGTTTTTCACTCCAGCCCAGCGAGTTTGTTAAACCGGCTTTTGTGGTTGTCGCGGCCTGGTTGATGGCGATGCAGAAAGAGCGGGAGAATTTCCCCGGTAATACGATCACCGCAGGGCTTTATTTCCTAACGATCTGCTTGCTTTTGCTCCAGCCTGACCTTGGGATGAGCGTTGTGATTACCTCCGTCTGGGGCGTGCAGATTTTTCTTGCGGGCTTTCCGTTCCGCTTACTCATCGTGCTGGCCGGGGCTGGAATTGGCGGGTTGATCGGGGCCTATTTCAGCTTTGAGCATGTCAGGAGCCGGATCGATCGCTTTATAGACCCGCAAAGCGGAGATAATTTTCAGGTCGAAAAATCCATAGAGGCTTTCCGGAACGGCGGGCTGATCGGGACAGGGCCGGGGCAGGGGACTGTAAAGCTGGGCTTACCGGACGCACATGCGGATTTTATCTTTTCTGTGGCCGGAGAAGAGTTAGGCTTGCTTTTTATATTGATCCTGATTTCCATCTTCGGCTTTATTCTCCTGCGCGGCTTCAGCCGGTTAAGTGAGTCTGAAGATATGTTTACGGTACTGGCTGTAGGAGGGCTGTTGACGATGTTCGGTTTGCAGGCCATGATTCATATGGGTTCAAGCCTGCATTTGTTGCCTGCGAAAGGGATGACCTTGCCTTTTATCAGCTATGGTGGCTCGTCCCTGCTGTCCATGGGGTTGTCCATGGGGATGGTGCTGGCTTTGACGCGGCGGCAGAAGCGCTCCGGTATTTCCCGTGGCGGGTTGTCTTTGCGAGCGGCTGGAAAAGCGCATGGAGAGGTTTGAAGAAAGAAGCGAGATGAGCGGCAATACGGGAAAATTAGTGATCTTGAGCGCAGGGGGAACCGGTGGGCATATGACCCCGGCGCAGGCGCTTGGGCGCGATTTGCTCTCGCGCGGCTATCGGGTGGAAGTGTTTACAGATCGGCGCGGCATGGCTTATCAATCCATGTTCGAAGGGATGGTCATGCATGAGATCAAGGCCGGTACGCTTGGTGCCGGGCTTTGGGGAAAACTCAAGGGGTTGGCGTCTTTGGGTGTCGGGGCGTTGCAGGCTCGCACTCTTTTGAAAACGCTCCGCCCTGCTGTGGTGGTCGGGTTTGGCGGATATCCGTCGGTGCCCGGCGTCTATATGGCGCAAAAGCTCAAAATGCCGACGATTATCCATGAGCAGAATGCGATTATAGGCCGCGCCAACGCGCTTTTGGCCCGTAAGGCGAAGCGGATAGCCCTGTCTTTGCCGGATGTACGCGGGCTGGAAGAAACGGATCAGATTCGCTGTATCGTCACAGGCAATCCTGTTCGCCCTGAAATTGCGGCCTTGTATTTGCAGCCTTATCCGGCGCCGCAACAGGATGGACCTTTACGGATTTTTATTATGGGCGGCTCGTTGGGGGCGCAGGTTTTCAGCCGCATTTTGCCCGAAGCGTTCGGGAAGCTGTCTGCCGACCACCGGGCGCGGCTTGAGATCGTTCAGCAATGCCGTGAGGAGGATTTGCCTGCCGTACGGGAGGCCTACGGGCGCAACGGGATCAAGGCTGAACTTGCCGTCTTTTTTAATGATGTGCCTGCGATGTTGGCCGCATCTCATCTGGTGATTGCACGGTCC
>JAGRKA010000057.1 GCA_020442475.1 Alphaproteobacteria bacterium | reverse complement strand
ATGCAATCCTTGGTTTGGCAAGCGTACCGGCCAGAACGCTCGATTTTGTTGGTGTTATTGATTACAGCAAGATCGAAGGGGTATCAGATTGGATCCGGACTCCTAAATATTTAGCCAAAAAGCTTGATACCTTCGATATCCTTCAGGATGTCTCCTTCATAGATAGCGCACAAAAAGAAGCGAAAAAAGAGGCTGAAGGGGCACCCGAACCCGAATCCGGTGAAAAACCTGCGGCGGGGGATGAGAGCAGCAAAGTTGAAAGCTCTAAAGCCGATGACTCCAAATCGAAAGACTCCAAAGCCGCGGAGACCAAACCCGGAAAAGTTAAACCCGAAGTTGCTGCCGGGATTGCGGAGCAGTTCAAAAAGGACAATCTGACCGATCAAACGCTGATCAAGAGCGCGACGGCCCGTTTGAAAACGGACGGCAAACTGGAGGACGCGCAAAAAGACACGCCGGAGGCCAAAGCTCTGCGCGCGCAAGCCTATGCGCAGGAAGAAGCGCGCCAGAAAAGACGCCGAAAAATTGTGGAAGACACTAAAAAGGCATTTCAGGATAACGGCGCCACCGAGAATTTCGCGATGGAGCAAATCGCAAAACTGGCTGCAGAAACAGATGACGACGCGGCTTTTGAGAAAAAAGCGCAAGAGCTTGCCGAACGCGCAGCAAACACCGATTTCGAAACCGATCCGGACGCGCTGGCCATGCTGGCCGAGGCCTTCCACAAGGACAATAACGGCGCCAAGAGAGATTCCGAGCAGGTCGCGCTGGCCGTCAAGAATATCGCCCGCGCGCGGCAAGTCCACGCGGCGCTGGAAAGTGAAGATCTGCGCCAACAATATCTGCTTGCCGCGATTGAGACGGTCAAACAGCAAAACGAAACCCGCAAGGCCGTCCGCAACGCGCAAAGCACGTCCTTGTCCGAGGGTTTCAGCGCTGCAGGAAACATCGTTTCTGACGGCTTCAACTATGTGACGGATTGGGGCCCGGATACGCCGCCCTTTATCCGGAACCTGAGCACGATGATCAAGGGCTTCGCGAACGGCGGCTTCGGCCTGCTGGGCACGATGTTCAACAATCTGACTAATGGCAGCGTCGAGCATGGGAAAGGCATACTCTCCACAGGCGTCGGGATCATCGGCGGCCTAGCAGCCTTCTTCCTGATGGGCAAAATCCCCGGCTTTGGCTGGATTCAAAAAGTGCCGATCCTGTCCTCTATTGTCGCCATCGGTATGATGTTCGGCGTTGGGAAGGCCGCGCACTCTATGGACTGGAGCGCGCAATCCAACAGCGGCGGGCGGCATCTCACGCATCAAAATCTGGCCAGCAGAATGATCGAACAAAAGCGTGCGCCCGTTGCTTCCCCAGCCAGCGCTCCGGCGACGACAGGTGCGACTGCGGGCGCTGCGGAAACAAATGCCACGGATGATGACGGCAACGGTAGCGGCGATACGGACACTGATGGCGGAACGGGTGGCCCGGTCATTCCTGCTCCGGTATCCGTAAAAATACAGAGCCAGAACGGCGAAATACCGGAACAAATCCTCATCGGTTATCCGGACGATCCCTATGAAGAGCTTTATGCGATGAATGCGGACGGCGATGGGACACATATGATCGTCGCACAGGTTTCTGCCGGTGAAGATGAAAACGGTAACAAGATTACAAAGACCTTTGCATCCGCGGACACGCTTCGGATGCTCCACGGCTACGTGCAAGAGGGCAGCGGCGCCCATACGCCGAAAAGACTGGCCAGCAGCAAATACGATATCGAAAGCATGACTCACGATGGAAGCGCTGAAATTCGCGGGATGCGGTTCGGCCCTGATAATGAGATCGTGCTTTACGAGATCGGCCCGAAGGACGACCCGTATACTGACTTGCTGCTCAAGGATATTGAGGAGAAAAATCTGGATGCGGCCTCTATCAAAAAACGGGCACAGGAGGCTCGGCAAAAGAGAGAGACATCCATCAAGGTATGACAATGGATGCAATAAGGCGCTTTATCCTGGCACAGCCCAATGGTATGATAAGAGCTTGGAATTGTGTATCCTTTACCAAAGGTCATTCTCATAAACCAGCAAAGCCGCTTCCGGCGCCCGGACCATGACAGACAAGGATGAAGAGAAAAAAGCAGCGCCGCCGCCGGCTGCGAGCATAAAAGGAGCCTTTTCTTCGGATGAGGCTGCGGGAAAGGCTGCGCTGTTCAAACCGGAGGAAATGGATATTTACGTGAACAAGGTTACGCATGAGGCCTATATCTTTCACGAAAAGGAAGTCAATTATGACATGATCGAGCGGCTTGAATATGATCCGCAGGAAAAACGAGTCGATGTCGTGATGAAAGACGCCACACACATGGATCTTGGCGTTAAAATCCAATGGCTTGTACGCCCCTATTTTACAAAGGCGAAAGAGGTGAGTATTGTACGGACGAAAGACCGCGAACCCTTGGATGGAACGATTGTACCACTCACCCACAAGAACACAAATCAACCCATTGATAAACAATGATAAAAAAGTGAATAAATTCGTGAAAAAACGCATAAAAATTTTGCATATCGTGCATCCGCCATGTTACACTGAAAAGGTGAGAAAGGCGGAGGGTGTACGGCTTCATCACAAACGCAGGAGCCGGTTTTCATGAGTGAAACGCCAAGCGTAGATGCGGAAAAAACCCCCGTCCAGTCACTACGGGACTTTGTCTATATCGGGAAAGATGAATATCTCGATATCGAGGTCGCCATAAAGGAGGACGGGCGCGTTGTCGTATTTCACAGCCACCCGTTCAGAAATGATTTATCATGGATGGAGTTCGATCTTGGAACCAACAGGCTGGATTTTGTACTTGATGACGGTGACATTCGCAATGCAGGCCTACCGCTTAATCAGTCGGTCGCCAAGCACATGCAAAATAGCCACCAGATCCTCATGGTCCTGCTCAACCCTGAAACAGGAGAAGCAAAGGAGGGCAATTACGTCCCGCTGATCCTCCATAAGAAATAACGACGAATTCCGGGATAACCGGATTAGAGGCTGCAAACTGAAAACAATAAACGCGGCCCGATACTAAAAACGGCCAATACTAAAAACGGTAAGTGTGTTGAATTTTAAAACAAGAGGAGTGTGTATATATGTCCGATGTAACCCGTTTATCTACGATTGCCAATCATTGCTTCCATGTAACCCCGGAAGGCATGGCATGCGAAGGCCCGTCTTCAGCGCGGGATATGCAGGCAACTGTTGAAAAAACATTTGATAATATTCCGGGATTCAACACTTAGGAACTTTCCGCCGTTCCTACTTTCTACCCTTTGTCATGCCGGCTTCCGTGCGGGCATCTGAACGAAGTATAAGAATCTCGCCGGAATCGCAAAGACGCGAAGACGCAAAGCTAAGCGGTGCAAAAATCCGTCACCCGCGAGCGACCAGCGGGAGCGCGGCAATCCAGAGTCAGATAGAGTGATTCAACCTGTCATCCCCGCGGTCTTGCGGAGCAAGACATCAACGGCGGGGATCTATATGTGAGCCGCTTTTAGCGGCTCTTTTTGTGGATCTCGGACGTTTAAGCGATGCTGCGCATCGCCTCCGGGATGACGAAAATTGAATCATGTCATATTGGATCTGCTGTATTGCACCTGTGAACCGATGAACTTTAACACACCGAACGCACGCTTCGTGTCTTGGCGTCTTTGCGATGACACAACGGCTTTCGTCTTTTGCACATAGCCCTTCCCAAAATAAAACTTGACAAAACAGGAATATTATCCTATATCTGCTTCTAGATCGATCTGCGCGGGTGCAGTCGAACATCGCCGGCCAAGAGACTTTTCCTGCTCTCATAAGTCCTGCGCCAGGCAAACCCGCGCCCTACAGGATTTGCGCGATAACGGGCGCGTCCGTTTTTATTCTTTTTAGCCGCGAAGGGAAAACAAAAAAACCACGAAAAAAGAGAAAAAAATGGCAGAGCCGCTTAAACAAAACACATCCCTATAAAAACCCCATACCGAACCAGCCCTACGCCGCAGGGCTTAGACTGCCTGCGCCTGTAAAAGGCAAGCAGATATTAGCATTAAGTAAAAAATATTATTGACATAGCGCAAACAAAACCTATACATAATACGCGTTCACCTATATGAAAAAGAAAAGCGTTATGTTATGGCCGAAGATCGCAAAACCTTATCTGAAGAACATAGAACGCGTCTCTATCAAGAAATCATAAAGCTGCAAACAGGTTCGGGCACCGAAGTGACTGGAGCGCCCAAAAGAATCAACAATATCCTAAGCCTCTACGGACAAAGCCTTTCTGATCTTGCGGATCATCCCGAATGGCTGCTTGGGCAAAGCGGACAAGACAAGCGCGTGCAAAAGCTGGAACAACAGCTCCGGCAAGCCGTAGCAAAAACCAATGCTATCCTCCGGGAAAACGAGAGATTACGTAACCAAGTAAGCACAATTCACCGGACTAAATCTAAATTGAAAAAAACAAGAAACCGGGTTACCAATGCGTTCAGTGCTTTTTTTACGAACGTAGCGAACACCACAGGCAGGTCCACTGGAACCCGTTTTATGAACGCCGCGGATACACTCATCGGCGCTTTTTTTAACGATGACAAACGAGAAACATTAAGTAAAAGCTTTCGTTACTCATCTTTTGTTCTTAGTCCATTAATGTTTATTCCTGCCTATATAGTTGATCCGGATAAATCTGACTGGACGTATGACCCAGAACCATATATTATTATGGCAATGTTGTCTTCGATGACATCAGTGTTTTGCTTGAATGCTGCAATCGTATCTGAGAATTCTCTGGATGAATGGGCTACGAAACAGTTTCGTCTCAAACCCAAAATCGAGGCAGCCCTAAACACGCCTCTTTGTATAAGGGAGAAGGAGACAATTTGCGATCCCGTTTTAATTACCAAAACACCTTATTTTTCATCCTGGTTACCATTGCTGGGAAATGGGGAGATAGAAGAAAGTATTTTGCATAGAAGATTTATGCGTGTAACGGAAAAGCTTATTACAAATGCCGATGGAACTCCTCCGCGTAAACAGGTTTGCGTAGCATCTAAATCCGTAATCTTGCCTCCAAACAAAGACCCCCTGTGGGGATATGTTAAAGAACATCGGGACTGCGAAATCGTTCCTGCCGTTCAGGACGCTTCAATGGAGGGCGAGGCCGGAACATTTAACAAAGAAGGGATAATGAATTATGGGCTGGTTTGAAAAACTAGGAAACATATTTACGAGTTGTACAAACCAATCCAACGTAACGGACGAAGCGTTTCCCCGTGAGGATTGGCAGCCTTTGGAGACGAGGGTTAAGATCCTTTTGCCAGGGGATTTACGTGAAGTCAAATCACGAGCCTTGATGGTGACAAATGTTCAAGAACAACTTATTGAACAGTTTAAAAAAGATTTACCGAAGACAAAGTCTAAATTTAGTGTCGGAACTTTTCTGGACGGATGCCGCCATGATACGGCGTGGTCTGAATATCCTGCGGATATTGAAAGCACAGCAACGCGCTGGCATTGCTACCGCAGCGATACAAGATACGCGGAAGCTTTCGACCTTCTGGAGCGAGACGATGGGCCTGTTGAGGTGGTGATTATGATCGGCGATCATTTTGATGATTCCCTTCAACAAACGATTGCACTGGCTCAAAAACTCCATGAGGTTAAGGGTACGCGCATTTTTGCCCTGACGGAGGCTTCTGAAAACTCACAGGTCTGGCGATCTTTAACACAAGTGTCGGAAAGTGCCGGCGGGCTGGCCTTGCCGATGCCACAAGAAGACGAAGTGGGGCTCGTTGTTCGCGAAATCGTTCAGAGCGTAATCTATGGAACGCTTGGACTGAAAAAAGCTCTGCCAGCGCCGGAAACGCCCTTTTTGCTGGATGTTCGCGACAAAATTACCCATAATGATTCTATTTAAGAAGCCTCCCAAATCCTTTACAAACCGGGTGGTTTGGCATAGAATGAAGATGCCGGGCTTGTTCCGGCTATGACGTTACACGCGGTTGCGGAATAAGCGTTCGTGGACCCGGGGGCAGTACCCGGCGGCTCCACCAGTATTCGCAAGGGAAGCATTGTCCTTGCTATCTGTGAATGCCGGCGGGGCCGAAACAGGATCGACACGCGTAGTAAAGGCGACAGGCGGCGTTCGGTATAGTATCCGCCGTTACCGGGCTATTTTGATAGTTGCAAACGACAACTCTCAGTTCGTAGCAGCCAACGACAACTCTGTTGTTGAAGGTGAAGGTCGCATTGCTGCCTAATTGGGCGCTAGCGACAGCTACACTTTAATTCCCGCCCCGTAACACGGGCAGGTGGGGCTTGGGCGGCAGCCTCGCAACAGAATGCCGCCCGCTTTCCTCTCTCTTTCCCGTCATCCCGTTGGCATTTTCGTAAAGCGAAAATCTGCACGAACGGGATCCGTATGCGAGCGGCAAATCCGCTCACCTTTTTGGATCCCCGCCGTCGATGCCTTGCTCCGCAAGACCGCGGAGATGACAACAGAAGGAAGAGCCCCCTATTCCCCTGTATCCCTTTTATGTTACCTCTATAAGCATGAATCGAACGGCTTTTACCGCTTTAGCCCTGTGGGGCTTATCCTTTATCTGTGCGCTGACACCGCTGGAGGCTTACGGACCCGAAGCGATCTGCCTGTCCGTTCTGAGCCTGTGCACAGCTCTTGCGCTTATACTGGCACGTGCGCCTTTACCCGCTGCCGGGATCGCACTGCCGAAATCTCCGCTTTTATGGATCGGCGGTACGTTCTGGGCCTTGGCGCTCACGAGTGTCCTGCTATCCGAAATCCGCTTTGTCAGCTTTCTCTATTTCTGTACGCTCAGCCTTTTCCCCTTGAGCGCACTCACATTCTTTATACTCAGAAACAACCAAAAACCCGTTATAACCCTGTTCCTTGCGCTCATGGGCCTGCTTGCGCTGACGGCTGTCGTACAATATTTCTTTATGCCGGACATACTCCGCTTCGGGCGCGCTCACTGGCCGCTGAGCAACCCGAACACATTCGCAGGACTACTCAGCCTCGGCTTTTTCGGCGCGCAAGGCTGGATGCTGTCGGCACGCAACCGCCTTCATTCGAATATGGCGCTCGGCCTGTCTCTTTTGCTGATCGCAGCGATCCTGACAACAGGCAGCCGGGGAGCCATCGTTGCGCTGGCGGGCGGGTTTGCGCTCATGATCCTGCTGGCCGGGAATTTTCGGCGTAAACATTGGCGCTGCCTGACCCTGACGGCAACCGGCACAGCCGCGCTCCTTGCCGCCATAAACCTGTTCGCGGCGGATACCTTACAACAGGCCACGTCAACCCGCCTTGTCGCAACCGCAACGGGGACGGAATCGGTCCTCTATGATCGCCCGCATATCTGGGCTGCAAGCTGGCGGATGATGCAAGATCATCTCTGGAGCGGAACCGGAATCGGCACGTTTTTCCTCTATTACCCGCAATACCGCGCCGGAGATTTCACCTCTGCCGGGCTGATGGCCCATAACGACCCGCTTCAATTCGGCGTGGAAATGGGCGTGCTTGCGCCTATCCTGTTCTATCTGTTCGCCGCTGGCGCCTTTATCCGCAGTATCCGGGCGCTACGCGCCTGCCCGCCGGATGATCCGCGCCGCATTTACGTGCTCGCACCGCTTTGCGCCTTGGGTGCGCTCATCGCCCACGCCCATATCTCTTTTCATTTTCATGTGCCGCCGACCTTGATCGCCGGGGGTGGACTGCTTGGTTTCTGGCTGTTTTGGACGGGTGATATCCTCAAAGATAACGCCGCCCTGTACCGCTTTTCCGCGCCCCCTGCCCTTTTGAAAACCGGCCTGATCCTTGCGCTGCTGGCCCCTGCCGCACTGTTTAGCGCATGGCAAGGCAGCGAGATCATGACGAGCCGGGCACAAAAAGCCGCGCTGTCGGGGGATATCGAGCGCTTTGCCACCGCCCTCAATACCGCCGGAAAGCTCAGCGGAAACCGGAATGCGCGGGCACTGGTTATGGCGGCCTCCGTCAAGCTCACAGCGCTGGAAGAAGGTGGGTTCCAGATGGATGAAACGCGCCGCGCCGCGCTGACCCAAAGCGGGATGCGCTTACTGGAGACGGCAGAGCTTCATAATCCACGCCTGTCGGATATCGCTTATAACAAAGCGCGTTTTACGGCACTGAGCACTCAAGAAGAGAGCGGCCAGACGGCCTTTTTCCTGCGCCATGCGCTCACCCTCAATCCTTTGCATTTGCCCGCCCGCCGGATGCTGGCCGCCCTCTACGACGAACGCGGAGAGTCTGCGGAGGCTTACACTCTCCTGAAGGATGGGCTG
>JAGRKA010000056.1 GCA_020442475.1 Alphaproteobacteria bacterium | reverse complement strand
ATTCAAAATTTATAGTTTTTCACTTTCCCCGCGAAAGCAGGGATCTTTAAAAATTAAGCACTTAAGACCCCCGCCTTCGCGGGGGAGACACAGTCATTCTATGTAATGCAGGCTATAGCGTTACTACTCATCTACCAGATCAAGCGTTAAATCAGAAAAAGGCTCTGCTTCGGGTTTCCTGTCGTCGTCCTCCTCTGAAGGCTCTTCCTCATCATGGGCGGCTTCATAAAAAGCGAGATCAGGATTATATTTCTGCTCAACCTCCCATAAAGAGCCTTCCGGCAGGTAATGGATCGCATCAAAATCATAGCGCGGCTCAATATAATCCCGGATCAGCTCTTCATAGGCGAATTCAACATAAAGCACCATCATCTCAAAATCTTCATGCTCCACCTGCTGCTTCAGCTCTATAGAATGTTCAAGATCCGCGCTATAAATTTCGTCCAGAGCATGTTTGTGAGCAAATTCGATCTCCCTCCTCTTTTTACGCTCTTTCTCCTCCCTCTTTTTCTCCAGAACCAGCACGTCTTGCTCCAGTGCGGAATGGTGGCTTTCCCGGCGTCTGCGTTCACCGATCACCAGCACGTCCGCTTCCCAACCTTCTGATGTTTCTTTCAGCCCCCGGAGCAGAAAATCGGCTCTTGCAAAACCGCCCAACCCCTCCGCAGCGTCTTTCAATGCAGCATCCAGCGCATGGACAGGCCCTTTTTTCGAAAATTTTCTACTTTCCCAAGACTGCATAAGCCTCTTCCTCTCTGCAAACTTTCCTCATAATATATAGGGCGATACCGGCATGGTGCAACAAAAGGTAGGCCGATGAGCTACGTCCGTAAAGTCGTCTCCCATCAGGAGAAGTTGCTCTGTATTTTTCAGCCGCACTGGATTTACGTGGCGGAGGGCGTTTTTTGGTTTCTCATCCTGACGGCGGCGGGCCTTATTGTTGATCATTTTTTCTATTCTTACGTCGGTGAGCATAGCTTTTTCCGCGGCCATATAGGCGGTATTCATTTCAGCGGGCGTTTTTCCGAGATATCACTCATTTTCATGACGATCGGTATCGGCGTCTTCTGGACATATTTACTGGTGTACGTTTCTTCTGAGATTGGCCTGACTGATCAACGGGTCATCCATAAAAAAGGACTGATTTTTATTGAGGTCGATCAAGTCGATCTGGAGGATATCCGGGCTGAGCAGGTTTTTCATGGATGGTTCGGCTGGCTGCTTGGCTATGGCCGCGTCCGCATGAACTGCCGCTTTATCGAAGATGTCTGGCTTCCGGCGATCCACAACCCTTACCGGCTTGTAAAGGCCTCCCACAATGCACGCCTGAAGCACCCGCTTATCGAATATGGTGTTGACGAATTTCATGCCAATATGGAGCGGATCAACCAGACCCGGCAAGAGCAACAGAACAAACAAACTCTGTTCCGGCTCCGCCGCGCGATTAAAGCATGGTTTGGGAAGGCAGCTTCTCCGCCGCCCAAGCCCAAGGCCTAGCCATCTCAGGCTCCATTTGCATGAGCGCATACTGGGACAGCTTTGCCGTTACAGCTCTATCCTCCTCTTTTGCAATACGCAAAACGGTTTCAGGATCGGACATTGCACTGCCCATAAGCCTGCCATAATCCCACCGTCCGTAGTTAGGCCCTCTTAGGACTGTCATACCGCCGTTGCTGCGTGATGCCGCGACATGCCAGCGCCGATCAAAGACATAGCCTTTCTCAAGACCTATAATATGCGCTTTTCCTTGTGCAGGCTCAGCCGCTGCCCAGAAAAGATGGTGAGTCGTGTCCAGATTTCCGGTCGCTATGAATCCATATTGTTTCGCCGCTTGGATCAAGGCCGCCGGCTCTTCAAAAGCGTTCCAGTCTACAGGACGTACAGCGCCTGCAACTTCAAAGCTCTCATTATGCGTGCCCAACCGTTCATTCAAATCGTCGGGATTCCCGTATTGCGCGAAAACAGGGATAACAAGCCTACCGGCTTCAATAGCCCGTTTCTGTATAACAGCAACCTGCTCGGCAACCAGCGAGGCATCTACAGATTTCAAAATGCCGCCAATTCTCTGGCGGTCCGGACTTCTTTCCGTATCCGTACGAGCCTTCCCGCCCCAGTAGAATACAAAAAACGGCTGAGCCTGTGGTTTTCCTGACTCTGCACGAGCCTGTTCGATCACTGAGCCCAGTACATCTTGCGCCTGCTCTTGCAGAGCACCCTGAGCGTTTATCCATTGAAATGGCCGCGCTGGAAGCAATCCTGCCAGTGTTTCAGTTAGCGGAACGCTTTCTCCAACCTCTTCAGCGATCTGTTTAAGGCTAATCGTACCATCTTTGGACTGGTGCCCTGATTGCTCAAGATAGTCAATTTGCGCCTGCGTAACTTTTGGTGAAGACGGAAAACCCTGTTCCCGCGTATAAGGAATACCGACATGAATATCAGTGTCTTGTATGCTGCTTGCCAACCCACTCAGACGTTGATCAGCCATCAAGGTAACTTTATGGCCGTTTTCCTTCCCCCAAAAAGCGGCCATCCCGATTCCGTCGATCGCATATCCCGCTGAGTTTGGAAGAATAACGGTATATTCTTTTGCCTGTGTGCTTGCTGTGAATTCTTTTTTCATAATGCATGTTTGTAGCCAGTATACAGCACGATTACAATAAAAAAATATTCACTCCACCCTTAAGATCAGGACTGCGTAAAAATTCGAGTAAACCCGTACAGGTTAATAATTCTCCGTCATGCAGTCAGCCAGCTTGTCAAGCGCATCAGAACATGTGTCATCCGGGTTCAGAGGATCGACGTTCTTACACGCAGCCTTCACAGCATTTTTCTGGGAATGGCACGGGTCCGGATGCTTGTCCACAGCACAGGGCAAAACCTCCAGCGCTCCATCAAGCCCCTTATCCTTTATCAAATGCTGCAATACTTCTTTTTTCATGTTGTGTCCTCCCTGAAAAGATATGGTGCGTTCACGCCCAGCGCAGAACCGGATTCCGTGCGGCTTTCACCTCGTCAAGACGGCGGCGCGGCGTAGAGAGCGGGAAGGCATGGAATTTCTCCGTATCGCCCGCCTTGATGTCCGCCGCGAAGCCCTTCATCACCGTGATAAAGCGGTCGATAGAGTCCTTGCTTTCCGTCTCAGTCGGCTCGATTAACATCGTGCCGGGCAGGACCAGCGGGAAATACACCGTCATCGGGTGGAAACCGTACTCCGTAAGCGCCTTGGCGATATCGAGCGTCGTGACACCCGCCTCTTTCTGCTTCTTGTCTGTCAAAAGCGCTTCATGCATGCATGGCCCGTTCGCCGCATAAGGCGCATGATAATCGTCCTTAAGCTGGCTCAGTACGTAATTCGCACCCAGCACGGCGTCCTCAGAAACTTGGCGAAGCCCGTCCGCGCCATGAGACATCATATAGGCCAGCGCCCGGACAAACATGCCAAACTGCCCCTGAAACCCTTTGAGGCGGCCAAATGTTTCAGGCCGGTCCTCTTCCCATTCCAGCGCGTAAGAATCGCCCTTTTTAACGACGGTCGGGACCGGTACGTAGGGCGCCAGCTCCGCGCTCGTGCAGATCGGACCCGAACCGGGGCCGCCGCCGCCATGCGGCGTTGAGAAAGTCTTATGCAGATTGATATGCATAACATCTACACCGAAATCACCGGGACGAACCTTACCCACCAGCGCGTTGAAATTCGCGCCGTCGCAATAGAAATACCCGCCCGCCTTGTGCAGAAGATCGGCGATCTCCACAATGTCCTTTTCGAAAAGGCCGCAGGTATTGGGGTTCGTGACCATCATCCCGGCCACTTCCGCCGCATCCTCGCTCTCGGCATAGAGTGCTTCCTTAAAGGCCTCCACCGTGACACAGCCCGTATCGCCTGTTGGTACATTACGCACCTTAAAGCCGCACATGACGGCGGTCGCGGGGTTCGTCCCGTGCGCACTATCCGGAATCAGAACAACCTTCTTGTGCGTATTGCCTTTTTGCTCATGAGCGCGGGCGATCGTCATCATCCCAGCCAGCTCGCCATGCGCGCCGGCAGCCGGAGTCAGGCACACGCCCGGCAGACCCGTCATCTCAGACAACCAGCTTTGCAGCTCGTACATCAGCTTGAGCGCCCCTTGCACCGTCGATTCAGGCTGGGCCGGATGGATATGCGCATGGCCGGGCAGACGGGCCATTTTCTCATTCAGACGCGGATTATGCTTCATTGTACAGGAACCCAGCGGGAAAAACCCGTGGTCGATGGAGTAATTCCATGTGCTCATCCGCACGAAATGGCGCAAAACCTGTGGTTCGGACACATTGGGCAAGCCGATCTCACCGCGCACCTCTACGCCCGTGCGGGACGCCAGCCCCGCAGGCTCCGGCAGATCCACGCCCGGCTCATCGCTATATTCCTTCTCCCAAAGGAGATTTTCCTCATAGTGAAGCCCGCGATTACCGTCTTCCGCCTGCTGAATTTTATATGCCATATCAATTACTTTCGCTTCTGCGCTCATACCAACACCTCTTTCAAAGCGCTCACAAGCGCCGCGATATCCTCATCGGTTGTCATTTCGGTCGCGCACAGGAGGAGGCCATTACCCTCCAGCGCATAGCCGCCCACGATGCCGCGCTGGGCCAGCGCCTCAACGACATCTTTTGACGGCTTCGGAAGATCAACCGCAAACTCGTTGAAAAAGCACTCATTTCGCACGGATACGCCTGAAACTTTTACCACGGCGTCCGCCAGTTTACAGGCGGCCTCATGATTCAGGCGCGCCAACCGCTTAAAGCCATTTTCACCGAGCAAGCTCATATGCACTGTGAAGGCCAGCGCACAAAGCCCTTGATTCGTACAGATATTCGAGGTCGCCTTCTCCCGGCGAATATGCTGCTCCCGCGTGGAAAGCGTCAGCACAAAACCACGCTTGCCGTCCGCATCCTCCGTCATACCGCACAGCCGCCCCGGCATTTGCCGGATAAACTTCTCCCGGCAGGCGAAAAAGCCCAGATGCGGGCCGCCAAAGCTCATCGCGACGCCGATGCTTTGGGCTTCTCCACAAACGATATCCGCCTCGACCGGTGCAGGCAAAAGCCCCAGCGATACGATCTCATTAACCACGACAACAAGCAGCGCACCCGTCTCGTTACATATTTTACGGAACGTTTCGTATTTGTGAGGGGCGCCATAAAAATCAGGAGATTGCACAATGACACAAGCCGTTTCATTATCCGGCTCTCCATCGGTCAGCGCGCAACCCTCAAAGTTCCCCAGATAGGTTTTCAGCACCGCCCGGTAATCCGGATGCAGCGCATTGCCCACGACAATTTTCTTGCGCTTTGTAACCCGCATCGCCATCAAGGCTGCCTCGGCAGTTGCTGTCGCGCCGTCATACATAGAGGCGTTGGCCACCTCCTGCCCTGTCAATTTAGCGACGAATGTCTGGAACTCGAACAAAGCCTGCAGGGTGCCTTGCGCGATCTCCGGCTGATAAGGCGTATAGGCCGTGAGATATTCGCTGCGCTGGATCACATGATCGACCGTGGAGGGAATATGGTGGTAATAGACCCCTGCCCCAAGGAAAAACGGCACGTTCGCCGCCGAGAGATTTTCATTGGCGTAACCGCCCAAAATCCGCTCAACTTCCAGTTCACCCTTGTGATCAGGCAAATTTAACTTGCCGTCGACAAAAGCGCTCTTTGGAATATCCCGATACAGATCGTCAATGCTTGAAGCCCCAACAGCCTCCAACATCGCCGCACGGCTGTTTTTCGTTTGTGGTAAGTAGCGCATTAATCCAAAGACTCCGTATATTCGTTGTATTTCGCTTCATCCATCAGCCCGTCAAGCTGAGAGGGATCAGACATTTTGATCTTCGCGATCCAGCCCTGCTCACTGACAGGCTGCGTGATCAGCTCCATATCATCGGCCATATTGTCATTGGCCTCGACAACTTCGCCATCAACGGGGCTGTAGACCTCTGCCGCGGTCTTGACCGATTCCACAACAGCAAAATCTTCGCCCTTTTTGACTTCGCGCCCCACTTCCGGCAACTCGACATAAACGAGATCGCCCAGAGCTTCCTGCGCATATTTCGTAATTCCGACCCAAGCCACATCGCCTTCAATCTTGATGCACTCATGATCATCCGTATATTTGATTTCAGCCATAATTCTTTCTCCTTTTTAATTTTCAAAGTTTCAAACACGGAGTCCACAGAGGACACGGAGCCTGATTTTTAAGACCAGAGCCTTAAACAACAATCCGCCTTAACCCTTCCTTCAAAAGAGGCACATTAAAGTTTATGAGAAGCCCAACCCCTATACCGGAAAGGCGTAAATATGTCATAAGTTGCGCATCATGAATAGGTTTAAGTTTTTCTATGCTTTTTAATTCACAAATCACACTATCATTCACAATCAAATCAGGCCTAAATCCTGATTCTATACTCAAATCTTCGATCTGAATTGGAACAGCTTTCTGACGCTCAACGTGAAGCCCGGCTTTTTGCAAAAAATAAACAAGCGCTTCCTCATAAGCGCTTTCAAGCAATCCGGGACCAAGATGCTTGTGCACGTAGATAGCTCTATCAACGATAAGGCCCGATATTTTATTTTCCGGCTTAGCGAGATCAATAACCTGACTCATAAAAAACCTCCGAGAACCCCGCGCCCTCCGTGTTAAATAACAGCTACGCCGCTTCCTTCTTCTTCATTGATTTCGTTTTCGCCGGAACAAATGGCATGGAGGCGATTTCTGCTCCGATATTACGCCCGCGTACATTGACGAAAATCTTCTCTCCGGGTACGGCAAATGCCGGGTCGACATAGCCCTGCCCGATCGATTCTTTCAGACTTGGGGAAAACCCCCCGCTGGTGAGAACGCCGATCTTTTCATCCTGCGCATTGCGAATCTCCGCCCCCTCACGGGCAACACCCTTATCCAGCAAGCGAACCCCGACGCGCTTGCGCGATACGCCATCTCCTTGCTCGCGGGCAATCCGTCCATACCCCGGATAGGCGTCCGTTTTCTTGCTGATAATCCAGTTCAGATCCGCCTCCACGGGTGAAGTCGTTGCATCAATATCGTGTCCGTAAAGCGGATAGCCCATTTCAAGCCTTAAGGAATCACGAGCGGCCAGACCGATCGGCGCAGCTTCCGGATGGTTTAAAAGCGCGTTCCAGATTTCCTCTGCACTATCTTCGGGAACGCTCAGTTCAAAGCCATCCTCCCCGGTATAACCCACGCGGCTAACATAGATTTTCTCAAAACTCGGCGCTTGCGCCTCCATAATATGCATGTAAGGCAGATCATCCGTCTCGATCTCCAGCACTTCATGCAAAATCCGCTCAGCCCAGCCGCCTTGAACAGCAATTAAGGCCCGGTTTCCCAGAACCTCCAACTTCAGGCCCGCCGGTAGGTTCTCACGAATCCACGCAATATCCTTGTCCTTGCATCCGGCATTGATCACAGCAAAAAACTTGTTATCGGACAGGCGCGTTATGATCAGATCGTCAATAATCCCGCCCTCTGCATTCGTCAGAACGGTATATTGCGCGCGCCCATGCGCTTTTTTCTGAAATGGAGACGGCGTCAGGCTCTCCCAGAATTCTGCAGCGCCCGGCCCCTCCACGATAATCTGCCCCATATGGGATACGTCGAAAAGCCCGCAATGGCTGCGCACCCACTCATGTTCGGCGATCACGCCCTTATCGTAGTAAAGCGGCATATCATAGCCCGCAAACTCACCCATCTTTGCGCCCAGCGCCACATGGGCGGCGTGTAAAGCTGTCTTCTTCATCAAAAATCCGTTTTCATGTTGTATCAGGATAGATCAGATATACCAAAGATGGCCGCAAAGTCTAGACGGCGCAGCAATAGAAAATACAGTTTTTCACCATAAAGAAACAACGCCCCCATATTCAGGGAGCGCTGCTCTTGATTACGCGTATAAATTAATATGCTAAACTGTTGTAATGCTGCTCAAGTCGATAATTCCTTCGACTTCTACCCCAGTAGAGCCATACAAGGTAGCGATCTGAACAGCCTCTCCAGCGCCCTGGCCATCAACATCGACAGAAACGGTTGTTGAGAAACCGTCATCGGACAGGATTACAAAGTCATCAATAGCATCCTGAAGCGGATCGAACTGATCCAGGAAGTCTGAAATATCAAGCCGGTCCCCTTCACGGGCATCTGCATAGTAAATCGTGTCAATACCGGTATCACCTTCGCGTAAAATGAAGGTGTCCGCTCCCCCGAGGCCAATGATCAGATCATCCCCGTCACTGCCGTAGAGAATATCATTCCCGTTGCCCGTATAGAGGACATCATTCCCCTCACCTCCGTAAAGCGTGTTATTCCCACCCCGGAAGTCATAGAGAACATCATCCCCGTCCCCCCCGAAAATGTGATCATCACCCGTGTTACCAAGAATGGTATCATTCCCGCCCAGCCCATGGATTGAAGCGCTCTCACCGGTGCTATATGCGTAATCATTTCCATCCGTCATGATACGGACACCGGCATCCGCAAGCATGTCCTCAGTCGTAAGTGACAAAGCATCCATTTGCACGGTACTGATATTGGATATAATTGCATCAATGCCTTCAAAGTTGGATGCCATAGACAGACTTTGGAGAGATGCGTCGAGTGCTTCCGTAACAACATGCCCGCTCAGCACTTCCATGAAATCGCTGATCGCGGTGTTATGCGCGGTAATATCGTCGCCCACATTCATGTGCCA
>JAGRKA010000055.1 GCA_020442475.1 Alphaproteobacteria bacterium | reverse complement strand
TTCCTTCCGGCCGTGAGCCTTCGACGCTGAGTTTTTCACCTTTATATTCGCTGAAACGGCTGGAATAGACGTTCAAGATCATGGTTTCAAACAGCTTCATATATTCATCGCGCTGGGCCTGACTAGCGGTTTTCCAATAGCGTCCCAGTGCAAAGCGGGCGATGGTATTCATATCGAAATTGTTTTTTAACAGTTTCTGAAATTCCGATTTTCTTTTTTGATCTGATAAGTTGCTATCACTTAAAAAGCCAATACCTTGATCGGCGATGGCATCAACAAATTTTTCGGCTCCATCCAAAGCGTTTTCATTGATGCTGATTTTCAGGATGTGAGCGCTGATCGGTGTATTATGCATTGTTCCCGCATTCCAAGCGGAAAGCGCAGGATTTGAAAATCCTGCGCCGACCAAACCTAGAGACACGGCCAAAGCCATTTTCTTCTTCGAAAAATTTGCTTTCATGCTTTTATTTTACCGCGTTTTTCATGAATTTAATACTCATCATAATCCGGAATAGCCGGTGCGCTCATGCTCTCGGGATCTTGGTCTTCAACCAGAGCTTCGCGGCGCTGATAATATGCACTGCGCGTGGCTGCATAGTAATCGATAGAGCTCTTTTCCAGATCTTCAAGCACGTCGACGAGGTCTGCGCGCAGGGTCAGGTATTCCATTCCCACTTTGCCGTAGTAAATGCCTTCTTCGTCTATATTGAAGAGATACCAGCGTAGCGGGTCAGCGAGGGAATCAATGAAGAATCCGGCGTAATCGCGTGTCGATGACGGGCCGATGATCGGTACAACTAGGTAAGGACCATGATCCACGCCCCATTTGCCCAAGGTTTGCCCGAAATCTTCGGGTTCATACGGGATATTCTCCGCGCCAGCCACATCAAAGAGGCCGCCTACGCCGATGAGCGTGTTAATAACGCCTCTGAGAACAACATTTCCCGCCCCTTCTAAATCGCCTTGCAAGAGCTGGTTGGCCAAGGTCGTCGGTGTTTTCAGGTTGCGCAGGACATTTGTGATGCCTGTTCTAGCCGGTTGAGGGACCACTTCGTTGTAGCCCTTGGCGATCGGATGAATAACCGCTTTGTCCACGGCGTTATTGAAAGCGAAAACCTGCCGGTTTGTTTCCTCGAACGGGTCGGTCATAACCGTTTTTCCGTTCATCAACATCGTTTCGTGCTGCTGCGAAGACGCACAACCAGATAAAAGTGCCAAAGCGGCACACAGAATGCTGATATTGAGAAGAATATTATTTTTTAATGTCATGGCCGTTACAGTTTGAATTTGCATGATCGCCCCTATTTTTTTGATCTATTATAAGACTTGAGTCAAGATGGAAGTCATCTATGGTCTTGTGAGCTGTTGCTTTTGTGCATCGCTTTTATCCCCTTATACAGCGCTAGCTGTCATTTTTTGTGTTTTGCACAAGTACACAGTCAAAAACCACAGAAACAGAAAGTTGTGAGAACGCAGGACGGATTTGAAGGGCTGTGCCTTGATCCGACATTTATTAAACCATGAATTTTTTACGAAAGCGTTAAGTTTATTTTGCTTTTTATCCATCTTCGAGGTGGATGAGGGCGCTTAGGCCAAAGAGTATAAAAATGATCGAGGGGGCCCAGGCTGCCAAAGGTGGAGGAAGCTGGTTTGAGGCTCCCAGGGCTTGTAGGAAGCTTGAGAGAAAGAATACGCCTAGACCGATGAACAGGCCGCTGGCGATCAAGACAAGTGTGCCGCCAAAGCGTGGAGGCCGCATAGAGACGGTGGCGGCGAGGATGACCATGGCCATCAGAAAGAGTGGTTGGGCCAGAAGGTTGTGGTAGTGCACGATGAGAGGCCCGGTTTCGAAGCCGGTTTCGCGTAAGGTCTGGATGTGGCCGGGCAGGTTCCAAAAGGACATGCTTTGCGGGGATGAAAAGCTATCCTCAATATCTTTGATTGTGAGTGTCGTGGGCAGGGTAAAGGCTGGTAGCCTTGTGGGGGGCGTTTGGTTGCTGTTAACCAGTACGTCGTTGAAGGTCCAGAGGTTTTTCTCGAGCGTGGCGCTTTTGGCATCAAGGCGCATCAGGAGCTGATCTTCCGTATCAAGATAAAAGACGGTGACATTCAGGAGTTGCCAGCTTGGGTGGGCAATTTTGCGGGCATGCAGGATGATATAGCCTTCGGCCAGATTGACGTTGTGGGTTTTTTTGAAGGATTGCTGTTTATCAGGATCAATTTCCTGACGCAGCCACAAGCCTTCTTTGAACAGGGCGATCTGGCTGCTTTGTTTTTTGAGGAATTCACTTTCCAGCCGGTCGTATTTGCCGATCAGGAGGGCTCCGGCCGGGTTGATCAATCCGATTTGTAGCGCGCCGATCAGGGCGGCCAGCAGGACGATGGGGGCAAGGAATTGCCATACTGAAAAGCCCGAGGCTCTGAGGACGACGAGTTCGGAGCGGCGGTTGAGTTGCCAGAAGGTCCACAGAGCGCTGAACAGGATAGCGAAGGGGAAAATCGTCTGGCCGATTTCGGGGAGTTTGAGTAAACCCATTTGTAGGATTATACCTAAAGGTATATCGCCTGTTTTATTGGCGCGGCGCAGAAGTTCCAGAATATCGAGTAAGTATATAATGCTGAGTAAAGCGGTGAGAACGGCCAGCGTGTTCAACAGATAGTTTTTGCCCAGATAAAGCGAGAGGGTTTTGCTGAGTTTTATCATGTGAGCGCTCTTATCCGGTTGTTTTCATTGGGGCCGTAAAACAGTCTATGGCGCAGTTTTTCGCTGGCCGGGCTTAAAAAGAAAGAACCGATGGCTATGGGGAAGAGGGCCAAGGCGTACATCATCCATAAACCGATGTCGCTTTGTTTGGCGATGTTTCCGGCGGCAATTTGCAGGCTTTGAATTAAGAAAATGCAGATGATAGCAGTGAAAATCTTTTTGCTTTGTCCCGCGCGGCCGCTTGGCCCGATGAGCATTATGGCGCAGGAGACGAGTGTGAAGCCAAGCGCCGATAACGGCGAGAGAAACCGTTTATGAAGCTCGATGGCGAATTTTCGTTGCAAGGCCGGATCGTTTTCGGGGATTTCGGCGGACAAAAGCTCGCCGATGGTGCGTTCATCGGGCTGAAGCCAGCGATCGGGGATTGGCTCGTTGTCCGGGATATCAATAGTGTAGCGCTGGAAGTTCAGGCGGCTCAAGGTTTGTTTTTCTGGATCGAATTCCTGACGTGTTCCGTCATAGACGGTGATCTGGAATCCTTTTTCCGTGAGGGAAAGAGCGCCGCGTTTGGCGATGATGGTCGAGGGGCGTTCGTTTTCGGGGCGGCCGTCATAAATGATGATTCCGCGCAGACCTGAATCGTTTTCACGTTTGTGAACGTAGACCGTCAATCCTTTTCCGGCCTGATTGAAAACACCTTCGCGGACGATCAGGTTCGAGAATTGGGCTTTGATTTCCTGGCGCTTTAGCTGAAGTTCGGACAGGGTTTTAGGCGCCAGCCACAGTGTGTTGCCCAAGAGAAAAACGGTGATGATCAGAGCCAACAGAATTGACGGGTTGGCCAGTTTGAGTGGGCTGAAACCACTGGCGCGCGCGGCGGCCAATTCGGAATCAGCGCTCAGGCGGTTATAGGTGAAAAGGGCGGCGCCCATGATAGAGAGCGGCAGAATGATTTCGAAAAACCGCGGCAGGGTGAGCAGCGTTAACAGCCAGAATACGCCGGAATCCGCGCCTGAATTGATGACCAGTTCGAGAAATTTGATCGACTGGGTGAGCACAATTACCGCCGAGAGGACGACAGTGATAAACAAAGCCGCGATCAACAGATTTTTGAAAATGTAGCGTTCGAAAATCTTCATTATGATGGTGTTTTCCTCTCATACTGTTTATAACGGTTTTGGGTCCTAAAGATAAAGCCAGAAGATAAAACCAGAAAGATTTTTAAAATGAGCATTTCCGTATCTTTTCAAAAAGAGCATAAAACGCAGCCCTCTATGATCGTTGTTTTGGCCTATGAAGGCGATGAGGGCGTTTCTTTGCAGCCCGTTTCCGGGCTAGAGGCGTCTCTTGTTTCTTTGGCGAAGCGGGCCTTGGAGGCCAATGTTCAGTTTAAGGGACGGTTAGGTGATTTTATCAGTGTTGTGACGCCGGAGGGCTCTGTTGCTGCGCGTTTGGGGGTTTTGGGGCTGGGGAAAGCCGAAGCTTTAAGTGCTTTGAGGGCCGAGGAGGCGGGCGGTAAATTCTATGCTGCTTTGTCTTCGCTTGGCGTGGCGGGGGTTAGTCTTTATGTTGGTGATAAGCTGCCGCAACCGGATCTGACGCTGGATATGCTGGCGGCGTCTTTGGCGAACGGTGCGGTGCTGAGGGGCTATAAGTTTGAGCGTTATAAAGCGCCACCGAAGGAGATGCTTCCGGAGCTAAAAACGCTGGAGGTTGTCTGTACGCATCCGGCGAATGCCAAAAAAGCTTATGAGAAGCTTTCCTGTGTGAGCCAAGGCGTTTTTCAGGCGCGCGATCTGGTGAATATGCCGCCGAACGATCTTTATCCCGATGCGTATGCGAAGATTATCAAGGATACCTTGAAGCCTTTGGGCGTCGAGGTTGAAATTTTCGATGAGAAAAAGCTGCAGAAAATGGGCGCGGGGGCGATGCTGGCTGTGGGGCAGGGATCGGATCGTCCGGCGCGTATGGTGGTGATGCGCTGGAACGGGGCGAATAAGAAGTCCAAGGACGCGCCGCTGGCCTTTGTCGGTAAAGGTGTGACGTTCGATACGGGTGGGATCTCGCTGAAGCCCGGGGCGAATATGGATGAAATGAAGATGGATATGGGCGGTAGCGCCGCTGTGGTGGGCCTGTTTAAGGCGCTGGCTTTGCGTAAGGCGCGCGTGGATGTTGTCGGGGTTGTCGGGCTGGTTGAAAATATGCCTTCATCCAAGGCGTATCGACCCGGGGATATTATCAAGGCGTATAACGGGAAAACGATCGAGGTTTTGAATACGGATGCCGAAGGCCGATTGATACTGGCAGACGCGCTGCATTACGCCAAACAGTACAACCCAGAGTTGGTTATTGACCTTGCAACGTTGACTGGAGCAGCTGCTCGGATTACCGATTATTATGGCATTGCGATGTGTGCCGACAAGACAGATACCACAGCACTGAAGGAAAGCGGTGAGCGTGTTTACGAGCGTTTGATGGAATTCCCGATGTGGCGCGAGTTTCATGATGCGATAAAATCGAATGTTGCAGACATTAAGAACATTGGCGGAGCAGCAGGTGGCAACATCACTGCAGCTACTTTCCTGCATCATTTCACGGATTATCCTTGGATACACTTGGATATCGCTGGTCCATCATTCATGACCGCTGACGTTGACTACCGTCTGAAAGGAGGAACCGGAGTTGGCGTGCGGTTGCTATACGATTTCATCAAACACACATACGCTTAGGGTTTGATTCAGGTACACGGAAGCGAAATTTACCATACCGTAGCTGAGAAGGTTGGTTCCAATGCTGATCTGTCGGATCTCATCAACCAACTCAAACAAACGCAGCAACAGCTGAAACATCCGTTACTGTCGGCCAAGCATTTGAATCTGAATGTTGCGGTATTTTCCGTCAATCTTTCGTTCATCAAGCAATCAGAATCAGACTTTGCAGGCATATTCATCAATCCTGAAATTACGGCTACAAAAGCGCCTTTGGTTTCCGGTTTGGAAGATGAACTGAGTTTACCACGTTTGACAGTTTCCATCGCACGACCAAAACAGATTGAGGTCAGTTTTTTGGATGAGCAATTGAAGGAACAGAAAGCCATCTTTTCAGACCTTGCGGCCAGATGGATTCAGCACGGAATTGAACAACTCAATGGTGTTTCTATCATCGATCAATTGAATGAACACAGAAAACGGTCGGTAAAAGCACACCTGAAGAGGTTGGAGGAACGCAAAATCGAAACGAATTACAAACTACAATACGACAACTGAAATGGCACACGCTACACTGGTCATCGTCCGCCACGGACAATCAGAATGGAACGCGCTCAACAAATTCACAGGTTGGGTGAATGTTGATCTTGCACCAAAGGGAATAGCCGAGGCAAAAGAAGCAGGCGAAAAACTGAAAGGCTACAAATTTGACAAGGGATTCACTTCCGCTCTTTTGCGAGCTCAACGAACGTTGAAGTTGGCGCTGGAAGTCACAGGTCAGACCGACCTTGCAGTTGTTGAAAACGAAGCCTTGAACGAGCGCATGTATGGAGAACTGCAAGGAATGAACAAGGATGAGGCACGAGAGCAGTTCGGTGAGGAGCAGGTACATATTTGGAGAAGAAGTTTCGATACACCGCCTCCGGGAGGCGAGAGTTTGAAAGGTACCGCAGACCGAGTTCTTCCTTACTTCAAGGAAGTGATCGAACCTGAACTCAAAGCAGGCAAATCCATCATTATTGCTGCGCACGGAAACAGCTTACGCGCATTGATCATGTACTTGGAAAAACTGTCGCCAGAAGAGATTCTGAAAACGGAAGTACCAACGGGCAAGCCAAAGCTGTATGAGTTTGATGAGAACCTGAACGTGCTTCATTCGGAGTATATTTAGAGATAAGAGATAAGAGATAGGAGATAGGAGATAAGGATGGGCGAATTCCGTGAGTTGAAGGTTTGGCAGAAAGCACGAATTCTCAGAAATGAGTGCGCTAAACTGGCACGAACTAGTTTTCCGAAAGAAGAAAAGTTCCTTTTGACCGACCAACTTATTCGTTCATCTCGTGCGGTAACCGCCATGATAACAGAAGGTCATGGGAGGTATCATTATCAGGAGAATATCCAACGATTGAGAATGGCAAGAGGAGAACTTGTAGAAACAATGGACCATTTAACTGTGGCGCTCGATGAAGGTTATGTACCGCAAGAAAAGTTTGATGAGCTGCTTGCAATTTCCCAAGAAGTGGAAAAAATGATAAATGGATACATCCGTTATTTGAATAATGCAAAGAGTGAAGATGACTAGAGGATAGGAGATAAAGGGTTTCATCGTCCAGCCCTATCTCTTGTTATCTGTATCACTTTCATCTTCTTCTCGTCTCAAACAGTAACTTCGCGGCATGGATATGATGATGGGCAAATCGCTGGTTATCGCGGTAGATTTTGACGGAACCGTGGTAGAGCACAAATACCCGGCAATTGGCAAAGAAATGCCGTTTGCATTCGCAACGCTTAAGAAGTTGCAATCAAAAGGGCACAGGCTCATTATGTGGACATATCGCCACGGTAAAACGCTGGATGAAGCGGTAGAATATTGCCGTCAGAATGGATTGGAATTTTATGCCATCAACAGGAGTTTTCCAGAGGAGAAATTCGATCCGGAAACGGCCAGCAGAAAGCTGGATTGCGACATGTTCATAGACGATAGGAATGTGGGTGGATTCCTCGGTTGGGGAGAGATATACAATATCATTCATCCAGAAGATGGCGCAAATATGATGGAACGTCCTGAAGACAAGAAAAAAGGACTTCTAGGTAAATTGTTTGGAGGATAATGGCGGTTTTAAAGAGTAGGGCAGAAATAGAGTTGATGCGTGAGAGCGCTTTGGTTGTTTCGCGCACGTTGGGCGAAGTGGCAAAGCTTATCAGACCAGGTGTAACTCCACTGGAGTTGGATAAAGTGGCTGAGGATTACATTAGAAGTCAAGATGCGGTGCCTGGTTTCTTGGGTTATGGCGGATTTCCAAACACGCTTTGTACTTCCGTTAACGAACAGGTTGTTCACGGAATTCCGTCAGATAAACCTTTGGAAGAAGGCGATATTATTTCAGTCGATTGTGGAGCCATTAAGAACGGATACTACGGAGACCATGCGTTCACGTTTGCCGTTGGCGAGATAAAAGATGAGGTGAAAAAACTCCTGAAAGTGACCGAGGAAAGTCTTTACCTCGGAATAGAACAGATCCGCTCGGGAAACCGAATTGGAGATGTGGGGTACGCAGTGCAGCATCATGCCGAAAAACACGGTTATGGAGTTGTAAAAGAACTCGTAGGCCACGGTTTGGGTAAGAACATGCACGAAGACCCTGAACTTCCGAATTACGGAAAACGTGGCAGTGGCAAGAAGATGAAGGAAGGGTTGGTTCTTGCTATTGAACCGATGATCAACCTCGGAACTGCGGACGTTGCCCAACTGGAAGACGGTTGGACTATTGTTACACAGGATGGAAAACCATCTGCCCACTTCGAGCACGATGTGGCCATTGTTGGTGGAAAGCCAGAGATATTGTCCACGTTCAAGTACGTATATGAGGCGCTTGGTTTGGAAGATCCTTTCGCAGAACGCCAAGCGTTCTACTCAATTATTAACTCATAATTATCAATTAATAATTCCGAAGGTTTGTTCCACTTTCTGCTCAGAACGATACCGCGTCCCATTCTCATCCGACTGAGCTACATTTTCAGTTTCTTTTCTCCCGTTTTCTATGGCGGAAATAAGTATGAATGCCCAGTTTGCGAAGGACATTTCCGCAAGTTTCTTTCTTATGGATATGACGGTTCAGCGAAGCGGGAAAACGTGCTTTGTCCGAAGTGTTTGACACTTGAACGCCATCGTGTGTTGTGGCTTTATCTGAAAGAACGAACAGACTTCTTTTCAAAGCCACGTAAGATGCTTCATATCGCGCCCGAGCAACCGTTCCTCGGTCGATTCAGAAAGATGAAGCATTTGGATCTTACCACAGCCGATCTCTTTTCGCCTTTGGCAGATGTGAAGTGCGATATACAAGA
>JAGRKA010000054.1 GCA_020442475.1 Alphaproteobacteria bacterium | reverse complement strand
TCTGCTGCGTGCCGTGATATAGGCCGGTCGTATCGCCGAGGCCCACCGTATTGGCCGTGGCGAAAAGGCGGAAAGCCGGATGCGGGCGAATGACGCGGTTCTGGTCGAGCAGGGTCAGGCGGCCTTCATTTTCCAGCACGCGCTGGATAACGAACATTACATCCGGGCGGCCTGCATCATATTCGTCGAAGACCAGTGCCACCGGGTTTTGCAGGGACCAGGGCAGCAGCCCGTCCCGCCATTCCGTGATCTGCTTGTTTTCCTTCAGGACGATGGCGTCCTTCCCGATCAAATCCACCCGGCTGACATGGGAGTCAAGGTTGATCCGTACGCACGGCCAGTTCAGGCGGGCAGCAACCTGTTCGATATGGGTGGATTTCCCGGTTCCGTGATATCCCTGCACCATAACGCGCCGGTTATGGGCGAAACCGGCCAGAACGGCCAACGTGGTGTCGTGGTCGAACTGATATGTCGGGTCGATGGCCGGAACGTTGGCGCTGTCTTCGCTAAAGCCCGGAACTTCCCAGTCTATATCCAGTCCGAAGACCTCCCGCACATTCACCTTAACATCGGGAATAGTTGTGTATTTCCCTTCCTTGGCCTTGATGTGGGTGATATCGAAGGACATCCCTGCGGATTCTTTATCCTTGTCCAGTTCGTCGGGTGTTGTGTTCATGAGGGTATCTTACGTTTTAGTGGTTAGTCTTCCCTGTCAGGCAGCTCTTCAAAGCGCTGGCAGGCGAGCTTTAGAATTGTATAGGCCATATTGATGCGCTTGAGAAGCTCTTCCGATTCCGTGCAGCCTTTATTGAGGTCCGGATGGTGCTTTTTGACGAGCGCTTTATAGCGGATTTTGATCGAGGCGAGCGTAATGGGCGGCTCCAGCCCCATCAGCGCAAGCGCCTCATATTCAGGCGTGTTGCCCGCGGTGCTAAAGCCGTGCGCTCCGGCTTGTGCGCGCTCTTTCGTCTGGGGCGGCTCTTCTTCCGTGTAGTGATAATTTTGCCAGGCTCTACGGTAGAGCATCTCTTCCGCATCGCCGTTAACGCCATATTTCCATGTCGGACGGTCCCCGTAAATGCTGCTTAGCATATGGTCCTGAATTTCCGTTTCGGACATGCCTTCGAAAAAATTCCAGGCACGGTTATATTCGCTAACATGATCGAGGCAAAACAGGTAATATTCGTTCAGGCCTCTGTGCTTGGGAGCTTTGTGTTCACCATGCGCCTTGCAGCCCGGCATGTCGCAGGTCTGGGGTACGCTGCGGGGGCGTTTTTCATCTTCAAATTCTGCGGAGTGCGGTTTTAGGTTTATTTTCGGCATGGCGGCATCTTGTTTTTCTGATCTGCAGACTCCATATAAGACTATGTTAACCGGAAAAGGGCATTCTACGCTATTAAATTAGGGGCGTACGATTAGGGAATCAAGGAGATCCTGATGAGGATGAGTGAACGGATCAAGGCCGTTATAGAGGAGGGGTTGCCATCTTCTTGCGTAGATATCGTGAATGAGAGCGATCGTCATATAGGCCATGCCGGGCACGATGGAACCGGAGAAAGCCATTTTAAACTCGAGGTTGTGTGCAATGAATTTGAGGGGTTGAGCCGGGTGCAGCGGCAACGCGTTATATACTCTCTTGTAGAACAGTTGTTTGATGAAAACCTTCATGCTCTTTCGATGCGACTTCTTACGCAAGCCGAGGCTCGATTGAACACAAAAGAATAAACTCATAGGTTGTAAAAATACACACTAAGGTATATAGAGTATTTAAGGCGCAATCATAAATTGATATGCGGTCAATATATAAACTTAGTGGGGATTAAATATGAAAATTCAAGAGGATACCAGTGATATATTCGAGTCGGAAAACGATGCGGATAAGGCTTCAAAAACAACGCTTGTTAGTCGCAATATTACGGTTATGGGACGCAGGACATCTGTGCGCCTTGAGCCGGAAATGTGGGCGGCGCTCCGTGAAATTGCTAGCCGTGAAGTGTGCACTAGCCATGATATTTGCACGTTGATCGCAATGCGGAAGAATTGTGATACGTCGTTAACGGCGGCGATTCGCGTTTTTCTAATGCTTTATTTTCGGGCGGCTTGCTCGGAAGATGGGCACCAGCGTGCCGGGCACGGAAATTTTGAGTATATGAAGAGGCGTGCGCGCATCTCTGAAGAATTTGACAGTTATTTTGCCAATGGAAAAAGACGGTTCGCCGCGAATGTCGACAAGCCTTTTTCGGCGGGAACCATGCAAGGGAGCGGGCGTAGTGGGGCCAGCGGTATATCCGAAGAAGTCTCGCGTGCTCAGGCCTGAAAGTTCCGGCCGTAAGCCAGAAATTTCGAGCGGCGGGCCTGCTTCAAGGAATTCGTATCCCATGGCGTTAGTTCGGCAAGAGCGGCCTCGATCGTTTTACCGACATTAGCGATCGTTTGGTCTTTGTGGCGGTGTGCACCGCCGACCGGCTCGTCAATGATCCCGTCGATCAGATCAAGGGCTTTGAGGTCTTGGGCCGTAAGCTTCAGGGCTGTTGCTGCTTCTTCAGCATGGGTGGCGCTACGCCACAGGATAGAGGCGCAGCCTTCTGGTGAGATCACCGAATAAATTGAATGCTCCAGCATATAGACCCGGTCGGCGACGGCAATTGCGATCGCGCCGCCGGATCCGCCTTCTCCGACGATGATGGAAATGATTGGTACGTCCGCGCGCAGGCACGATTCTATCGATTTCGCAATGGCTTCCGACTGGCCGCGCTCCTCGGCGCCTCTGCCGGGATAGGCGCCTGCCGTATCAACCAGCGTAATGACGGGGAGCTGAAAGTGGCTGGCCATAGAGAGCAGCCTTTGCGCCTTCCGGTAGCCTTCCGGGCGGGCCATGCCGAAATTGTGCTTGATCCGGCTCTCCGTGTCGTGGCCCTTTTCGTGACCGATAATGACGCAGGGGTACCCCTTAAAACGACCCAGCCCACCGGGGAGAGCGTAATCTTCGGCAAAGGCTCTATCACCGGCCAGCGGTGTGAAATCATCGATCAGCTTTTCGATATAATCCTTGAAGTGCGGGCGCTCCTGATGGCGCGCGATCTGGACTTTCTGGGCTGGGGTGAGCTTGCCGTAAGCCTGTTCGAGCAGGCGCGCCGCCTTGGCCTGCATGCGGCTGATTTCGTCGGCGATATTGACTTCGCTGCCGCCGCTGACGTGGCGCAGCTCGGCGATCTTGCCTTCCAGTTCCAGAATGGGCTTTTCAAAATCGAGCTGGCTCATATGATCGTTCCGTTTCTAGACAGAGTCCGTTTTAGGCGGTCTTCTTTTCAATAAAAGTGATAAGGGTTTACCGTCCTGATAGCAAATCAGGCAGACATATTCAAATCTGAAATGCCTGCCTGATCGAAATGACGGGTATAAGATGCGTCGGTCTTTAGTTACCGGAAGCCGTTTTGGAGAGTGGGTGCTTCTCCTTGATATTCTTCTTCATCTTCTCATCGAGAATATGCGTGTAAATCTGCGTGGTCGCGATATCCGCATGGCCCAGCATCTTTTGAACAGCGCGTAAATCAGCGCCGTGGCTCAGCAGGTGCGTTGCGAAAGCGTGACGCAGAACATGCGGGCTGACTTTGCCTTCTTCAATGCCTGCCGCGCGGGACAGGTCCTTGAGGAGTTGTGCGAAGCGCTGGCGTGTCAGGTGGCCGCTGTCCGACGTGCGGGAGCAGAACATCCACTGTGCCTGATTGTCACGGTTTTCAGTGCCGATGAAATGCTTGCGGACATTCATGTAGTTTTCCACAGCCTTTTTAGCCGGTCCGGATAGAGGAACGATCCGCTCGCGGCCGCCTTTACCGGCAACGGTTAGGAATTCGTTATTCTCACCCATAGCGGACAAGGGCAGGCCGACAAGCTCGGACACGCGCAGGCCCGTTGCATAGAGCATTTCCAGCAAACAGACGAGACGGATATTCTCCGGCGTACCTGTGCCTGCTGCCGTTTTGATCAGGGCGGTAACTTCCGCTTCGGTCAGCGTTTTGGGCAGCGTGCGGCCTTGCTTCGGGCTTTCGATCGTTGCGGTCGGGTCGTCGTCGCGAGACTCTTCCGAGATCACAAAACGGTAGAACTGGCGCAGTGCGGACAGGCGACGGGCAACCGTACGTACGGCGATTTTGCCTTTGTGCGAGCCTTTGATATGCGTCTTGCCGCTCAGATCTTTCAGGTAAGCCTGAAGGTCTTCCGTCGTAGCCTTGTCGATATCCGTATTGCGCTTGGAGCGCAGATACAGGCTGACATCGGCGAGGTCGCGCCAGTAAGCCTGACGTGTATTGAGTGCAGCACCGCGCTCTGTTGTTAACATATCAAGAAATGCATCCACCAGCGGGTGCAAATCGGGTTTGGGCATTGCCGGGCGTCCTGGACGTGCCATTGGTTTTTCTCCTTTTTAAGTCGTTTTAGATGCTTCCGAGAATGGCTTCAATAGCCAGACTTCGAGAAACATCCGTTAACCCCACAGTATTCAAGTTCTTTATCGCCTCCCTGACGGTCCCGGGGTAAAAAGCCCCCGGTTGTTTGTCGCGGAACGCGAGTATACTCAGCAAAACCGCTTCACTTATGATCCGGTTCTCACCAGCTTCCATGAAACGGTCCCATAGCCGTACAGAAGGCATTACATAATGCTTCATGGAAGTCAAGTCAAAATCTTTTTCATAAATTTCGAGCGTATTATTGCGATCCCGAAGCGTTTTGTCAATGTTTTCCGTAATTATTTTTATTTTATCCACAAGTTCCGGGTATTTTGTGCGGTCGGTCTCTAAAAGATCCGCGTATTCGTTTGAATATTTATGAGAATTTGTAATATGTGCGACAGTCGCCAGAATAAGAAAGGCTTTGCTGTTCCCGGCCTCTTCTCCGCGGTGCCGATACAAAAGGTCAGCCCAGACCGGCGGGATATCAAATCCGGCCTCAGTGAGGACCGCATAAACGGTTCGAAGCTCATTCATGGAGGCGGATTCAGGGGGATTTTTGGCGATCATAGAGGCGAAAGGCATGATCGATTCTATGCCATATGTGCCTGTGACCGGGAGGGTTTGCTTAAGAGCTGCCCATGATTCGGCTCTGTCTTTCGCATGCTTGGCATTTTTGTAGAGGCCGGGCAGCTTTTCCCACTCGGTTTTGGCTTCTTCGGGTTCAGGCGTTTTTGTGATTTCGTAAATTTTCCCAAGGTCTTCAGTTGTTTTAAGCCCGTATTTGACCGCCAGAATATTTAAAGCGATTTTATGTTTATCGCTCAGATCATCCTGCGCCAGAAGTGCGCCGACATGATTCGCGGGTATCTTCCGCAAGGCAGCGTTGCTGGTGCCGGAAATATCGATTCGGCTTTCAGCCGTCAGGAAAGCCTGTTCCAGAGCGGACAGTTTTTCAAAGGCCTTCGTATCGTAGCTGAAGCTGTAATCCTTGTTAAAGGCAAGTGTACGCAACATTTCCCGCTTTGTATCCTTGAGTGCGGATTCGGCCTCTTCGTCCGGCGAATCGGACAGGGTGTAGGCGCAATAGGCTTCTAAATCCGTCCAGAAATCGTCTTCGTCGTAGAGGCCTTGCAGCGTGTTGTTTTCAAGGCAGGCGAGTGACTTTTCACCGCTATAGAGCATGGATAGAATGCCGGCTCTGGCGATTCGCGGGTGATAGGGCTTATCCGGCAGGAAGTTATAAATTTCATATATTTTTCCGTAGGCGCCCATAGAGAGAAGCTTTTCCAGCCGCAGGGTCAGCAAATCCTCTCCGGCTTCCGGCTTTTTATAATCATCCATGTCCGTTGTATCGGCAGCACTGAGCAGAAGGCTGAGCGTCAGATTTTGAAAAATCATGTTCCCTGAGGAGACCGGCAGTAATTCCATATAATCCTGCACGGCCTCGCGGCGGGCATGCCGCCAGAGCTCCGGACCGAGGCCGCCATCTTTACGGCTTTTATACAGGCCCGCACTTTCATATTTGGCAATGTCCTTCGGAACGGGCGGATTTTCAGCGCGTGCGTTTTCCGCTCCCGAAAGCAGGAGCGCGGCGCACGCAGCCGGAAGGATAAAGCGGCGCAAACGGTTATTCATCGGCAAACTGCGGAGCGGGAATGGTTTGTATAACTTGTTCCTGAACGGGGCGAATATCCGTAAAGGCGAGGGTGACAAACCCTCCGGCGAGAACAAGAATTAGGGCAGCAAGAAAAAATTTCAGGATTTTCATGACATATCCGGGTCTTTTCAGGTTAAAGTCTTCGCCGGAACCGTTGGGAACGCAGTTGGCAGCGGCGAAGCGTATGCCACCATAAACAAGGGTTTGCGTAAATTCAATTTGATTTCGAATTTTTTGATAACGGCTATGGACAAATACGAGCACGATGAAAAGGCCTTGCGGCTGGGGCTTCAAAAACCCCTCGTCCTGGTGGGGATGATGGGCAGTGGGAAAAGCCATGTCGGGCGCTTGCTGGCGGGGCGTCTGGAACTGGATTTCTACGATACCGATTCGCTTGTAGAGGAGCGGGCCGGGCGGAGTACGAGCGAGATTTTTGAAGCATTCGGTGAGGCAAAATTCCGGGAGGCTGAGAGAAATGCCGTTTTGGATATTCTGGAGCGCGGACCTTGCGTAATCGCGACGGGCGGCGGGGCCGTGACGAATCCAGACACTCTGGCCGCGATTAAGGATAAAGGGGTTTCTATCTGGCTGAAAGCCTCTGTTTCTACGCTTTTGGAGCGTATAGGGCGCTGCGGAAACAGGCCGCTTTTGCAGCAGGGCGATCCGGGTGCGGTGCTCGAGCGTTTGCTGGAGGCTCGGCGTCCTCTTTATGAACAGGCTGACGTCATGTTGGAAACTGCCGGAGAATCTGCTGATCATGTGGCTGAAAACGTGATAAAAGCATTGTGCGCTTATCTTGATCCGCGTACAAAATAACGCCATGGATACAAAGATCGTTACGATTGAACTCGATACGCGCTCTTACGATATTTATATCGGCAAGGGAGTGCTGTTTCGCCTGAATGACTTTCTCCCCGATGAGGTTGCCGGGCGCTCCTTTTTCGTGATTACGGACAGGAATGTGCAATCTTACGCGCAGCAGATCCGTAATTTGCTCGCGCAGGAAGGCGCCGGGCGGGCCGAGCTTTTCGTGTTGCCGCCGGGGGAGAAGACAAAATCTTTTGAACAGGTGACGGCCGTATCGCAATGGCTCCTCAGCAACGGGCTGAACAGAGATTCTGTTGTGCTGGCTGTCGGCGGCGGCGTGATCGGTGATCTGGCGGGTTTTTGTGCCTCGATTGCGATGCGCGGCGTGTCCTACGTGCAGGTGCCGACCAGTCTTCTGGCGCAGGTGGACAGCTCCGTAGGCGGTAAGACCGGGATTAATACGCCGCAAGGGAAAAACCTTGTGGGGAGCTTTTATCAGCCCTCAGCCGTGATCGCCGATATTGAGACGCTCCAGACTTTGCCGGAGCGTGAATTGCTGGCCGGTTATGCGGAGATCGTGAAATACGGTCTGATCGGTGATCTTGGCTTTTTTGAATGGCTCGAAGAAAATGGGGAGCGTGTCTGTACGCTTGATGAGGAAGCGCTCGCTCATGCCGTCGAAGTCAGTGTCAGGGCAAAGGCCGCGCTTGTGCGGGCCGATGAGCGGGAAGCCGGACGGCGAGCCCTGCTCAATCTAGGGCATACGTTCGGCCATGCGCTTGAGGCTGCCGCAGGGTATGACGGGCGGCTTTTGCACGGGGAAGCCGTGGCGATCGGGACGATTATGGCGTTCGATCTGTCCGTGCGTATGGGGCTGTGCTCACAGGAAGATCGCGAGCGGGTCGAGGCGCATTTTCAGGCGCTCGGCCTGCCGGTGAGCGTGGCCTTTATCGAGGGGCTGAATACGAGCGTAGATAAGCTTTTGGAGATTATGCGCCGGGATAAAAAGGCCCGGAGCGGGAAAATGGTCTTTATCCTGAGCGAAGGGGTAGGCCGGGCTTTCGTCCATAGTGAAGTGCCGGAGGATCTCGTGCGTGAGACTCTGCGCGATGCGCTTGGTGGGGAGGCAATCAGCGGCGGACGGCATAGCAGTCTTCAGGGCATTAAGGAGCGTTGGAAATCGGCATTCTCCTCTCACTCATAGCGATTGTAATCCTGCTGCTGTTTTCAGCGTTTTTCTCCGGTTCGGAAACCGCGCTGACGGCTGCTGACAAGGCGCGACTGCATAATCGGGAGCAGGAAGGCAACGCCCGCGCCGCACTCGTGAATAAAATCCGAAAGAAAAAAGACCGGATGATCGGCGCTTTGCTGCTGGGGAACAATCTGGTGAATATCATGGCTTCCGCGCTGGCAACCAGCGTGATGATCGGGTTGTTTCACGATGCCGGGGTGCTCTATGCCACGCTGATCATGACGATGCTGGTTTTGATTTTTGCGGAAGTCCTTCCCAAGACTTACGCTCTGCACCATGCCGATACGATGGCGATGCGGATTGCACCGTTGGTCAATCTCTTTATCGGGATTTTTGCACCTGTGACGGAGATGGTTACATGGATCGTGCGCAACGTGCTGAAGCTGTTCGGGGTAGATATTTCAAAGGTAACGGCAGGTTCCCATCTGGAGCTTTTGCGCGGTGCGATCGAGATGCATCAGGGGCCGGGTGATAAAACGCAGGAACAGCGCGCGATGCTGCGCTCCATCCTTGATCTGGCGGAGGTGGATGTCGAGGAGATCATGATCCACCGCCGGAATGTCGAGATGCTCAATGCCGGGGATCCGATTGACAAAATTGTAGGGCAGGTCCTCGATAGCGCCTATACGCGTTTGCCGCTATGGAAGGACAATCCGGATAATATTATCGGGGTGGTGCATGCGAAGATGCTTTTGCGGGCAATGCCTGAGAACCGGGCCGATATTTTTTCCCTGAGTATCGAGGATGTCGCCAAGGAGCCTTGGTTTATTCCGGAATCGACGCCTCTTTTTGACCAGTTGCAGGCCTTCCGCGAGCGCAAGGAGCATTTCGCCGCGGTTGTCGATGAATATGGCGCCTTCATGGGCATTGTGACGCTGGAAGATATTCTCGAAGAGATCGTCGGGGAGATTGACGACGAGCAGGACGAGCCGGTTCCCGGTGTGCGCAAGATGCCGCGAGGGGCCTATCTGATCGACGGAACGGTCACGATCCGCGATTTAAACCGCGAGTTCGAGTGGGGCTTGCCCGATACGGATTATTCAACACTGGCCGGGCTGGTGCTCCATGAATCCCAGATGATCCCCGAAGCCGGGCAGAGCTTTACCTTCCATGATTTCCGCTTCGATATCATCCGCCGCCACCGCAACCAGATCACAAAGATCCGCGTGACACCGCCTCAGGACGTATAGTTGTCATCCCGTTGGCACGCCCTTGG
>JAGRKA010000053.1 GCA_020442475.1 Alphaproteobacteria bacterium | reverse complement strand
TAGGGGGTTTCTTTGGTACGAAAGAGCCGCCGCCCGCCGCGATAATGATCACGCTTGCCTCAAATACCGTGCCGATATCGGTTGTCAGACGCCATTTCCCATTATCCAGCTTTTCGAGGCTTTCGGCCATTTGCTGAAAATGGAAAACGGGGGAAAAGGGCTCGATCTGTTCCATCAGCCGGTCTGTAAGGTCTTGCCCGGTGATGACCGGCCATGCGGGAATGTCGTAAATCGGCTTTTCCGGGTAAAGTTCTGCGCATTGACCGCCGGGACGGTCAAGAATATCGATCAGGTGGCATTTCATATCCAGCAGACCCATCTCGAACACGGTAAAGAGGCCGCACGGCCCCGCGCCGATAATCACGGCATCGGTTTCAATCGTTTTTTTATCTGCTATGTGTGTCACGCTCATGGTGCTGTTTCTTCTGCTTTTATGACATCCGGGCTTTCTGATATAGTCTGTTGAAATCCTTTAAGCAACCCCCTGATTTTAACGGATTCACCAATGGCAATAATAGCCGGGCGGCCCGGCTCTGTCTGGCTGAGCGTTGCCGCGCACTCTCCAAGAGTTGTTTCAACGACATCCTGCGAGGCGGCAGTGGCGTTTGAAATTACCGCAAGCGGCGTGGAGGGCGCTCTCCCGGCTTTGATCAATTTCTGAGCAATCTCCGGCATCGTCTTGAGAGCCATATAAAAAACAATGACAGGAGAGGAGGTTGCAAGCGCGTCCCAGTCTATATTGCCCGGCAGCTCCCCAGTCGAATCACGCCCGGTGACGAAGCTCACTACGTTGTTGATGTCGCGGTGTGTCGCGGGGATGGAGGCATAGGCCAGCCCGCCGATTCCGGCTGTAACACCCGGAATGATCCGAAAAGGGATTCTAGCCTGTGCCAACGCGATTGCTTCCTCGCCGCCGCGTCCGAACACGAACGGATCGCCACCCTTCAGGCGCAGGACTTTCTTCCCGGCCCGCGCGTGCTGAACCATTCGGGCCGTGATTTCAGGTTGTTTCAGGGATTTAACTCCGGCGCGTTTGCCCACAAACTCAAGCTGAGCTTTGGGAGAGGCCATTGCCAGTACGGCCTCATCAACCAGCGCGTCATAGAGGATCACATCTGCTTCGGCCAGCCCTTTGGCGGCCAGCAGCGTCAGCAGACCCGGATCACCCGGTCCCGCACCTGCCAGCCAGACTGTGCCGGGCTCAAATACCGCCAGAGGGGTCATCCCACGGTCCTCCTACGGTGTGAATACCGCATTCCTGTTTGTCGAATTCCGCCCAGCGGCCAGAACGTTTGCCTTCACCGGGTTTAGGCAAAGCAGTGCAGGGCTTGCAGCCAACGGAGGTGTAGCCGAACGGCACCATCGGGTGCTCGGGCAGGTCGCGGCGCTTCCACTCCGCGTCGATCTCTTCCTGCGTCCAGCGCGCCATGGCGTTTACCTTGATCCGCCGCCCGTCATGCTCAACGGCCTCCAGTTCAGCTCTGTCCCCGCCGTGAATGCGCTTGCGGCCGTTAATCCATGCGGTAAAGCCGGATAGAGCCTCTTCCAGAGGAACCACTTTACGCAAATAGCAGCACGCATTTGGATTGCGTTTCCAGAGCTTGCCGTCACTGTCTGCGGCTTTGATGGCACTGGGTTCGGGCTGGATAAAGCGGACGTCGCTCAGACCCAGCCGGTCGATAAGCTTGTCGCGATATTCAAGCGTTTCCGGGAAATGTTTTAGTGTGTCCAGAAAGATAACCGGTGTGGCTTTATTCACGTCCGCGACCAGAGCCAGCAAAAGTGCAGCCTCCGTCCCGAAGGAGGAGACGAGCGCAATTTTACCAGGAAAGGTGCCGTTGATCATGGCGTCAAGAAGCTCAAGGGTCGGCAATTTGCCATGATCCTTGTTAATTTGTACTGTCAGCCTGTCCAGTTCATCCGGTTTCACCCCAGCCACCGCTCTTTTTCAATATAATCACCGGTATTTGCGGCCACCATATCCATGCTCTGCCCTTCGGCGCGCCACTGCATACGCTTTTCTGCAAGGATGTCGAGCCTTTGTGCCCATTCTGCTCCAAAGAGCGTTTCAAGCTGCGCCCGGATTTTCTGGGCAAGGCCGGGGCTTTTCCCGCCTGTGGACACAGAGAGAAGCAAATCGCCACGGCGCACGATGGCAGGTGTGTGGAAATCGCATAAATCCGGTACGTCCTCGACATTAACCAGCGTACCGTATTCCCGGCATTGTGCCGCAATCAAGGCAGCCTCGCCCTCGGGCATGTCCACGACATAGACGATATGGGCACGTTTCAGCTCGGAATCGTCCGGCCTTGTTTTGAAGGTCCGAAAATCATGGGTGTTTGCCTCGGCAAGCTGCGTACGGCGGCGGTCTGCGTGCGGGCCGTTCCCGATCAGGACAATACGTGTTTTTGTAGTATCAAGGATAATTGGAAACATTATCGGGCTACTCCTGAAACAGCGGCCAGCTCATCAAGACGGTTTTGCCCGATCCGGTTGCAGAAATCACCGAATTTTTCGTCCACGTTGGCGCGCTCCGTTTTGAAGGTCGCGATGAAAGGTTCCAGAAACGTACCGATATCCGCTGTTTTGACCTTGTCGGCAACCTTCATCGATAGGCGGGTGCCTTCAAAATCACCGCCGAGGAAAATGGCATAAAGGTCCGGGGCGCGCCCGACAATACCTACATCACCCGTGTAAGGGCGCGAGCAGCCATTGGGGCAGCCTGTAATCCGCACGGCCAGCTTTTCCTGCTCCAGCCCATGTTTTCGGAGCGCATCCGCGACCATGGAAATAATCGGCACACGTGCACGCTCACCCTCGGCCAGCGCTTTCCCGCAGGTCGGCAGCGCCACACAGCTCATAGCGATCAGCTCCACAGGAAGGTGATCTTCCTTCAGAGGCACGTTATGGCTTCGGAAGAGTGCCTCGATCGCATCTTTATCCTCAGGGCTGATGTCGGAAAAGATAATATCTTCCGTCGGCATCAGGATAACAGGGGTAGAAAAGTGCTCTACGACTTCACGTATGGCTGTACGGAGTTTTTCATCATCCGTGTCTCTGATCCGTCCGCTTGTAACAGGCAGGCCGAGATACCACAGCCCATCGCCCTGTTCGTGCCATCCCAAATGATCCTGTACGGCGAAAGGCACTGTCGGACGGAGATCTTCGAGGGGTTCACCGAAATACTCTTCCAGCGTTTTCCGCGTCCATTCCGCCCCTTTTTCTTCGACAAGATATTTCAGGCGGGCATGCTGGCGATCTTCGCGGTCGCCATGATCGCGTTGCAGCTTGATAACGGCAATACAAACGTCGATAACCCGCTCTTTGGGAACATAGGCTACGGGAGAGGCTAGTCTTGGGTATGTCTGGGGTGCGTTGTGCTTCATGCCGAAGCTGCCGCCCAGATAGATGTTATAGCCGATGAGGGTACCGTCTTCGACAACCGCAACAAGCCCGATATCGTTTGCCAGAACGTCGATTGTGTTATCTTCGGGCCGTGTCAGGGCAATCTTGAATTTCCGGGGCATCCAGACCTTGCCGTAGAGCGGATCTTCCGGCTCTTCATAGCCGGGATCGCATCTTTTCCCATCGACCCAGATTTCATGATAGGCGCTCGTTTTAGGCAGAGTTGCCTTCATGACCGCAACAGCCGTTTCATAAATCTCCGTGCGGACAGGGTCCTTAACCGGTGAAACATCTGCGATCACGCTTCGAACCACATCGCCGCAGCCGCCCAGTGTCGTGAGCATGGCTTCATTGATGTCGTGGATAAGAGCCTGAACATTCCCCTTCATCACATTATGAAACTGGATGCCCTGACGCGAGGTTACACGAAGCGTGCCGTTCCCCCGCGGGTCAGCCAGCGCATCAAGCGCCAGATATTGCGCCGGAGACAAGCGCCCGCCGGGGATTTTTGCCCGGACCATCATCTCCCATTCTTTGTCCAGCTTTTGTTTCTTGCGGGCTGTAGCCGTGTCGCGGTTATAGCCCTGATAAAAGCCGTGGAACTTGGTCAGTTTTTCGTCCTGATCTGAAAATTTGATTGTGTCATGATCTTCAAGAGATTCTGCAATTGTGCCACGCAGGCCGTTGCTTTCCAACTTGACGCGTTCCGCACCGGAGAGTTTTTCTTCATCAGACATAAGACAGGATATTCCTTAATTTTTGTAATCCGGGTTATAGGGCTCGATCATAGAATAGATATGTAGAATGGCTCTTTCGTATTTTCAAGGAAATAGCGTTGTGCGGCGCTTTTGAATTACAGCAGTGTTTTGAGTTCATAAAGCAGATCCAGCGCTTCGCGAGGGCTTAGTGCATCAGGGGAAAGAGACTCCAGCCGCTCTTCTATAACTGATTTACAAGGTTCTTTTGAAACCGTTGTTGCGCTTGAAGCCGTAAAGAGCGGAAGGTCATCTGCAAGCCTTGTAAGAGCGCTTGATTGCTCACCGGACTGCAGCAGGGTCAGAATTTCCTCTGCACGGCCGATCACCGCGCCGGGCAGCCCAGCCAGTTTGGCAACATGAATGCCGTAAGAGCGGTCTGCGGCGCCTTCGCCGATGCTGTGCAGAAAAATAATCTCACCTTTCCATTCTTTGACTTGCATCGAGTGGCAGGACAGGGCCGAGAGTTTGGACGCCAGAGCTGTCAATTCATGGTAATGCGTTGCAAAGAGCGAACGGCAGCGATTGTGTTCGTGCAAATGCTCTACGCAGGCCCACGCAATAGACAGACCGTCAAATGTTGCAGTGCCCCGGCCTATTTCATCAAGAATAACGAGAGAGCGGTTCGTGGCCTGATTTAAAATCGTCGCAGTTTCAACCATTTCAACCATAAAGGTGGATCGTCCGCGGGCCAGATCGTCCGACGCACCAACGCGGCTGAAAACCCGGTCTACAAGGCCGATCTGCGCATAAGAGGCCGGGACGTAAGAGCCTGTTTGCGCCAGAATTGTGATCAGGGCGTTTTGGCGTAAATATGTGGACTTTCCGGCCATGTTAGGCCCTGTGAGCAGCCAGAGGCGAGCAGTTTCACCGAGGTTGCAATCGTTGGGAACAAAGCGCTCCCCCTGCTTTTTAAGTGCCGCCTCAACAACCGGGTGCCGCCCGCCACGTATATCGAAAGACATATCTGTGCTCAACGCCGGGCGAGTGTAATCCATATCCACGGCCAGCGCTGCCAGCGCGCTATGCACGTCGAGCGCTGCAACGGCGGCGGCACGTTTACCGATTTCTTCAGATTGCGCGGTGCAGGCCGAACTTAAACGCTCGAAAATCTCCATCTCCATCGCCAGCGCTTTTTCTCCGGCGGAGGAGATATCCCGCTCCAGTTCCGCCAGTTGCGGGGTCGTGAAACGCACGACATTGGCCATGGTCTGGCGGTGGATAAAGGGGTTGCTTTCGTCATCCTTGCGGACCATCAGCGCATCAGCGCGGCGGGCGGGTACTTCAATGAAATAGCCCAAAACATTGTTAAACTTGATCTTGAGCGCATCGATCCCTGTGTCAGCCTGATAGCGGGCTTGAAGGCCGGCAATCAGGCGGCGGCTTTCATCGCGCATCATTTTGAGCCGGTCGAGTGTGTGATCGTAGCCTTTTGCAATAAAACCACCATCCCGCGCAAGGGCAGGAGGTTCTTCGGCCAGCGCAGTCATCAGCATATCCTGTAAGGCCGAAACAGTCTGCTTATCGCTGAGGGCGTTCAGAAGGCGCTTTAACGGTTCATGTGTGCTTTCTTGCGCCGTAATTGAGGCTCTGATCCGCTCGCATTGTGCCAACCCATCCCGGATCATTGAGAGGTCGCGTGGTCCTCCGCGCTCTACGGAAAGGCGGGCCAGAGCGCGCTCCATATCCGGCATTGTTTTGAGATGCTCACGGAGTGCATCCCGTAAAGAGGGGTGCTCCACAAAAATACCGACAGCATCAAGGTGGGCATTAATCGTACCAAGATCCGTCAAGGGGGCTGATAGCCTCGCCTGAAGGAGGCGTGCGCCGGAAGGGGTGATCGTGCGGTCGATCGTGCCCAGAAGAGAGCCTTTGCGCTCTCCGTCAAGGGTGCGGGTCAGTTCCAGATTGCGCCGCGTGGCTGCGTCGATTTCCAGAGATTCCCCTGAGGTCATCTGGCGTGGTGGCGCAAGGTAAGGCATCTTCCCGACCTGTGTGCGCTCTATGTAGTCGATCAAGGCGCCGGCCGCTGCAATCTCCGCCCGGCTGAAACCTCCAAACGAATCCAGCGTTTTAACGCCAAAGAGCTTTTCGAGTCTACGATAGGCGTTTTCGCTATCGAATAGGGAGAGAGGTTGCTGGGTTGCTATATCGCTGAAACCAGCGGTATAATCAGCGATCTGATCCGGGATCAGGATTTCGCGTGGTGCGATCCTGCCTAGCGCTGCCGTGATGTGCTCTTTTTGCACCGGTTGAACGTAAAACGCGCCGGTTGAAAGCTCCACCCAGGCAAGACCGAATTGCTGGCCGATTTCTGTTAAGGCACTGAGATAATTGTTTTCTCTTGCATCGAGAAGCGTATCCTCCGTTAGCGTACCCTGTGTCACAATCCGGATCACATCCCGGTTCACAAGAGCCTTTGAAGCCGGGCGCCCCTCTTTTTTAGCGCGGATTTTCGCCTCTTCAGGCGTTTCGGTTTGATCGCAGATCGCAACCTTGTACCCGGCCCGGATCAGTTTTGCCAGATAGGATTCGCAGGCATGGAACGGTACGCCGCACATCGGAATTTCATCGCCTTGAGATTTTCCGCGTTTAGTCAGGGTAATATCAAGTGCCTCGGAAGCCTTGATTGCATCGTCATAAAACATCTCGTAGAAGTCGCCCATGCGGTAGAAAAGCAGGGTATCAGGGTGACGCGCCTTGATAGCATTATACTGCGCCATCATCGGTGTGTGGCCTTCAGTGAGAAAATCGTCAATCGTCTTTAACGCAGGAGCTCCCATAGAAAGGAGTCATACGACAGAACGCCGGGAATATGAAGGGTGAAAATTACTCCGTCCCCGTCGAGCCGAAACCGCCTGCGCCGCGATCCGTGTTTTCGAGATCCTTTACGACTTCCCATTCAATATGCTCGAAGCGTTCCACGACCATCTGGGCGATACGCATGCCGCGCTCGACAGTGAAAGGCTCTTTGCCGTGATTGATAAGGATCACCTTGATCTCGCCCCGGTAATCGGCGTCAATTGTACCCGGCGAGTTCAGGACTGTAACGCCGTGTTTAATCGCAAGGCCTGAGCGCGGACGAATCTGGGCCTCAAATCCTGGCGGCAGCGCAATAGCCAGTCCTGTAGGGATGAGCGCCCGCTCGCCGGACCCAAGCTCAATCGCCTCTTCCAGTGCTGCGGTTAAATCCATTCCAGCCGATTGCGCGGTCGCATAGGTGGGCAGATTTAGCCCGACGGCGTTGTCCAGCGGCATCAGTGCGACTTTTACATCGCTGATTTTAGCGTTCTGAGGCATGAGTTTATTGCTCCCGGTTATTGAAATATACGGCTATCTCTGATGCCAGCTTGCGGGCGACAGCCTTTTTACTGGTTCGCCCCCAATCTTGTGTCTTATTTTCGGAGACTAGATATACATGATTTTCATCTCCGCCAAAGATATTTTCTCCAGAGTTTGCATCGGGCGCGATGTTATTGGCTAAAATCCAGTCACACCCCTTACGTGAAAGCTTTTCTTTAGCATTGTCCAACAAATTTTCGGTTTCCGCTGCGAATCCGATAACGAGGGCCGGGCGATGCACATGGGTGGACAGGGTTTTAAGAATGTCCGGGTTTTCTTGGAGTGTCAGGGTAGGGGGCGGTGCTCCGGGCTTTTTCTTGATTTTATGAGGCTGTGTATCCTCAGCGGGGCGCCAGTCGCTTACGGCGGCGGCGCAGATTGCCAGATCACAGGGTATAGCATACTCGCAGGCTTTCAGCATATCGTGGGCTGTCTCACAGCGGATCATTTTGACACCAGGAATATCGGGCAGCGCGGTCGGTCCGGAAATGAGAGTAACGGCTGCTCCAGTTTCGTGCAAGGCTGCGGCGATGGCGTAACCCTGCTTCCCGGAGGAGCGGTTTCCGATAAAACGCACCGGGTCAATCGGTTCATAAGTCGGTCCAGCTGTCACGAGGGCTGTAAGATCCTTGAGAGGCCGATCATAAAAGAAAGATAGGATTTCATCGAAAATCGTTTCAGCTTCACTCATCCTGCCCCGGCCCGTTTCACCGCAGGCTGTATCGCCACGCTCTGGCCCGGCCTGTAAAACGCCCCGAGCGATCAGAGTTTTTAGGTTTGCCTGCGTTGCCGGGCTTTCCCACATTTCCGGGTTCATGGCCGGGGCAATCAGGACTGGTTTGTTCGAGGCCAGTAGCGTCGTAGAGGCTAGATCATCTGCGAGTCCTTGCGCTATTTTCGCCAGAAAATCTGCGCTGGCCGGAGCAACAACGATCAGATCCGCTTCACGGGATAGACGAATATGACCAATTTCCGTTTCATCCTTGAGGGACCATAAATCCGTATAGACGGGTTCTTCACTCAAGGTTGTGACGCTTAAGGGGGTCACGAATTCCGTGCCGCCCTTGGTCAGGATGCACCGCACCGTGCCTCCGGCCTTTTTGATCAGGCGGATCAGTTCCAAGGCCTTGTAGGCCGCAATTCCACCTGAAATAACCAGCAGGATTTTTTTGTCTTCAAGGCTGCGCATAATACATCTCATATAAAACAAAAGCCCCGCAAATCAAAGCGGGGCTTTTAAAAAGTTTAGAGGCAGCCGCAAATGTGCGGCCTAAGAACGATATTACTCGGCCTTATTTTCGTAAATGCCGTCCAGAATGGCTTCACCGGAAGCTGGCTCTGTGCCTTCAACGGCTTCTTTTGCGTCCTCAGCTGTTTCCGCAACTGCGTCTGCTGTGCTTTCTGTAGCTTCACCTGCGGCCTCAGCCGTTTCGGACACAATGTCAGCAGCGCTTTCATCATTTCCGGCGGCGTTTTCAATAGCATCCTCCGTGGATTCTACAGTGTTTTCCGTTGCGATTGCGGCTTCTTCGGCTGTGTCTTCAATTGCTTCTACGGCGTTCTCAGCTGTATTTTCAGCGGTCTCTGCAACGTCTTCAGCCATTTCTTGTGCGCCCTCTACGGCGTCAGTAGAAATTTCCTGAATAGAATTTGCAAAGCCTTGAATGGCTTCAGAACCGGCTTCAGCGGCTTGGCTTCCGGATGCAGGCTCAATGTAGGAGTAGTTGGCATCTTTTTGGTTCATATTGCTGTAGATTGCAAAAACGGCAACCAGACCGGCAGCCAGAACGACACCGGAGTAGACGATTGATTTAGTAAAACTGTTCATGAGAATAATCCTATCCTTTACGTGTTTTATTCCACTGATTGTTGTGATCTGGGCACACCATTGCTCTACCTGGAGGCCGTTGTCAACAAAAATCAGAAGTGTTTTTGTGTTACGTAAAATTTATACCTTAATTCCAGAGTGAATTGCAACAATTCCACTGGAAATATTTGAAAAAGAACATTTTTTTAGTCCTGCCTCATCCATTCTCTTAAGTAAGTTTTGCTGACTTGGAAATTTGCGTATGCTTTCAACGAGATATTGGTAACTCTCACTATCTTGAGCAACAATTTTTCCTATGCGGGGGATGGCCTTAAAAGAGAACAGGTCGTAGGCTTTTGATAGAGCCGGATTGCGAACGTGAGAGAATTCAAGGCAGTAGAACCGGCCACCGGGTTTAAGAACGCGAACGACCTCTTTAAGCGCCGTGTCTATATGAGTAACATTGCGCAGCCCGAAAGCGATGCTGTAAACGTCGAAACTGGCATCGGGGAAGGGTAGGCTTTCCGCATTGCTGGTAACCCAGTCAAAACC
>JAGRKA010000052.1 GCA_020442475.1 Alphaproteobacteria bacterium | reverse complement strand
CGCAGGACTTATGAGAGCAGGAAAAGTCTCTTGGCCGGCGATGTTCGACTGCACCCGCGCAGATCGATCTTGGAGCATATATAGGATAATATTCCTGTATTGTCAAGTTTTATTTCGGATCGATGATAGCGCTTTTTATGCCCTCATCTCCTCAAGCTCCAGCCAGCGCGTTTCATAGCGCTCCAGCCTGGCTTGGGCTTCGGCCAGTTTCTTCGAGGCCTCATGGAAGCCGTCCGGGTCGCGGGCATAAAAATCACCGTCTGAGAGGCTTTCGGACAGGGTCGTAATTTCCGATTCAACCGTTTCAATTTTTTCCGGCAGTTTAGAAAGCTCGCGCTCAAGCTTATAAGAAAGTTTTTGACGAGGCTGGCTTTGTACACTATCCGGCGCAGGCTTGGCTGCGTTATCGGGCGATGTATCGCCGGGCACGGTCTCGCGTTTTTGGGCAGACGTTTTTTGCGTTCCCCCTTCTTCCTGTCCTTTTTTCAGGTTCAGGTAATCGCTATAACCCCCGGCGCAATGCTCAATCTGTCCGTCCCCTTCGAAGGCAAGGATGCTGGTGACCGTCTGATCGAGGAAATCCCGGTCGTGGGAGACGACGATCAGCGTGCCCTCATAACGGGAGAGAATTTCCTCCAGCATGTCCAGCGTATCCATATCCAGATCGTTGGTCGGCTCGTCGAGGATAAGGCAGGTTTTGGGGTTGGCCAGAATTTTAGCCAGCATCAGCCGGTTTTTCTGACCGCCGGAGAGCTGTGAGACCTTATCCTGCGCCCGGCCCGGATCGAAGAGAAAGTCTTTTAGATAACCGCAGACATGGCGCTGCTTGCCCATTACATCAATATAATCGCCCCCCGCAGGACAGAGCGTCTTTTTCAGCGTATCGGTCGGGTCCAGATCGCTGCGTTTTTGGTCAAAATAGGAAAATTCAAGCTCTTTACGGACTTTGACCCGGCCCCGATCGGGACTTAGTTCGCCGATGAGGAGCTTCAGAAAGCTGGTTTTCCCCGAGCCGTTCTTGCCCAGAATACCGATCCGGTCGCCGCGCGCGATACGCATTGAGAACGCGTCCAAAATGGTGAGTTTCCGGCCATCATCGTCAAAATTTTTATAGACGTTGTAAAATTCCGCGACAATTTTTGAGCTTTTTTCCTGCTCCTTGGGCAAGGCGATATCAATCTTCGAGGTTGCGCGGCGAAAGGCGGCAACATCGGATTTAAGTTGTTCGCGCAATTCGCGGACTTGCTCAAGGCGGCGCATGTTCCGTTTACGGCGCGCCTTGACCCCCCGGCTGGCCCATTCGACCTCTTGCGCGACGAGCGTTTTGCGGTTTTTAAGCTCGCGCTCTTCCTGTTCCAGAAGCATCTCCGACCATTCGTCAAAATATTTGAAGCCGCGGGGGCTGACCTTTAGGGCACCCCTATCCAGCCAGAAAACCTGCGTTGTGATATTGGCCAGAAACGTCCGGTCGTGCGAAACACAGAGTAATGTTCCACGGTAGGTGCGTAAATAACCCTCCAGCCACTCAATCGCTTCGAGATCCAGATGGTTTGTCGGTTCATCCAACAAAAGGATATCCGGTTCCTCCACCAGTGCGCGCGCCAGCCCGGCCCGGCGAAGCTGGCCGCCGGATAGTCTGGTCATTTTAGCTTGTACGTCGAGTTGAAGCGCTTCGGCAACGATATCGACCTTATAGCTGTGGAGTTCACGCTCTTCATGTTTGATTTCTGAAAAGATGTAATCGTAAACGCTTTGGCCCTCTTCGGGGGTGATTTCCTGGCGCAAATAGCCGACCGTGACGCCCGGCTCTTCCCAGCGTTCGCCCTCGTCAAGTTCCTGCGCACCCGTGATGATGTTCATCAGGGTGGATTTACCTGCGCCGTTTTTACCCACAAGCGCGATCCGGCTGCCGGCATGGATGTTAAAGGACAGATTTTCAAAAACCGGCTGTTCACTATAACGAATCATAGCGTCTTTGACGGACAGAAGAAGTGGTGGCGGCATATAAATTTTACCCTGATCAATGTTCGAGCGGCACCATAGCGCAAAGATCGTGGATAGTGGAAATGAAATTCCTCTTTTCTGTAGAGGTTCCGGGCTTCATACTGTAGAATGTTTATCTGTGGCCTTGAGAATCAAGGCCATTTTGTCCATTTGAAAAACGGAGAATGCGTCATGGTGGATACTATAAAGCTGATCGGCATACAGGATGAAGACTTTCGTATCGCCAGCGAGCTATGGGCTTACATAGAGCCTGAAATGGAAACAATGATCGGTGCGTTCTATGAACGTATTCTCTCTCTTCCCGAATTTGTGACTATGGTTGAGGAAACCTGCGCCCGGAAAGGCATGGAAGCCGGTGATCTCGTTGCACATATCAACGCCGTTCAATTTGACCACTGGCGCAAAACTTTTACCGAGGGCTTTACCCCCGGATATTACGAGCGCTTGAATAAAATCGGGATTGCACACCAGCAGTGCGGTTTGACACCTGATAATTATGTGGCCAGCGGATGCATCGTCGTAGACGCGATGCATGGCATTGTGGCGCAAAAAATGGCGGCGGAATCCGAGCAGATCGATATCGCTAAAATTATCCGCGCTATTCAGGTCATCACCAGAATCAATTTTATGGATCTGTGTCACGCGATCACCTGCTATGAAAAAGCAAATAAAGAAGCTGAAAAGGCACGGGTTGACGGGATTGTCAATAAATTTGAAGGAGAGGTCGGTAACAGTATTTCCATGATTGCCGAGCTTGCAGGGGAGCTTAACAGCAGTATTGAAGAGGTCATTTCCACGACGGAAAGCAACAATACGCTCTGCCGTGATACGCTTGTGAAAGGTGAGGTCGCCAATGACAGTTTGCAAAGCCTCCAGCAAACATCTGATAATATTACGGAATTTGTAAATTTTATCGGGGATGTTGCGAAAAAGACTAATCTTCTGGCGTTGAACGCGACGATTGAAGCCGCCAGAGCCGGGGATGCTGGGAAAGGCTTTGCAGTTGTAGCGGGTGAAGTGAAGTCTCTGGCCGGAGAAACGGCGGAATCCAGTGAAAAAATTGCCAAACAAACCGAAGAAATCCAGAGGGTAACGACCTCCTGCTTCAGCAACGTGCAGACGATTTTGAAGGCGCTGGAAAATGTGAATGAAAGTGCAGGCGGCGTATCCGGTGCGATCAAGCAGCAAAAGCTGGCCATTTCGGAAATCAGCGGCAATATTCAGAATATCCAGTCTCGTATGACCAGTTTGATCGACGATATCCGCAAGGCCAATGAGGGACAACGTAAGGCCGGTTAGTCGGACTTTCTCTAAGGATGGGCTGGGTCGTCTATATTCTGGAATGCACGGACGGCACACTTTATACGGGGATCACCAACGATCTGGAAAACCGTATCAAGGCCCATGAAACTGGCCGGGGGGCGAAATATACAAAAGGCCGGGGGCCGTTCCGGCTTGCTTATACAGAAGAATGCGCCTCGCGCAGCGAGGCTTCACGCCGTGAGATCCAGATCAAAAAACTGGACCGCAGGGCTAAACTTCAGATTACAGCCGATCCTGTATAAAATGATTCAATTCTCGTCATCTCTCCCAAACGTCATCCCGCCCGCGCTTTCGCGAAGGCGAAAGCTTGCACGAACGGGATCCAGAGCGGTCAGCCGCTTTGCGGCTCTCTTTGTGGATCCCGGACGTTTAAGCGATGCGGGGCATCGCCTCCGGGATGACGAGAATTGAATCATTTTTACAGGATCGGCTGCATCATTACGGAAAAAGCTTGAGTTTTTAGAGCCGGGGCGATTATAGTGAACGCGCACGATCATTTGCTGGCCGAAATATTAATAACGGGAGGGAGCACCCAATGAAGATTTCAATAAAGATATTACCGGTTTTAGTCGCCGTGTCAGGGCTTGTCTTTGCGCAGGCCGCTCTGGCCGATGATTTTGGTCCGCGTTTTAGCGGCGACGTGCCCCGTGCTTTTCAGGATGCGCCTGCGGATATTGACGGCGAAGCAAGCGCCTTGCAAGACATCGCACCGGCTGCCGGGGATGAAGCTCCTTCAGAAATTGTGCCTGCACCCGCTCTTGAGCTTAAACCTGAAGCTGAATCCGACCTTAAAACGGCGCCTGTTGAAGGCGATAAGGATGCTGCGCAGGGCGAGCAGGACGAAATCGCGCTATAGCCACTAAGACCCTATTTTATTGATTATAGCGGGGTTTGGATGGCTCATCCCCGCCGGCGGGGTGAATCGCGGCCAGACGCTCACCGGAGTCCACAGCAGTCCCGGCGCTTTGCACGGTAGAATCCCCTCTACCCGATCCCGTCCCATCTTGCAAAGCATGCTCCATAGGGCCGTAGCAGCCCTTGGCCGTATGAATACCGATCATCAGAGCGCGGCGTTGAGCGGCGATATCCTGCACGCTGTCGGCATCACTGGCCGTTTCCCCGATATTATGATCGATCAGAAAACCCGCAGCCGCCAGCCCGACGCCACCCGTGACGCTACCGATCAAAAAACCGCCGATCGCTCCAGCAGCATTGACGCCATGTTGTTTAAGCCGCGAATCGTCCTTTATACCTTGTGTTGTCAGAATAATATCGCGCATCGTCGCGGCTTCCTGCGACAAGGCACCGCAGCTCATATCGACATCCCCCCGGCGACTAACCTGAAGAGATTGCGCCTGCAAACCGTCCGCTTCGTTAGCGGCGGCTGGAAACGGATTTACCAGAAGGAAAACGGCACAGAACCATGCCGGAAGATATTTCATGATCATCTCCTGCATTTTATTCTATAGACCGCTTTGCAAGGCCTCAACCTCCGGTTCCATTCTACCTATATCTGCACACAATAAATTTGCGCTTCCGAGTAAACGGAGGATAAAAAAGATGCGGGGGTTTTGCTCCACGCGCGGAGCGCGTATAGTGCTCCCATCATGACTTCTTCTCTTGAAACAGACAGACTAATTCTTCGCCCGTGGAAGGCTGAAGATCTACCGGATTTTGCGCGCATGAACGCGGACCCGCTTGTCATGGAATATCTCCCGCGCGCGCTGGACGAGGACAGCAGCGGCAAGCTGATGAAACGCTTCGAGCGGCATTTCAAAAAGTACGGATACGGACTTTATGCGCTTGAAAACAAAGAGAACGGTGCGTTCGTAGGCTTTACCGGCCTGAACCATGTGGAGTTCTCCGCTGCGTTTACGCCTGCGATTGAGATCGCATGGCGGCTGGATTACGGGTCTTGGGGACGAGGCTATGCCACGGAAGCCGCCCATGCGGTTCTAGAGTATGGTCATGGCACACTCGGATTGAAAGAGATCGTTTCCTTTACCGTTCATGATAATACGCGCTCAATCGGCGTCATGGAAAAAATCGGTATGGCCCGTGATTCGGACGGCGACTTTGATTATCCGGCCTTGCGCAAAGGGCATCCGCTGGGCCGTTTTGTCCTTTACCGCTCCCAAAAATCGTAGAGAATCAAAAGCTTAAAAAGGGTTTCTGCTGCGCTGCATGCTCGAAATTGGCACTGAGAGCGGGTTTTCAGCTACAATGGTCTTATGAGAACAAGTGTGGTGGAAAAAATTACTTTCACCCCGGAAAAGAGCCTTCAAGGCCGGCAGCATGTGGTGTGGTTTTTATTGCTGTTCAGCGTCCTGATCGTGACGGGGTGTTCGAACTTAAAAGCTGGGAGCGGACCGGCTCCGGCCCCGCCTTCTTTTACTCCCAAAGCCGAGCGCGACCCGATTACAAAAGTGGCAATTCAGAATATCCCTTCTGCACAAAATGAACCGGTGACTCTCGCTTCTGCAAACATACCGGCGGCACTAAGTACTCTATTACCTGCAAATGAGATAATTTTATCTGCAAAGTCACAAAACACGGGGCAATGCAGGATCAAAGACCGTTTTGACCGCGATGAAGTCCTTGCCTATACGTGGGGGGATAACCGGCTTGGGATGGATGTAGACGGGCTGAGCCTCAGTAATTTTGAAATGGAGCAGGTCAAACTCCAATACCGCCTGAAGCTTCAATCCTATAAAAGCCGGAAAGAACGCTGCCGCTACCCGTCCCAATGGCAAGGTTTGGTCGGAACAGGCTATAATGAGCTGTTTGTCCGGGAAACAGATACGGTCTGGCAAGAACTTAAAGCGCTTCAGAACGATGTTGAAGACCGCTGGGATTCCCTTGTCTACTAAAATGCGCATACAACCATATGTAACACTTTGTCTTTACTGATATAGCCATCCCAGTTAAAAATTGGACATTCTCATATTGTCATCCCCGCGGCACGCCTGTGGCGTGCTGAAACGGCGGGGATCTGTTTAATGCCAGCCGCAAAGCGGCTGACCTCTCCGGATCCCGTTCGTGCAAGCTTTCGCCTTCGCGAAAGCGCCAACGGGATGACGTTTGGGAGATATGTCCAATTTTTAACTGGGATGGCTATAAAATATAAAATTTCTTGTGGTTCTACAAAAAACTCTATAAAGTTTCGCGCGTTTGCCGGGGTGATTCTGTTTAATATACAAGCTCCGGTTGTGTGACAGACAAAAGGATACCAGCCTATGACCACCCCCTCCTCGATACACAGCACCGATAAGGCTCAAAAGGCTCTTATCGTGATCGGTACGCGGCCCGAAGCCATCAAGCTGGCGCCCGTCGTCAAGGCTCTTAAAAACCGCACAGACATGGATGTCAGGGTTTGTGCGACAGGCCAGCATACGGATATGCTGTTTCCGCTTCTGGACTGGTTCGGCGTAAAACGCGACTACACACTGGATGTGATGGAACACGGCCAGCCTTTATCTCATCTGGCTGGAAAGCTGATGGCAGGCCTGCATGATGTGATGGCTGAATTTAACCCGGATATCGTTGTTGTACAGGGCGATACAACATCGGCTTTCGTCGGTGCGATGGCGGCCTATTACAGCTATGATTATTTCTGGAAGAGCGGGCTGCGGACGACGCCACCGAAGATCGCCCATGTCGAGGCGGGCCTGCGGACGGGAAACAACTACTCCCCCTACCCGGAGGAGGTCAATCGCCGCCTGATTGGGCATATGTGCCACTGGAGCTTTGCACCTACGCAGGAATCGGCTGACGCGCTAGCCCGTGAAGGCATTCGTGAAGGCGTCTATGTTACAGGAAATACCGTCATCGACGCCTTGTTCGAGACAAGCCGGATCGTCCGTGAAAGCGGACGCAACCCGCTGCCGCAGATCGGTACAGATAAAAAGATCGTGCTGGTCACAAGCCACCGCCGCGAAAATTACGGCACCGGGCTTCAGGAAATCTGTGAAGCTGTTAAAACACTGGCGGCACGCTATGCGGATGCCGGGATTGAATTCGTCTATCCCGTTCATTTGAATCGCAATGTACAAGGCCCTGTTCACGACATGCTCGGCAATCTTGAGAATGTACACCTGATCGAGCCGCAGGATTACCCGGATTTTGTCGCAATGATGAGCCGCAGCCACCTGATTCTAACGGATTCCGGCGGCGTGCAGGAAGAGGCGCCCTCTCTGGGCAAACCGGTTCTGGTTATGCGTGAAAATACGGAACGCCCGGAAGCGGTTGCTGCCGGAACAGCAAAACTCATCGGCGCGAAGGCTGGAAAAATCATCGCTGAAACATCTGCGCTTTTGGATAATGAGCTGCTTTACCGCCAGATGGCGCAGGCGAAAAATCCTTACGGTGATGGCAAGGCTGCGCAGCGGATTGCAAACCTACTCTGCGGCGAGAGTGCTGAAAAAAACTTTTTAGGCCGTGAGGCGGCCTAATTCCATGGCTTTTGATGCTTCCAGCTACCTTGACACGCCTTCAGCCCGTTTAACCTTTCTGGGCGCGCCGATGGATGCGCTGACGATGTCTGAAACACTGGCTGTTGCCGAGCAGGCTATGATCAGCCGCAGACGGCTTCAACATGTTGTCGTGAACGTGGCCAAGCTGGTCAACATGCAAAGCGATCAGGCGCTGAAGGACGATGTTTCCGGCAGCGATCTCATCAATATAGACGGGATGGGCGTTGTCTGGGGCGCGCGCCTGTGCGGCCATAACGTGCCGGAGCGTGTCAGCGGCGTCGATATCATGGAGCATCTTCTGGCTCTATGCGCGCAGAAAGGCTACCGCCCTTATTTTTTCGGTGCGAAGCAGGATGTTCTTGAGCAAGCCGTAACCAACATCCGGGCGCAATATCCCGGTATCGAGATTGCCGGGTATCGTAACGGCTATTTTACACCGGAAGAGGAAGACGGCATCATGGCCGACATCGCAGCCTCTAACGCCGACTGCCTGTTTATCGCGATCTCCAGCCCGACAAAGGAGCGCCTGCTTGCACATTATAAGGATATTTTGAACGTACCGTTCCTGATGGGGGTCGGCGGGTCGATTGACATCAAGGCGGGGCTGACGAAACGCGCGCCGGGCTGGATGCAAAAATGCGGACTGGAATGGCTCTATCGGCTTTTGCAGGAACCACGCCGCATGTTCAAACGCTACTGGGTTACGAATAGCCGCTATGCCGCGCTACTGTTTAAAGAGCTACGCTCGTCCCGTAAAGCGGCTGTAAAGGCCGGATGATAGAGAATTCCTGCCAGATCGTCATCCTCTTCACACCCTGCAAAAACATAGAGAATCCAGCCAAGTTCGTAGCTTCTGCACTCAAGCCGGACATCCAGATGATCCGGCAAAGCCAATGAATCCGCACGGCCTGAAAATGAAAGCCACAGAACCCGCATCAGCCTTTTAATTTTGCTCTTGAGCTCGCCTTTGCGTAAAACCGAGCGGTAAAACATACCCAACTCCGGGACCATCATATTCTTGCCGAGCCGGTTTCCGCCCAAGCTCCAGCCGAACCCCTTAATCAGAGCCTCATGTGCGCCGGGTACACCCCGTTCTTTGGCAAAACGCAGAAACAAAGCTGCCATAGCGTTTTGATGGACTGTATAAAGCTCATAATAATCGACGACAAGCCGCTTACATGCGCGGTAAAACCACGGCCATTCGCCGTTTTCTCCCTGCAAAGGCAACAAAGCCCTGACGGCGTCATCCGCGATGGTGAGCGCTTCGTCGCTTTCAAAAGCCGTACCGTAATGGTAGCAAGCCGTAATCAGGTAGGTCTGTGTCGCGAAAGAGGCAAAATATTTGCGTGGACCGGTAGCCGCATCCCGGAACAGGCCGGAGCCTGAAATATAGCCCTCTTTCAAGAATGTGAATAAAGCGTGAGCCTCTTGGGCATACTCATTGTTCCCGGCCTTTTTCATCGCGGCCATGCCTGTCAGAATCATCCCCAAATCCTGCGCCCTGAATTTTTTCCAGTGCGCCCTGTCCGTCACGAAAGCCCTGATTTTCGCGGCGGTGTCCGGTTCGAACGGAGAACCCAAAACTGCCGAGGCCCAGAGCGCCATCCCGATTGCATAGATCGGCGCTTTATCTTCAAAAACACGGCGGGCGTTAATTTGCAACAGCGCCGGAAGATCGTACTCGCCCTCCCACGCGCTGCGGCCCAGCGCAGCGAATCCTAAAATCACATTGAGCGAATAAAACGCATCCTGCGGCGGAAAGGATTCGTTCGGACGATCCCGCCCATCCAGATGATAGATATAAGACCAGCATTGGCGCTCAGCCATATAACAGTGGCTAAGCCCTTTCTTCGCATAGAGCGCCGCAGGCGTTAGAGAAGCACGATCCCGGTTTTTTTCATGCAGTTCGTTCAAAATTTTCTTTGATCTCAATTTTTTAATAACCTTGTATTGTAATTATGAAAATATTCCACGCGTGTCAATGACTTTTTTACCGCTTAGAAGCGTCATATCCATTTTCCTGAACGCATCATGCGCCGTCAGGAGGACAACGATATCCGCCTGCGCGATCCCCTCTTCCAGCGGCACCAGCGTATAAGCCTTGCCGGCCTTTCCCGCCTTCATGAATGGTTCAACGACGATAACCGTCCCGATCCCGTTCTCAATCAACCTGTCCGCAACGGTTACGGATGGGGATTCCCGGAAATCGTCTACATTTTCCTTATAGGCCAGCCCCAGAAGGCAGATCACAGGCTTGTCGATCCCGGCAACGGCCTGCTCGATCTGTTCGATCACCTTGCCAGGCTTACCGTCATTGACGCTGCGGGCGGTACGC
>JAGRKA010000051.1 GCA_020442475.1 Alphaproteobacteria bacterium | reverse complement strand
AAACGTTCAAGATGTCGCACGCGGGATCGGGATGGACGGGCGGATCGGCTCAAAATTCCTCCATGCCGGGCCGGGCTTCGGCGGCTCCTGTTTTCCAAAGGATACGCTGGCCCTGACGCAGATCGGCCAGCAATACGGCGCACCGCAAAATATCGTGGAAACGGTTGTCTGGGTGAACGCAGAACGCCAAAAATCCATGGCAGACCGGGTGATCGAAATTTGCGGCGGCGATGTGACCGGAAAGCGGATCGGCGTATTGGGCCTGTCCTTCAAGCCCAATACGGACGATGTACGTGAAGCGCCCGCTCTGGCGATTATTCCCCTTTTGCAGGAAGAGGGCGCGAACATTGCCGCTTACGATCCGGCGGCAATGGAAGAAGCCGCGAAACATCTTGAGGATGTGGAATGGTGCAAAAACGAATATGAGGTCGCCGACAGCGCGGATGTTTTGGTCATCATCACCGAATGGAACGAGTTCCGCGCGCTCGATATGGGACGGATCGGCGCGCTGATGGAAGAAAAGCGCATTGTTGATCTGCGCAACATTTATAAGCCTGCGGAGATGGAAAAACACGGTTTCCATTATATATCGGTTGGACGGCGTGAAGTACGCCCCTTAAGCGCCGTTCCGGAAAGCGGATCACAAAGGGTGGAAAGGCAGAACTAAGATGAATTCTTACCTCGACGAACTTGAATCCAAGAGCATTTACATCATCCGGGAGGCCTATAATCGCCTGCACCCGATGGCGATGCTCTGGTCGATCGGCAAGGACTCTACGGCGATGCTCTGGCTGGTGCGCAAGGCCTTTTTCGGACGCGTGCCCTTTCCCGTCGTACTGCTCGATACCGGTATGGAGATGCAGGAAGTCTACGATTTCCGCGACCGGCTGATCAAGGAATGGGATCTGGACTGCATCAACCATATGTGCCCGCCGGAAGAAGAAATGGACCCTACCCTGCCCCCGGCCACGCGTAGCGCGATGCGCAAAACGGAAGGGCTCAAAACCCTTTTGGAAGATAAAGCCTATAAGGGCATTATCTGCGGTATTCGCCGGGACGAGCAAGGCTTGCGCGCCAAGGAACGCGTCTTCTCTCCGCGCAGCTTTGACGGGGCATGGGATTTCAAGGACCAGCCGCCCGAATTCTGGGACCAATATAAAACAGAATTCCCGGAAGGCTGCCATTTACGGATTCACCCGATCCTGCACTGGACGGAGCTTGATATCTGGCGCTATCACCAGCGCGAGAACATCCCAAGCTGCGAGCTTTACTACGCCCGCAAGGACGGTAATACGGGGAAAATGATGCGCTACCGCTCTTTGGGCGAGAAAAACATCACCTTCCCGGTTGAAAGTGCGGCCTCCACCATTGAGGAAATTATCGAGGAGCTGGAAACGACCAACACCTCTGAACGCGCCGGGCGAAGCATGGATAAGGAAACGGAGGACAGTTTCGAACGGCTGAGGGCACGAGGGTATATGTAACTTCAGCGTCACCCGCGTAAATCAACAATTACAATGTCACCCCCGCCTTGTGCGAGGGTCCGGCGAAAAAGTAAATGAGAGAAAAGAAATTTTACGTCTACATCATGGCCAAGGAGCGAAATAGTACATTTTATGTCGGAATAACCTCCGACTTGTCTAAACGTATCTGGGAACATAAAAACGAAGTCGCAGACGGTTTTACAAAGAAATACGGGATTAAGAATCTGGTTTACTACGAAATATTTGATGATCCTGAAAACGCGATTAAACGTGAAAAACGATTAAAGAAATGGAACAGGACATGGAAAATGCGCGTGATTGAAGAAATGAACCCAAATTGGGATGATTTGTATGAAACCATATGTATTTAAACAATTCCGGATGCCCGCACAAGGCGGGCATGACAGGCTATAGACTGATAATAAGAGCTTCTAACCGTCACCCCCGCTTCAGGCGGGGGTCCGGCGAAAAAAACTTAACCACAAAGGCGCGAAGGGCGCAGAGTATTTTTGAAAAAAATGAAAACTGAACAAAAAAACACCCAACAGCTCCGCGTTGTCATCGTAGGGCATGTCGATCACGGAAAAAGCACGCTCATCGGGCGGTTGCTGTACGATACGGATTCCCTGCCCGAGGGAAAATACGAAGAGCTTCAGGCCATCTGCAAGCGCCGGGGCACGGATGCGCTGGAATGGTCGTTTGTACTCGACAGCTTTCAGGCCGAGCGGGATCAGGCGATTACGATCGACACAACGCAAATCTGGTTCTCGACGGACCAGCGTGATTACGTGATTATCGATGCGCCCGGCCACCGGGAATTCCTGAAAAACATGGTCTCCGGCGCGGCAGCTGCCGACGCGGCGATCCTTGTCGTCGATGCCACGGAAGGCGTACGCGAACAAACCAAGCGCCACGCTTACCTGCTCTCCCTGCTCGGCCTGCGGCAGGTCGCGGTCGTGATTAACAAGATGGACATGGTGAAACACAGCACGGAAACCTTTGCCGAAGTTTCCAAACAGGTTGACGAATATCTAAGTTCCATCGGCATCCGTCCGTCCTTTATCGTCCCAATTTCTGCCCGGAATGGCGATATGATCTCAGTACGCGGCGATAATCTGGACTGGTATAGGGGGAAAAGCCTTGTCGATGTTCTGGACGCGTTCGAGGTGGAAAGCCCGCCTCTGTCCCGTGCCCTGCGCTTTCCGGTGCAGGATGTTTACCGCTATGGCGAGCGGCGGATTATCGTGGGCCGGATCGAGACCGGCATCCTGCGCACAGGCGATACGCTGCTCTTCTCCCCAACGAATGAGCAAGCGGTCGTGACCTCCATCGAGACATGGCCGGAAGACCCGGACAAGGTCGAGGCTCATGCAGGCGAATCCGTCGGCATCACGCTGGATGAGCGGATTTTCGTCGAGCGCGGCCATTTCGGCTCCCACACGCAGAACCCGCCCATGCTCTCCAACGTGTTCCGCGCGAATATTTTCTGGCTGTCTTCCAACCCGCTCAAAGTCGGAAATTCATACAAAATCCGCTACGGCACGCATGAGGCCATGGTCACCGTGCAATCTATCGACCGTGTGATCAACACGAACGACCTCGCCCAGACGGAAAAAGCCGGTGAAGTCGGACGTAACGCAGTTGGCGAAGTGACGCTCCGCGCGCGCGACCTGTTGCCCATCGACCCCTATACGGATAATGCCCGCACGGGCCGGGTCGTGTTGTATGACGGTTACGACATCGCAGGCGGCGGGACCGTCAATATGGAGGGCTACCCCGACCAGCGCAGCGCCCGCGCCCCGAAATCCGAGAATATCTACAAGGTCGAGCATTTGCTCAGCCATGATGTGCGCGCCCGAAGCATGGGTCATCGCGGCGGGACCTTCTGGTTTACGGGTCTGTCCGGTGCCGGAAAATCGACGCTGGCTATGGCCGTCGAGAAATCCCTGTTCGAAAAGGGCTATCACACTTACGTTCTGGACGGCGATAACGTGCGGCACGGGCTAAATGCAGATCTGGGCTTTTCACCGAAAGACCGCGCGGAAAATATCCGCCGGATCGGCGAGGTGGCCGCACTGATGGCCGATGCCGGGCTAATCGTGATTACGGCCTTCATCTCGCCCTACCGGGCCGACCGGAACCGCGCCCGCGCAGCCAGCCCGGAGCGTTTCCATGAAATCCACGTACAGGCCGACCTCCAGACCTGCGAAGGGCGCGACCCGAAGGGGCTGTACAAAAAGGCCCGCTCCGGACAGATTGCTGACTTCACAGGGATCGATTCCCCTTACGAAGCACCGGAAAACCCGGAAATGGTTGTCGATACCCAGCACAACGACGTGGAAACCTGCGTCGAACAAATCCTGCGCTATGTCGAGCAACAGGTCGCGTTAAGCGCCGCAACATCAGCCTCCGGCACAGGAGAGGAAAAAGCCATTGCATCCTGAGACTCAAGAAACCGTATCACCGGCGGATAATAAACTCCTGCGCAATCTTGGTGCCCTGTGCAACATGGTCCGCCGCATCGCGCTTGAGGCCGGAGAGATCACGCTGCGCTATTTCGAAGATATCGAGCCATCGCATGCGGAGGAAAAAGCCGATGGCTCGCCCGTCACCATTGCGGACCAAGAAACCGAAGCCCTGATCACGGAAAGGCTGGCGGCGTTGACCCCCGGTGTGCCGGTCGTCGGGGAGGAATCGGTCGCGCTTGGCACAGCGCCGGACCCGCACGGTCATGAGTATTTCTGGCTGGTCGATGCGCTGGATGGTACGAAGGAGTTCATCAGCGGCGGTGGAGATTTTACGGTCAATATCGCCCTGATCCGCACTGGCGTCCCTGTGCTGGGTGTTGTCTATGCCCCCGCCTGCGGAGAGCTTTATACCGGATGCGGCGCAGGAACGGCTGTACGCTGGCTCGAAGAGACAGGCAAAGACAAAGAAATCCATGTGCGCACGCCGCCCAAAGACGGGCTGACAGTCGTGGCCAGCCGCCGCCATGGCGACGACAAGCGCCTTGACCGCTTCTTGGCCGAATTTAAAATCGAAAAGCTGATCAAGCGCGGCTCCTCGCTGAAGCTATGTGCGGTCGCCTGCGGTAAGGCTGACATCTATCCACGCCTCGGCCCTACGTCCGAATGGGACACAGCCGCCGGGGATGCAGTCCTGCGCGCAGCCGGTGGTATCCTGACGGATCTTGACGGCAAGCCCCTGCTCTATGGCGGCGCACGTCCAAAATTCCGCAATCCGGAATTTGTCGCCTGCTCTTTCAAATGGTTTGAAGCGACGGACTAACAGGAAAAAGCCCTAGCGTGTCTGCGCAAACAGCCACGCCCAAAACGTCCTGTCCGTATAGGCATGCGTCCAGACATCATGCCCAACGCCCGGATATTCCGTATAGCGCACGCTCCCACCTGCATTGCGGATAGAATTGACCATCAAGCGGCTGTTTTCAGGGCCTATCACCCTGTCTGCACTCCCGTGGAAAACCCAGAACGGTGTTTTGGCCATGGCTTTGGCATCTCTGGGCATACCCTTCCCGCATAAAGGTGCGGCGGCCGCAAAAAAATCAGGATGCTGTGCGACGATCCCAAACGTTCCAGCCCCGCCGACGGAATAACCCGTTACATAAATCCTGTTTTTATCAATCGCATAGTGCTTTTCCAGCTGTTTGATCAGCGCGATGACATGTGCGGAAGGCTCCTGACGCAGATCGCCGGTAAAATGCGGCAAAGTCCAGCTATTGAGCTTAATCGAAGGCACCAGCACAAAAGCCGGGTAAGCCTGACGCATCAAAGATCCGGCCAAAACATCCGCGCCGTAGCTGTGCCCGCTTGCGCCATGGAGCGTCAAAACAAGCGGATAGGTTTTGGATGGATCGTAATTTTGCGGCTTAAGCAGGTAATAATCGAACCCCGCAAGCCCCGTCATACTTTTATAGCGCCCCTTTTCAAAAAGCGGCGTATGTTCCCCCATCAAGCTATAGGCGTTCGCCGGGCGTGGGAAAGTGCCAACGCTCATCACCGCAATCAGGCCTGTTAGAAAAACTGCTAGAAAAACCGTATGGAACGCCCTGCGCTGCTGCATAAAGTGTTTATCTCCCTTTCAAAATCATGGCCGGAGTTGCTTCTTAGCGGGTCTTTTGTACATAACCCACCAGTAGCAAATACCTGTAAAAAATCCTGCTACAGTAAAGATAAGAGTCATACGGACCCCTAGGATAATAGTGCTATACAGTCCTGCTGTCAGGGCGCCGAACAACACAAAGTAAAATATATGCCGTATATTTTTTCTATCCGCATAAATACATAATGGCAATCCACACAGGAGCAGTACAGGCAACGCGTAGAGAGGCCCTACTAACAAAGCTGGAAAGGCGACAAGGAGGCCGCCCCAGTCTGATGCGCGAATACTCATTGGTAAAGCAAGGCAGAGGAGAGCCGCAAGAAAACTGCCGACCATACTGGCCTCAATCAGCAGCAAAAAGATTTTTAACGTAGACACCTTATCGGTCTTAGACATTCAACTTTCAACTTCTCTTGGGCCTTACACTCTAGCCCCACAAACGCTTAGACTGCGGCGCTGCGGGGCGCGGCGTCTCCGCCCTTCTCGGCGGCGCGTCTTTTTTCGGCGGAGCGGACGCGGGCCAGCGCATAGTCTTCCGCGACATGGGCCATATCGTTCCCGCTCTCCTTCTGAAGGCGGATCACCTCGCGCAAAGTCTGGGGAGTTCGGGTCCGGACGCGCTCACGCACCTCGGCAGATTTACCACCGACCAGATTGACCCACGTAATTCCGCCGGAATTCACAATAAAATCAGGGCAATATAATATGCCCAGCTCCAGCATTTTCTTGCTCTGGATATGGCCGATCTGGTCGCGCTCCTGATTATTGGCCGCACCGCAGACAATCTTGACGCCTGCCTTGTGCAACCGGTCCGCTACGTCGCGGGTGATCGTCCCGCCGATGGCGTTCGGCGCGAAAATATCGGCCTGCACATCGTAAATTTCCTCCAGTTCGATACGCTGGATCGCAATCCCTTCGCGCTCAAGCGCGACGAAAGCCGCCGGGTTCGTATCGCTGGCCACCATCTTCGCCCCGGCATCGTAGAGCATCCGGGCCAGTTCGCCGCCCACAGAGCCAACCCCCTGCAAGGCAACCGTCAGCCCTTCCAGCGTTTGCCCTTCACCGAATTTTTCCTGCACGGCCACTTTCATGCATTCAAATACGCCCAGCGCCGTCAAGGGCGAAGGGTTGCCGCCCACGATCTCCGGATTGTCCGAAGGCGCACCTTTGATAAAGCGGGTAAAATCGCTCATATAGGCCAGATCGTCCTCGCTGATATTCATATCTTCTGCGCCATAATAAAGCGGCTTGTCGGCATTCACAGCATTCAGCCCGTGCGCCAGCGCCTCCAGCGTCGTACGTGTCGGCTTGCGTTCGCCTTCTATTGCCATCACAACTGTTTTCCCGCCGCCAGCTTCCAAGTTTGCCGCCGCACTTTTAAGCGTCATCCCTTCGGACAGGCGCAGCACATCCGTAACCGCCTCATCTTCGCTGCCGTAATGTTTGTAGCGAATCCCGCCCTCGCCCGGCCCCAGCGCGGTGTTATGCACCCCGATAAACGCCGTAAAGCCGTAAGTAGGCGCGGTGATTTTGAATAGATGCTCGTGATTTTTGAACTCCGGATGCGCCGAGGCATCGATCCGCTCGACCTTAATATCTTCTGCTTTTACGGTGGGGATCGCGTCATTCATACCCGGTACTCCTTCCTGTCTTCTTTCCAGCCAGCCTTCCTTCTAGGAGGTCTAATGCAAGCCCTCTTCAAGATCAAGGCTTTTCCCTCTTGAGCCGCCCCCCTGCTTCCCGTTATGGTATGGCCGCAAAGCAGAAAGGCATGGCAATGCAGGACTCTTTAAAAATGTTATGGGATAAAACGCTTGAGGTCTGGGAACACGGGCTGTGGGGCGTAGATATCGGCAGCCTCGTTATCGCGCTGGGGATTTTCTTCGTCGCCCTTCTGGCACGCGGTATCTTCAGCAAATATGTCCTCGATTACCTGCATCGCTGGGCCGGGCGCTCTGACAATAACGTCGACGATAGGGTCATCGACGCGCTGATCCCGCCGATCCGGTTTATCCCCGTCATTATCGGCCTGTTTATCGCCGGGAACTATTTGAGCCTGAATGATACGCTCCAGACCCTATTCGACAACCTGATCCGCTCGCTGATCGCCTTTACGATTTTCTGGTCGCTACACCGTGCGCTGGAGCCGATCGGGCAGATGTTCCGCCGCCTTGAGCGGCTGCTCTCGGCCACGATGATGAACTGGATTTTTAAGCTGTTCAAAGTGCTGGTCGTGTTTATTGGTGCGGCTGTCATCCTTGAAATCTGGGGCATCGCGGTTGGTCCGCTCCTGGCCGGGCTGGGTCTGTTCGGTGCGGCTGTCGCACTCGGCGCGCAAGACCTTTTCAAGAATTTGATCGGCGGCGTCACCATCATTGCTGAAAAACGCTTTCATCCCGGCGAATGGATCATGGTCGAAGGCATCGTCGAAGGTACGGTCGAGGATATAGGTTTTCGCTCCACCAAGGTCCGCCGCTTTGATAAAGCACCGGTTCACGTCCCGAATTCGGCTCTGTCGGACGCGGTTGTTACGAACTTCTCCCGTATGTCACACCGGCGGATCAAATGGCAAATCGGGGTCGTTTACGGTACGTCCGTGGACCAGCTTAAAATCATCCGCGACGAGATCACGAAATATCTGGAGGAAAACGAAGCCTTCGCCCGTGCGGACGAAGTGGCGACCTTTGTCCGGGTAGACAGCTTTAACGACAGCTCAATCGACTTCCTGATTTATTGCTTTACGAAGACGACAAATTGGGGTGAGTGGCTGGCGATCAAAGAGGCCTTTGCGCTCGAAATCAAGGATATCGTTGAAAACAGAGCTAAGACCGGCTTCGCCTTCCCTTCGCGCTCACTCTATATCGAACATTGGCCGGGTGATACTGCAGAAATTTTCGTCCCGCCGAAAGGGTAAGGCGCGTGCTCAGCTAGCCCCATCCATGTGATGAGCAAAAAGGCGCCGCTAGGAGCAGGCGCCTTCATTGTAAACTCTATAGAATGTAAAAAGCCCTAGCCGCCGCGCTTGGAAGCACCCTTAACAGGTGCTTTTTTCGGGGCTACTGTTTTAGCACTTCCGGACTTACCGGCAGGTGCCTTATCCGCTTTCGGCTTATCGGCCTTAGCTTTTTCACCATCTGCCTTTTTAGAAGCCGCAGGCTTTTTCTTTGGCTTGTCCTCTGCCGCAGGCGCGTCCGCTGCCGGAGCCTCAGCCTCATCATCGAACTGAACCGGGCCGCTATCTTTACCCTTAGCTTCAACATCGCGATCAACAAGCTCAATCACGGCCATCGGCGCAGCATCCCCATAACGGAAACCCGCCTTCATGATACGCGTATAACCGCCGGGACGGCCGGAGTAACGCTCAGCCAATACATCAAAAAGTTTTTTGACCTGTGCTTCATCGCGCATGCGAGAAATCGCGAGGCGGCGGTTCGCCAACGCTTTCTCAGGGTTGTCGTTAGCCTGTTTCCCCAGTGTGATCAGCTTTTCAACGAAAGGGCGAAGCTCTTTAGCCTTCGGCAAAGTCGTGGTGATCTGCTCGTGTTTGATCAACGAAGCCGCCATGTTTGCCAGCATAGCCTTACGGTGGCTGGTCGAACGGTTCAGTTTACGTTGTTTAATTCCATGTTTCATGGCGCTTGTCCTTTCATCTTATCGCGCTACGGATATCACGTATGATATCCCTCAAACATTCCGGTCCGCACGGCCTTTCTCTATAGTTACTCGACAGAGACCGTTTTCACACCGGTCCGGGCCACCACGGCCCGGATACTTTCTTCTAACAAGCCTTCCTACGAGAGCAAACAGCGTTCGATTCCGGTCAGGCGCGAGGCGCGAAGCGTACAAAAGGGTACGTGAGCAACGCGTAACGCAGCCAAAATCGAACGATGAACGCTCTAAAAGGGCTCGTCAACTTTGCGGGCCATATCCTCAATATTTTCAGGCGGCCAGCCTTCGACCTGCATACCCAGATGCAACCCCATCGTTGAGAGCACTTCTTTGATCTCATTCAGGGACTTACGGCCAAAATTGGGTGTCCGGAGCATATCGCCCTCGGATTTTTGAACCAGATCGCCAATATAAATAATATTGTCGTTCTTAAGGCAATTCGCAGAGCGTACAGACAGTTCCAGCTCTTCGACCTTGCGCAGCAGGTTCCTGTTGAAGGGCAACTCTTCAGCCTCTTCTTTCTGCGATCCGGTTTCCGGCTCTTCGAAATTCACGAAGACTTGAAGCTGGTCCTGCAGGATACGGGCCGCGAAGGCAACCGCATCTTCTGGAGAGACAACGCCGTTCGTTTCAACATTCAGCGTCAGCTTGTCATAGTCTGTAATTTGCCCGACGCGGGTATCTTCGATTTCGTAGCTGACTTTGCGCACCGGCGAGAATACGGAGTCCACGGGAATCAGGCCGACAGGCGCTTCTTCCGGACGGTTCTGGGACGCAGGGCGATATCCCTTGCCCGTGTTAACCGTAAGTTCCATATTCAGCTTCGCGTCTTTGTCGAGCGTGCAAATCACGAGATCCGGGTTCATGATTTCGATATCCGCCCCGGCTTCGATCTGTGCGGCAGTGACTTCACAAGGCCCTTCTGCGGACAGGCGCATTTTCTTCGGCCCTTCGGCATGCATCCGCACGCCAAGCGCTTTAATATTCAGGATAATGTCCGTAACGTCCTCACGCACGCCTTCAATTGTCGAAAACTCGTGCAAAACGCCGTCAAACTGCACGGCCGTAACAGCCGCACCCTGAAGGGATGACAACAAAATGCGGCGTAGCGCGTTCCCCAGCGTCAGGCCGAAGCCACGCTCCAAAGGCTCCACGATAATCCGGCCTGTATTTGCACCTTCCTTGTGGGATACTTCCAGTTTCGATGG
>JAGRKA010000050.1 GCA_020442475.1 Alphaproteobacteria bacterium | reverse complement strand
CACTAACCCGAAGGTTCGTTCGACTTGCATGTGTTAAGCCTGCCGCCAGCGTTCGTTCTGAGCCAGGATCAAACTCTCAAGTTTGAATCCATCTCAAAATCACCCAAAAAAATTTCTGGTTGATTTCTCAAAGTATAATGTCTTTGAAAAATCTGCTTGCTTGGCGTTACGACACTCTAAAAGAGAGCCGTAACATTTTGCGATCCCTCTCACAGGATCGCGTGCGTCATGAAAGATCACACAGTGCAAACAGATTTTCCTGTTTAATGCATCCAATGCAAACCATCCGGAGGAAACCTCCTTCAGGCACAAGTCACTGCTGCCTGCGTATCTCTTCTTTCCTATTCACGATGTACAAGAACCAACGCTGACCGGACACCTTACTTAAAAGTTTGGCCTCCGGGCCGCAAAAAAGCTGGGACCCAAAAAATCTTCGTTTCCCAACCAAATCTATTTTTATGATGTCTGCACTATAGTCCGAAGAACTAAAGCCGTCAACAAAAAGTGTTACAGACCAAGGTCTTTCTCACTTCATCCATCCGCTCCGGATCGCTCCGTCTCAAGATGTTGGGGATATATACATGCGCACCCTGGGGCTGTCAAACATCTTTTTTAAAAAAATCTTAAAAAAATGAAAAATCTTCTTTTCAAGCTTTTAAGCCGAATATGCGGACATCATAGAGAAGCACCCGCTCCCCCTTGCGTTCAGCCCCTGTTTTGAGGCATGCTAGAAGACTTGTTTCTTAGCGTGCCAAAGGAGAGCCGCCATCAACGGAACATTGATTTTATTGCATATCGCCGGTGCGGTGTGCCTCCTCCTATGGGGCACGCGCATGGTCAAATTCGGCTTTACGCGCGCTTTCGGCGTTTCACTGCGCCGGATCATCGCAGTCGGCCTCGGCAACCGTTTCACGGCCTTTTTGTCAGGTGCAACCGTCACCGCGATGCTCCAAAGCTCAACAGCCACAGCCCTGCTGCTCATCTCTTTCACCAAAAAACAGACTCTCCCGCTCAGCGTTCTTCTGGCCGCAATGATCGGCGCAGATGTCAGCACAACGCTGGTCGCGCAAGTTCTGACATTTGACTTGTCTTTCCTCTCTCCAGCTCTGCTGGTGATCGGTATCGCTGGTCATATGATCTATGAGCATGGCGGACGCAAACGCCATGTCTTCCGCCTGATGATCGGGCTAGGCCTGATTTTGCTGGCCCTGTCCCTGATCCGTGAAGCCTCGGCCCCGCTCAAAAACTCAGATACACTGCCACTTATTCTGGCACCACTGGAAAACGACCCGATTCTTGCCGTTCTGGTCGCCGCGCTCATCACATGGCTGATCCATTCAAGTCTGGCCAGTGTCCTGCTTTTTGCCTCCTTTGCCTCGCACCATATTATAGACCTCCAACTCGGTCTTCTACTGGTTCTGGGCGCCAATATCGGCGGCGCACTCATTCCGTTTATCGCGACCTTCAATGAAAGCGGCGTCGCACGGCGCATTACGTCGGGCAATTTGTTCATGCGTGGCCTTACCGTTCTGTTGGTCCTGCCCCTCCTCCCTTATATTCCGGGTTTTCTGGAAGCGCATGATTTTCCCCTTGAGCGCCAAATTGTTCACGTCCATACGGCCTTTAACGTGTTTCTGGCGCTTCTATTTATGCCGGTCATACCTCTTGTTGCCGCTCTTTGTGAAAAGATCGTCCCCTACCGCCCTGAAAAGGACGCAGGCAAAAAAAAACCCCTTTATCTGGACGAGCGCTCTTTAAACACACCGGTCGTTGCGTTGGCCGCTGCTGCACGGGAAACGCTGCGCATGGCTGAAACAGTTGAAAAAATGCTTGAGGACACGATCAAAACTTTTGAGCATAATAATGAAATGCTCGCCAATGAGATCCGGAAAAAAGACAATATCGTCGATTCCCTGTACGGCGCGATCAAGCTCTACCTTGCAAAACTCACCCGCGAATCGCTGGACCCGAAAGAAACGGACCGCTATTTGCAAATCCTGACCTTCGCGACCAATCTCGAGCATATCGGCGATATCATTGATAAAAGCCTGATGGAGCTGGCCAAGAAAAAAATCCGGAACCGCGATAAATTCTCTAATGAGGGCTGGGAAGAAATCAAAGCCTTCCATAGCCGCATCCTTGAAAATATGCGTATGGCCCAAACGATCTTTATTTCCGAAGATCCGGAACTGGCGCAAAATCTTGTCGAAGGCAAAAAAGACATCCGCCTCGCCGAGCGCGCCACCTCGGAGCATCATTTCGAGCGGCTGCGCACCGGGCTTCCGGAAACGATCGCAACAAGTTCACTGCATCTGGACATTATCCGGGACTACCGCAGGATCAACTCCTATATCACGACCGTTGCCTATGCTATTTTGGAGAATGCCCAAAAATACGGGCGCGGAAAACCTCGTTCACCCCGCAAAACGCCGCGCGCCTCTTGAAAAGCAGACTATAAAACCGCTATAGACACCCCAGCGAAAATTTAATCAGAGCTACCAAGCTGAAAGGATACCCCTATGAACGAGCCGAATATTGCAGGCACATCGCCGATCGCAGTCGAGTTGGAAGAAGGCAAAAACTATTTCTTCTGCACCTGCGGGCTCTCAGCGAACCAGCCCTATTGCGACGGCTCTCACAAAGGTACGGATTTCAAACCCCATAAGTTCACCGCCGAAGAAACCGGCAAAAAATGGCTTTGCCTGTGCAAACGCACTGGAAACAAACCTTATTGTGATGGTTCACACAAGGCGCTCCGGGAGAAATCCTAACGCGCGACGAGGATCTGGTAAAAATAATACGTCCCCGCACTTTGCGGTGCGTTGCGTCCCTCGAAGCAGCCTTGCATCTTTCCCTCGAGCGCATCGGCATCCGCACTGTCTTCGATTCGCTCCGCAAAGCTGTAGGTCCCTTGAAATTTCGTTTCAGATACCGAATCATCTTCCTGCGTCAAATAACCCGCTCCGGACGCAAGGCCGAGCTTTTCATTAATCGCCTTGCACATTCCTGCTCCAAGCCCCGGCAGAATCGCAACCAGATCCGCACAAGAGGCGGCATCGCACTGCGTCCCGATAGCGGTTCCGTCATTCGCACCGGTAAAAATCCAGTCGGCCCCGCTATTTACCGCCGGTAAAGCCGCCTGATAACTCATACCGCCCCCGGACGGGTGAAACAGCTTGCATGAATCCGATGCGGCGGGCGTATGCGTATAACCGGCAAGTGCCGTATGTTCAAAGCTGATATCGGTTTCACTGCATCCGTTCGATATCCGCATAGCCTGCACGGCCTGACGCATCTGCCGTCCATATCCCAGCACATCGTCCGCGTAGACACCCATTTTTTCCGTGATGATCGTCTCTCCGCTTCCGCCGCGAATCATATTCGAGACGGTGTAGCTGAGCGCGGCAAACAGCGCTACGGCAATCAGGATGAAAAAGAGAGCGCTCCCGCACTGCGCATTTTGGTAAACTTTCATGCTTTTACCATTACCATAGGCCGCATAAATTGTGCTAAAAATATCATGATGAGTAATACGCCCTCTATCAATATTCTAATTGCCGAAGATAACGATGTCAGCCGCGAGATGATGGCCGCGGTTCTGCGCACGCGCGGCTATACCGTTTTTGGCGCGATTGACGGAGAAAGCGCGATCAAGGTCGTCAAAGACAGGGATATCGATCTGGCACTGGTTGATATCAATATGGCCCCGACCGGCGGCTTTGCCTTTGTCAAACATCTGGTCGCCAATACGCTGGATATTCCGGTCGTTATCATCACCGCCGATGAGTCCAGCGATATCCTGACAGAGGCCAGCGCGCTGGGCGTCACACGCGTCATGCAAAAACCCGTGGAGCCGGACCGCCTCCTTAAACTTGCAGAACAGATATTCAAACGTCGTGGCCTGCGCCTGCCGTCCTTGGGCGCCGCAGAAGCACATAGCTTGACCTATGAGCCTGCCGCCTTACTTCAAAAGGCGCTGGCGTTGGCGGAACAAAACGCCAGAATGCGTCAGGGTGCGCCGTTCGGCGCGCTCGTCGCCGATCACAAAGGCCATATCCTCGGCGAAGGCGTCAGCAGCGCAGGGGCGCAGGCCGACCCGACGGCACACGCAGAAGTCATGGCCATCCGGAAGGCGGCTGAAAAGCTTGGAAAGACAAATCTCTCGGACTGCATTCTGTATTGCAGCGCAGAGCCGACTATGGTTGGCAAGGCCCTGATTAAAAGTGTCGGTATTCCGAAAATTTATTTCGGCCTATCTCATGCGGATATAAGCGGGCTTGAAAAACACACCGCGCAGGCAGAACCCGAATATATACAATCGGACCGGGACGCAGCTTTGGATATGCTTAAACGGATAGGCATACTCTCATAGCGCCGTCACGTTTACATGCGAAGATCACGGCTCCAGACTGTCCTTTAGTTCTCCTAAAAGGAGCACTACATCGCGTTGTGCTGCAAGATCCGGGACATGTTCCAGATATGATTCCAGCGCCTTAACTGCCTCGGCAATCCGGCCCGTGCGCGCATAAAGAACGCCCAAATCCAGAAGAGAGCGGTATTCCTCAGGCGCGAAAATACGCATCGTCTCGACGATCTCCGACGCCGCTTCGTAATCTTCAGCCTCAATCAGGAAAAATTTCACGTTATTTTGCAGGCGCATCAAAATCCCGCGGTTAGACAAAGGCGTATAATAATCCGAGGACAGCTCGGCCTCCGGACCAAGCGTCTTCTTAATAAGGGCCCGCAACCCGGCGGCATCCAGAACGGTGCAGCTATTGAACGGATCGAAGATCACCCGCTGCCCGTCCTTTTCCAACCGGCACAAAAAATGCCCCGGCATATCAAGCCCGCTCACACTCCAACCCTGCGCTTGAGCCGCGCTGATATACAGGATCGACAAAGCCAGCGGCGTTCCCTTACGCCGGTCAATGACCCCGACAAGATCGGCATCGTTCAAATCGCTATAACCCTTCGTATCTGCGCTATAGCCATAGTTCTCGTAAATCACGTATTTCAAAGCGGCAAGCTGCGTCTGTACGTCATCATCCGCGCCGGCCTCAAGCAACATCCGGTGGCGTTCGCTAACCTCATGGGCCAGCATTTCCAGATGATGAATGTAGCGTTCCAAAGACAGGCCGGGGCGTCTCATACCGGCGAGCGCTATGGATGCCGGGCCCGGATCGATTTGATCGTCGGCCAGCGCACCTATCTGCTTTAGATAATCCGCCGGATTCAAATCCATGGGCCTTCTTTACTGCTTATCATTCCACAAAAGATCTTCAGCCTCGATTCCTTGGCGGTTGCCGGTCGAAGATGAAGAGGAGGAGGAACTGTACGGAACCAACTGGACAGGGGCGGAGGGGTTATTCGACTCCCCCCACGGATCGGAGGAGTTTCCATCCGTATTCCCTGTATCGTAAGACGGTTCCGCTCCGTAAGACGATGAGGAACCGTACTGATCGTTATAGCCGGCATTTCCGTTACTATACGTCCCACTATCATTTTGTGAGTCCGCAATAGGCGGCGGCGTGGCCCCCTGCCCGCCTGCGCCTGTATCGTCATAAGGTGTTGAAGCCCCGCTATCGGCCCCGACGATTTTGACATAGCTCACGACCTGCCGCGCGCCGGGGACCGTTCGGGCCAACTCAATAACCCGGTTCAGTTCAGATTGTGACAGCGCAAAACCCATCAGATAAATAGAGCCCTGCACCGTATCAATATTGTAATTAATGGACTGCACCTGCTTATCAAAAATCAAAGCACTGCGTAGCCTTGCGCTGATCCAAGCGTCTTTAGCGAAACCGACGATACCGTTACTGTCGGCAACGCGGACCTCGTTAATAACCTGCTTCACGCCTTCGGGCTGCCAAGCCAGCCGAATCGCTTCGACCCTATGTTCCGGATTCTGAACGACACCGGTTACAAGGACGCGGCCTTCCTTCACCGTCATATCCAGTTTCCTGAACATGTCGATATCGTAACGGAACCATAAATCATTGATCTGGGTCTGGATACGCGCATCGCTCAAGGCCCGGCTGATTCCGCCCTCCTGTGCCGCCGCAACGCCCGCAGTCGCACCCAGACCGGTTGCAACACCCGTAAAAGTACAGGCGGGAAGCGCTAAAACTGCACCGATAGATAATAAAGGAAAAAGATTTTTCATGATGGCAATGCCCCGATGAGGAATCGAAGAGTCGTTCGGGTCCATTATGAACGCGCTTCCCACGCATTGTCCAGATGCCGCCAACAAAAAGGATGGCTCCCGGCAATAACATCAAAGCGGATATCATGGGCTGAAAAGGCCGGGTGGCGCATCAGAAAATGTCCCAGAGCTTTTTCGATACGGGCACGCCCCCTTGGGGTTACCGCGCAAAGCGCCTCCTCAAGGGTTGAGCGCGTTTTAACCTCAACTGCAACCAGCCGCCCTTTTTTCTCTACGATCAAATCAATCTCACCCACGGGCGTTTTATAACGCCTGCATACGATACGATAGCCGCGTACCCGAAAATAAAGCGCAGCAAGCCCTTCGGCATAAAGGCCGCGCTTGTAAGCCGCCTGCCTACTCCCCTCACTCTTGTTCATGACGCAGCGCCAAAGCCATCTCGTAAAGCTGTTTTTTTGAATGTCCCGTCTGCTGCGCTACAAAGGCGGCAGCCTCTTTGGTTGTCATTGTTTTAAGTGATTCGGCCAGCAATGCCTGCAAAGCCTCCTCCGTCACCGCGACGACTTCGGGCGGGCCGATAACGATCACCTGCTCCCCCTTGGGCGCGCCGCTTGCCTTTATCTCTTCTAGCAAACCGGAAACCATCCCCAAACGAGCCTCCTCGTACAATTTCGTAATTTCCCGGACCAGCGCCGCCGGACGATCCCCCAGAACGCTCAAAATATCCTGAAGCGAATCGGTCAAACGCTGCGGCGCTTCAAATAAAACTAGTGTTGAGGACACGGCTTTCCAGCCTTCCAGCGCCGTCCGGCGCGCCGCCGATTTCGATGGTAAAAACCCCAGAAACGTGAAAGGAACCGCAGGCAAACCGGAAAGCTGAACCCCGCTTAAAACCGCACTTGCACCCGGAACAACCGTCACATATATCTCCGCCTCGCGGCAGGCCCGCACCAGCTTATACCCCGGATCGGATACAAGAGGCGTCCCGGCATCGCTGATCAGAGCAACGATTTGTCCGCTTTCAAGGGCGCGTAAAATTGTCCCGCGCTGACGGTCCGCATTATGATCGTTATAGGGAAGCAAGGGGCGCTTTAATCCGTAATAGGATAAGAGCTTTCCGGAAACGCGCGTATCTTCACAGACAATCAGATCCGCCGCCGCCAGCGTATCCAGCGCGCGCAAGGATATATCCGCCAGATTGCCGATCGGCGTGGCGATAAGGTACAGGCCGGGGCGTATTTCTTTTTTTCCCCTATCCGGGAGTAGCCAAGCGCTGTGTTTTTTTGTATCACTGTTATCCATCGTCAAGAAAAGTAGCAAAAGCCATGCCGGAATGTATAGTCAAACCCTTCGTTCTTTTTTGCCTTCTTGGCGTTGTTCTGACTCTGGGCGCATGCGGCCCCGGCGGAAACAGCGGTGGCTACGCCAACCGGACATGGGATTACAACCGGAGCGTCCCGCACGAACCGGCACAACAAGCGCCCAATCCGCTCTCCGGCATTTATGAAGGCACGCCCTCCCCTGCGTCCGAGACGAGTACGGCAGAGGCACCTCAATGGCCTGTAGAATCTGAATATAATCAGGTGCTCCGGAATAACGACGATAACCTGCCGCCGGTCAAAGTGGCCCTGCTCCTGCCCCTGTCCGGCCAGCACAAGGCCCTTGGCGAGGCGATGCTTCAGGCCGCGCAGATCGCTCTGTTCGATGCGGGCTATGCCGGGTTCGAGCTTCTCCCCCGCGACACCAGAGGCACGGCGGATGGCGCGCGCGAAGCAGCGCAATCTGCCATTCAGGACGGTGCGCAGCTTGTTCTCGGCCCTGTCTTCGCTGCATCGGTACAAGCCGCTAGACCAGTCACACAACGAGCGCGCGTGAATATGATCGCCTTTTCAACGGACTGGGGACTGGCCGGAGGCGGCACTTATATTATGGGCTTCCTACCCTTTGACCAGATCGAAAGAGTACTTCAATACGCTTCGGATCGTAAAATAAAAAGGATCGGCGTGATTGCCCCGCAAACTGAATATGGCCACGCCGTGATCGCCGCCTATAACGCTATGGCACCGCGCTATGGAATCTACACGGCCGATACGATGACTTTCTCTCCGCAAAGCAATAATCTTGCACCGGCTCTACGGCAATTTACACGCTATGACCAAAGAACGGCTACACAACAGAACTCAACGACATCGGGTGCGAGTCCTTTGAATACCCCGCTCCCCTTCGACGCGGTTTTAATGCCTACAGGCGGCGAACAGGCCAGCGCGATCGGCAATCTGCTCAGTCATTACGATTTACCGCCAAACAAGGTTAAACGGCTGGGAACAGGGCTGTTTGATGATCCGGGACTGGCACCAGAATCAAGCCTTGCAGGCTCATGGTTTGCTGCGCCCTCTCCGGCTTTACGGGAATCCTTTGAACGGCACTTCGTTGCAACTTATGGCTATTCAGCCCCGCGTCTGGCATCGCTGGCCTATGACGCTACAGCCTTATCCGCCGTGCTTGCCCGCCGGGGTCTGCGTGAAACAGGCCGCCCGGCCTTCGATCAAGCTGCGATCTCAAACCCGAACGGTTTTGCAGGTATAGATGGTATTTTCCGCTTCCGCCCCGACGGCACAGCGGAGCGTGGACTGGCCGTTCTGGAATACCGGCACGGCCGGATCAGGATGATTGACGATGCGCCGGAAACTTTCGTCAAGGGCAGTAACAGGCCTATCCAGTAAAGAACGTACAAAAAGCGCTCTTCTTATTCCGAAGGTTAAGGCGAAGAGTTTGCTACTCTTGTAACTTGGCCGCCCGATTTGCTTCGAATTCTGCAAATGTTTCGAATTCCTCAAGCGTAACCCTTTCAGCCTTGCCTTTAGCGTGATGGCGCTGCATCGCCTTGAAAATTTCTTGCGGAACATTGACATTGCAACACGATTCCAGCCCCTTGAAACCGGGGAATGTGTTGGCTTCACAGATCGTGTAGCCCTCATCCGCGTAGAGGAGGTCGATCCCCGCCACCTGTAAGTTCAGAATTTCCGCAGTCCGAACAGCCAGCCGGATAGCCTCTTCATCCGGTTCAAATTCGACGACACTGGCCCCTTGCGAGTAATTCGCCTTAAAATCGCCCTCGCGTGCGCGGCGCTCCATCGAAGCGATCACCTCGCCATCGACGACAAACATACGAATATCGCGCCCTTTACTCTTGGCAATAAATTTTTGGAAAATGAGTTGGATATTCGGGTTTGTTGCCCCAATAAGCGCCATTAAATCGGCAAAGGCGCTCCGGTTTTCCATCAGGAACACGCCGTTCCCGTTCACGCCCAAAAGAGTTTTAACCACCACCGGAAAGCCGATATGGTTTTCAACCAGATCCACATCGACCGGAAATTTGGCCAGCATCGTCTCCGGCGTCGGTAAGCTGCTCTCGACAAGCGCCTGATGCGTATGAAGCTTGTCAGCAACCATTTCGATAGAGATCGAACTGTTAAAAACCCGTACGCCGAGGCGCTCAAGTTGCCGAATCACGGCGAGTGCAAAATAGCCTGTATCCACCACATAAGTCCGTGGCAAAATGAAATCAGGCAGCTTGATCCGCTGGCCATCAATCAGGATCGATTCGCGGTCCCGCTCCGAAACCAGAAGATCGAACTGTTCAGGCCGAAAGACTTTGACATCGACCCCCATATTGCGGCCTTCCTCAAGAAAGCGCCTGATTTCGAAAGCTTCGGCGGAAGGCCCTTCGACCTCCTCGTTAAAAAGAATCCAGACTTCCATCAAAAAGCCCTTATCGATTGTGGAACCTCCAGCGCAGCGGCCTCTCTCTTGGCAGGCTGCTGAAACGCTGCTTACTTCTTTCACAAAATGCGGCTTTGCAAAAGCAAAAAGAACACTGACATGAAACGCCGCGCGCTAACCGCACCAAATGCGCAAGATGATCCCGTTTTCATCCAGATCGAAATTCACCCGCTCCGGTACGTAATCACTCGTATAGTCCGTATCCGGCGGCAAAAGCCTTTGCGGACGGCCCTTTTCTGCCAGTGCTTCCAGCATGTTTTGCTCAACCCGCATGCCGATCCAATCTTTAAAATCACAGGATACGGCCTTCTGTGCAGCCTGTATCTGCCTATCCAGAAACGCTTGGCCGCCGCCACGGCGAGATACAGCCTCGCCTGCCGGCACCTCGGCAACCCCGCTTTGTGGCGCCTCCAGCGTTGGAATGTCCTCTGCCTTGTGCATCAAGCTTAGGTAAAAAGCAGGCACGACCGGGACTGCAAGCAATAAAATCCATATCAGTGGACTTCCAGCTTTCTGCGGGCGACCTGACGGATCGTTCAAAACGATTTTATGCTTTGGTGCGGGCTTTTGGTCTTCACTCATCATAAAATCAGGTAAACACAGTTCAGCCCTTTCATAAAGCTTGAATTTCACGGTCTAAAGCCCTATTGATTTCCCCCATGAGCAAGCCTCTCGAACATATTCGCAATTTCGCCATCATCGCCCATATCGACCATGGGAAATCGACGCTGGCCGACCGTCTGATTCAAACTTGCGGCGGGCTGGAAGAGCGCGAAATGAAAGAGCAAGTACTCGATTCCATGGATATCGAGCGTGAACGCGGCATTACGATCAAAGCGCAGACCGTTCGGTTAGCCTATAAGGCCAA